>NZ_CP030059.1:318333-636666 GCF_015291745.1 Bradyrhizobium sp. CCBAU 53351
TATCGTGCCGCCGCCGGCATCCTGACGGCGCACAACTTTCCACCGGCGCTGGTCGATCCCATCACCATCGGTACCAGCTTGATGGACATGAGCATCGGCGTGCTGATCGCCGTCCGCCGCACGGCGGCAATCGGGCTCGCCGCGGGTATCATGGCTTCGCTCGGCTATATGGTCGGCGCGGCGATCCTGACGCCAGATCTCTGGATCGAACCGCTCGGTGCGCTGGTGAAGACGGGACCGGCGATCGTGCTGATGCTCGTCGCACTGCTGATGCTGGATAACCGGTAGCGTCTTCGAGCGAAGTGGAATTCCGGCTTCGCGTGAAGACAACGCGTCAAAAAGAGAGTCTGATGAGTAGATGGCCCGACGATGACGTGATCCTGTTCGACGGCGTCTGCATCTTCTGCTCGCGCTGGGTCCGCTTCGTTGCCGCGCGCGACACGGCGAGGCGGTTTCGCTTCACGCCGATCCAGTCGGATTACGGCGCCCGGCTCGCGCGCACCTTCGGCATCGATCCCCATGATCCCGATACCAACGCGGTCGTTCATGGCGGGGAGGTCTTCATGAAGTCCGATGCCGCGCTGACGGTGCTGTCGCAGCTTCCAGGCTGGAGCTGGGTGCGCGCGTTGTTCGCCGTGCCGAAGCCGCTGCGGGACGCCGTCTATAGCCTCGTGGCGCGCAACCGCTATCGCATTTTTGGGAAATACGATGCGTGCTTCGTGCCCGATGCTGATCTGCGGGCGCGGGTGATCGAGTGACGCGATAGCCACGCCACATGATTGGTGTCGTCCGGCGTTCGCCGGGACGACATTGGTAGGGAAGCTAGCGCTTCCCTATCGCCGCCAGCACTTCCTTCGCCGCCCGCTCGCCGCTGTCCCTCGCCCCGTGCGCTGTCGTGAAGAACTCCGGCGAGGTCGCCTCGCCGGCAAAGAACAGCCGTCCATCCACCGGCGCTGCCAGCACCGCACGATCGCCGGCGTGGCCGGGCAGCGCGTGCGAATAGGAGCCGCGCGCAAAGGGGTCGTGCGCCCAGCGCGACTCGTACAGCGGCTTCAGCTTGCGCCTGATATCATTGCCGAGAAAGCCCGCGATCTCGCTGATCGCCTGCGCGGCGATGGCGCCTTCGCCGGAATCCTCCAGCGCGCGGGCAAAGCTGCCGCCGAAAAAGCCTTCGATGCAGGGCTGGCCGAACGGGCGGATGTGATAGGTGCCCATCTCGGTGCGCATGGTGGCGCCGCGCAAATTGCCGTCCTTCGGAAAAGCTTCAGCGCCCTCGAGCGCCAGCATCACCTTGTCGTCGACGCCGAGCGGCAGGCCGGCGGCGGCATTGACCTTGGACGGCAGCGGCGGTGAGAAGCGCATCGTCTCATCGGCGAGCAGATTGGTCGGCACGGTGACGATCGCCTTGTCGGCGGTCAGCCTGCCCTGCGATGTTTCGATGCGGATGCGCCTATCGGAATGATCGATCAGGGTGACGTTGCAGCTCAACGCCACCGGGCAGGGCGCGCCGTAGGCCGACACAAGCGCGCCATAGCCGCGGCGGACGCGCCAGTTGAGGCCGGTGTCCTCGTAGGCGTCCCAATCCAGCGTCGACATGTCCTTGAGCTCGCAGCCGTTGATGTAGGTCGAGATCGCGTCGATCATGGGATTCCAGCGATTGCCCACGTCGAGGCTCATGCTCGCGGGCTCGTCCTTGCCTCTGTGCGCGGCCTGCCAGAGGCGCTCATAGAACGCGTCCATCGCGCGCATGAAATCGTCGCGCTCGACTTGCGGAAACGCGTTGCCATAGGCGCGCTCGCGCCACGGCGGCAGGTCCTTGTTGAGCTCGAAACCGAGCTGCTGCGCGATGGGGACGAAGGAGTTCTTGTCTGCCGAATGCAGCCAGCCGCAGCCGACGTCGAATGTGACCTCGGGCGAGGCCTGCACCGTCCAGGCCCGGCCACCGAGCCTGTCACGCGCCTCGAGCACCATCACCGAGAGGCCGGAGCCCGCCAGCGCATGCGCCGCACCGAGGCCGGCGGCACCGGCGCCGATGATCGCGACGTCGACGGAGGAGGGAAGCGACATGGGTCGGCTCTAGCACGTTCGCTGGATGTGCTGAAGCCGGACGGATATGCCGATCTCGTGTCCCGGACGCGGTGCGGCGTGTGACGCCGCTCCGCAGAGCCGGGACCCATGGTGATGTGCAGGAGGGAGAACGTCTGGGCCCCGGCTCGGCAGCGCACCGCTATCGCGCTGCGCCGCGTCCGGGGCACGCGAGAGGTGGCTTACGCCACCGCTTCCTTGGCCTTTTCCGCGCGCTTGCGCTCGTTCGGGTCGAGGTGCTTCTTGCGCAGGCGGATCGACTTCGGGGTGACCTCGACGAGCTCGTCGTCCTCAATATAGGCGAGCGCCTTTTCCAGCGTCATGCGGATCGGTGGGGTCAGGCGCACGGCTTCGTCCTTCGACGTCGTGCGGATGTTGGTGAGCTGCTTGCCCTTGAGCACGTTGATCTCGAGATCGTTGTCGCGGGTGTGCTCGCCGACGATCATGCCCTTGTAGACCTTCCAGCCCGGCTCGATCATCATCGGGCCGCGATCCTCCAGCTTGAACATGGCGTAGGCCACCGCTTCGCCCTGGTCGTTGGAGATCAGCACGCCGTTGCGGCGGCCCTGGATCTCACCCTTGTACGGCGCATAGCCGTGGAACAGGCGGTTCATGATCGCGGTGCCGCGGGTGTCGGTGAGCAGTTCGCCCTGGTAGCCGATCAGGCCGCGGGTCGGCGCGTAGAACACCAGGCGCTGGCGGTTGCCGCCGGAGGGCTTCATCTCGATCAGCTCGGACTTGCGCTCGCTCATCTTCTGCACGACGACGCCGGAATGCTCCTCGTCGACGTCGATCACGACTTCCTCGATCGGCTCCAGGGCGCCGCCGGTGGCTTCGTCCTTCTGGTAGACGACGCGCGGACGCGACACCGAGAGCTCGAAGCCCTCGCGGCGCATGGTCTCGATCAGGATCGCGAGCTGCAATTCGCCGCGGCCCGAGACTTCCATCGCGTCCTTGTCCGCGGCTTCCACCACGCGCAGCGCGACATTGCCTTCGGCCTCGCGCAGCAGACGGTCGCGGATCATGCGGCTCGTCACCTTGTCGCCTTCGGTGCCGGCGAGCGGGGAGTTGTTGACGATGAACGACATCGAGACGGTCGGCGGATCGATCGGCTGTGCCGGCAGCGGCACCTCGACGGTCGGGTCGCAGAAGGTGTCGGCGACGGTGCCCTTGGTCAGGCCGGCAATGGCGACGATGTCGCCGGCTTCGGCTTCATCGAGCGGCGTGCGCTCGAGGCCGCGGAACGCCAGGATCTTGGTGATGCGCCCGGACTCGACCAGCTTGCCCTCGGCGTTCAGCACCTTGACTTGCTGGTTTGGCTTGAGCACGCCGGACGAGATGCGGCCGGTGATGATGCGGCCGAGATAGGGGTTGGCTTCCAGAATGGTGCCGATCATCTTGAACGGACCCTCCTCGACCTTCGGCGGTGCGACGTGGCGCAGGATCAGGTCGAACAGCGGCTCCATGCCCTTGTCTTTCGGACCCTCCGGGCTGTCGGCCATCCAGCCCTGCTTGGCCGACCCGTAGAGGATTGGGAAGTCGAGCTGCTCCTCGCTGGCATCGAGTGCCGCGAACAGGTCGAACACCTCGTTGATGACTTCGGTCGGGCGCGCGTCGGGCCGGTCGACCTTGTTGATGACGACGATCGGCTTGAGGCCGACCTTGAGCGCCTTGGAGACCACGAACTTGGTCTGCGGCAGCGGGCCTTCGGCGGCGTCGACCAGCACCAGGGCGCCATCCACCATGTTCAGGATGCGCTCGACCTCACCGCCGAAATCGGCGTGGCCGGGGGTGTCGACGATGTTGATGCGGGTGTCTTTCCACTGCACCGAGGCCGCCTTGGCCAGAATGGTGATGCCGCGCTCGCGCTCCAGATCGTTGGAGTCCATGGCGCGATCCGTCACCTTCTGGTTCTCGCGGAACGTGCCGGACTGCTGGAGGAGCTTGTCGACGAGGGTCGTCTTGCCGTGGTCGACGTGGGCGATGATGGCGACGTTACGAAGATTCATGGATGAGCTTCTTTGCGGTCGAACAATGGGTTAAGCGCGATCTCGCCGGTCAGACCGGGACCTCTTCTCGAAACAACGCTGGAAGACTGGAAACGGGGCGCTTTCTGCCCAAAAAGGAAGCCCGGCCATATCAGACCGGGCACCTTACGCGTTGCGGCGCAATATATGCAAAAACGGCCAAAAAACAATGCGTTCTTTGGGCCTTGGTTGACTGAATTTTGTCCGGGAATCCCCGGGGGTTAGCTCCCATTCCGGGCCGGCGGGGCCTTTCGGCCCACGATGGCCGCCCAGATCATGACGACGCCTCCGATGCCGATGACCAACCCCAAAAAGACCAGCGAGGCGATGTCGGAGGGGATCTGGCCACCCTCGACCACCGACATTCCGCCGAACAGGAGCGCGCAGAGTCCCGGCAGCAGCATGAAGATCCCGGCGATCGCCATCAGTGCGGTCAGGCAGCCGCTGCGCGGTTGCTGGATCTGTGGAGGCACTGCCGGTGGGGTGGGGCTGGAATCGCTCATGGTCTCTTTCTCGCTGCCCTGATCAACATCACGCCGGCAAAGGCCACCAGCATTGCAAGCACGAGGACGGGGATGAAACGGGTGTCGAAGTGTGACGACTGGGTCTGGTCGAAGGCAAAGATCAGGGCGCAGATGCCGGGGAGCAGCAGGATCACCCCGCACATTACCATGAACGCGGTGACACATCCGCTCCGCGACGCTGGAGGTGAAGGCGTCTCGCTCAACGCGGCATCTCCTCACGCTGCCCGGCGTCCCGATAGGTTTCGCCGGCCAACTCGGCGCGGATGCCGTCGATCTTGCCGTTGCGGTAGAACAAATTGTAGGTGTCGAACGGAATGATCGCCCCCTGCTCCGTCACGAAATGGATGCAGCTGCGCTTGACGTTGCCGACGCAGAAATTGAAGCGGTCGAGGAACTGCACGATGGTGACGCGGAAGACGTTCTCGTAAGACAGCCCGTCCGGCACCTGGAAGCTCGGCAGGCAGCACAAGAGTTCGCAGACGCGCTCGCTCGTGTTGAGCGGGCCCGACGACAGCGAGAACAGATCGACGAATTTTTCCCGCAGCACCGGGTATTTCTCCGGGCTTATCGTGTTGGGCATCACCGCGACGAGCTGCTCCTGCGGGATCAGCGAGGTCAACGGCAGCACCTTCTCGCCATTGCGCAGGCCATAGCCGATCGAGATGCTCTCGGGATTGCACGGCAGCGGGATCATGTCCTTGTCGCCGAACACGCCGGTTTCGATCACGCGCTTGCGGATCTCCGACAGCATGATGCGGTCGGTCTTCTCGTCGAAATCGTCGTTGCGGCCGGCGTCCTGCACGGGCTGCAAGGTGACGCCGCGCACGCATGTCCAGGTGAGTGCGTGGCGGACGATGTCGCCGATCTCGGCATCGTTGACGCCGCGCTTGATGGTCGCCACCAGCGTGGTCGATACGCCAAAATGCTCGAGATTTTCCAGCGCCTGCTGGCGGATCTTGCGCAAGTCCGCGCCGCGCAGATTGATGAGCGCGTCGCGCTGCAGCGAATCGAACTGGAGATAGACCTCAAGGCCACGCTTGTTCTCGGCCAGCCGCGCCACGAAATCCTTTTCGCGAGCGATGCGCAGGCCGTTGGTGTTGATCATGACGTGGCGGATCGGGCGTGCGCGCACAGCGTCGAGGATCGCGAAGAAGTCCGGATGCAGCGTCGGCTCGCCGCCTGAGATCTGCACGAGATCGGGCTCGCCCTCGCTCGCGACCAGCGCGTCGAGCATTTTTTCGATGGTCGCGAGCGGGGTGAATTTCGTTCGCGCCGGCGACGATTCTGCGAAGCAGACCGGGCAGGTGAGGTTGCAGTGCTCGGTGATCTCGATCAGCGCCAGGCAGGAATGCTGCTCGTGGTCGGGGCAGAGACCGCAATCATAGGGACAGCCGAACTCCGTGCGCTGCTGGAATTGCAGCGGCCGGTCGCCGGGCTTGATGAAGTCCTTACACAGGCGCCAATAGGCGGCGTCCGTCGAGACCAGGGTCGACTGGACACCGTGCTCCCTGCAACGCTTTTCGTACCAGACCTCGTTGTCCAGGATCTGGATCTTCGTCGGCACCAGCTTCAGGCAGGTCTCGCAGAGAGATTGGGTCTGGCCCCAGAAAATATAGGGGCGCGATCTACGCAACGGCGCGTTCATGCAAATAACTCATTCTGCAAAGGTCTCGCTTTGGGCGTCGTCGCCAGCATGACGCCGGCGTAGAGCAGGATGGACAGCGACAGCAGGTGAAACAGGGTGAGGGGGCCGATCAGCGCGCCGTAGGGCTTGAGGAATTCCCATAGAAAGCGTTGCGCTCCATAATAGGCGAGCGCCAGGTAGAAACCATTGGTGATTACAAACGCGTTCCGGTTCAAGACTGCCAGCACATAGATGAGGGCAAACACGGCCATGGCCGCGCTCTCGTAGAGTTGCACGGGATGACGCAGAACGCCGTCGCCGAAATCATGGCCCCAGGGCAGCGATGTTGGCGTGCCATAGGTGAAGTCGTCGAGGCCCGCGAAGTAGCAGCCGAGCCGGCCGATCGCGATGCCGACGGCCAGCGGCAGCGCAAACCGCGCGCCGGTGCGCAAGGTGATGCCGGCCGTCCATTTATAGAGCTCGATCGCCACGATGCCGCCCGCCAGCGCGCCCTCGACCGAGCGCGCAATGCCGCTCTGGCCCGACAGCCAGAGATTGGCGGAGCCGAACAGATAGGCGCCGAGGCCGGCGCCGAACACCAGCGCGGCGACATACGGCAGCTGGAAGGATTGCGCCGGAAACTGCAGGCGTTGTCGCGACAGCCACCAGACGGCGGCGGCCGCCGCCAGCCACGCCAGGATGTCGAAGATAGTGTGCAGCAAAGCCCCGCTCATGCCGGGGATACTAGCGCAGGTTCAGGCGGTGCGGGATAGTGGGAAGAAGCCGCTACCCCGCCTCCCGCTCCTCGGTCGGGTAGACGCCGCGCAGCACCTCTTCGAAGTGCATCTTCACCGCGTCGTTGCACAGGCAGGCGCGAAGCCTCAGGCCGTCGCGGTTGAGGACCAGGATCGAGCCGCGCCGCGTGTCGAGAATCCGTTCTGCCTTGAACGACTGAAGCACGCGGCTGGCATAGGAGCGGCCAACGCCGAGCAGTGTCGCAAGCTGCTCGTGGGTCAGCGGCACGCTGCTCTCGTCGCCGGTCCGCTCCATCGCCGCCAAAATCCATTTGGCGGTGCGTTGCTCGATCGAATGGATCGCGTTGCAGGCGGTCGACTGGAAGATCTGGGCCAGCATGCAATCGGCATAGCGGGCGAAGATGTTGCGCAGCGACGCCGAGCGCAGCTTGGCCGCTTCCAGCTTGGCGACATGAATGCGCGCGAACGGCCCGCCGAATTTCACGCAGATCCGGGTATAGGCCGGCAAGTATCCCTCGCTGACGATGCCGCCCACCGCGCCCTCGCGGCCGACCAGGATGGTTTCGACGTCGCGGCCGTCCTCGTTGGGAACGAGAAAGGTCGCGAGCGCCGGTCCGCAGGGGAAGTGGACGACCTGGACGTCATCGCCGGGACTGTAGAGCAATTGATTGGCCGCGGCGGTCTCGACCGTCACATGCGGCGCAAGCAGGGCGTAGTCCGCCTGGCTCAAACGCCGCAACAAATTGTTGGCCGGCCGGCTCTCGGCCTCGATTGTCTTGCCGATACGCGCATCCATCGTGAACTCCCATCCTCCTCCCTACCCTAGCGAGTTCCGTCAAGATCCTGTGTGCACAAGTGGACAGACTAGGAAACGGCGATGTGGTGGGTTTCGTTCCGGGAACCCTTCGATGCGCTGTGCGCAGGCATCGTGTCGCGGCTGTCCTGATCCAAAACCCCCGCACCAAGATCCGATCATGACACCCGTAGTTCCCGATGGCACAGGCTGGCCGGCTGACGTTCTGATTGTCGAAGACGACCCGATCATCGCGATCGATTTCGAGGACCGGCTGCTCGGCTTCGGCGTGACGAATGTGCGGACTGTCGGCTCGGTAACCCAGGCGCTGAACGCCATTTCGGAGCGTGCGCCGGACTTCGCGCTGCTCGATGTCGAGCTGGTCCGCGAGACGAGCTTTGCGGTCGCCGAGCGGCTGGTCGCGCTGAAGATCCCGTTCGTCTTCGTCACCGGCTACGGTGCCGAAGCGCGCATTCCGCCCGAATTCTCCGGCCAGCCCCGGCTGCAGAAGCCGTGTTCGAGCGACGCCCTGGAGGCGGCGCTGAAGCTGCGCGCCACCGGTTAGAGCGTTCTCCGGCGAAGGAGAAGCTGCAACAGTCAGCTTGGCTTCGGATCGAGCGTGGTCGACCACAGCGCGACATCGGCGCGGTCGCGCAGCGTTACCGTCATCTGGCCGGAGGCGCCGTCGATCTTGACGTGACCGAAGAACTGCATGCCGGCGGACGGCGGCAGGTTCTGGCTGTCCTTGCCGGGCGCCTTGACGAAGCGCACCTCGGGTCCAAAGGTGTTGTCGAGCGCGGCCGGACCGAATGTGCCGGCATGCAGCGGGCCCGAGACGAATTCCCAGAACGGCTCGAACTCCTGGAATTGCGCCTTGTTCGGATCGTAATAATGCGCGGCGGCGTAGTGCACGTCGGCGGTCAGCCAGACCGTGTTGCTGATCGGCGCCATCTTGATGAAGCGCAGGATGTCGGCGATCTCGAATTCGCGGCCGCGCACCGGACCGTCGCCTTGCGCGATGGCTTCCGAGCCGCCTTTCGGCGTGTCCGACACGACGAGGCTCAGCGGCATGTCGGAGGCGATCACCTTCCAGGTCGCGCGCGAATTGATGAGGCCGCGCTTCAGCCAGGCGATCTGGTCCGGCCCGAGGAAATAGCTGGCGGGGCCGTATTCCGTTTCCAGATTCGGGCCGTTCGCGCCGCGATAGCTGCGCTCGTCGAGCACGAACACGTCGAGATGCGGGCCGTAGGCAATCTGGCGATAGACCCGGCCGGGCTCGTTGATGCTCTCGCGCAGCGGATACATCTCGTGGAAGGCGCGGCCCGCGCGCGCGGCGAGCAGCGCGATATTGCGTTCCTTATAGGTCGCCGGCAGATCCTTCGACAGTGACCAGTTGTTGGTCACCTCGTGGTCGTCCCACTGCACGAAGATCGGCACCTCGGCATTGAAGGCGCGAAGATTGCCGTCGGTGAGATTGTATTTGTGCGCGGCGCGGAACTCGTCCAGCGTCTCGGCGACCTTGGCCTTCTCGGGAATGGTGAGGTTCTTCCAGATCTTGCCGTCGGCGAGCTTCACTTCGGATTGGATCGGGCCGTCGGCGTAGATGGCGTCGCCGGAATGCAGGAAGAAGTCCGGCCGGTGCGTGCGCATCGCCGAGAAGGTGAACATGCCGCCGTCGTCGGGGTTGATGCCCCAGCCCTGGCCCGCAACGTCGCCGCCCCAGACGAAGCTGACGTCGCGGCGGTCGGCCGGCGCGGTGCGGAAACGGCCGACGACCGCCTCGCCCTCGACCGCGCTGTGCGAGAGATCGCGGAAGCGGACGCGGTAAAAGATGTCCTGGCCGCCCGGCAGGTTCTCGATCAGCATCTTTGCGGTGAAGTCGCTCTCGGGGAGCGCCGTGATCGGCGGCAGCGCCCGGGCATTCTTGAAAGACTCGGTCGTTGCCACCTCGACCAGCATCTGCGCGGGCCGGTCGGTGCGTGCCCACACCACGCCGCCATCGACCGTGACGTCGCCCGACTGGACGCCGTGCGTCACCGCCGGCCGATCGGCCGCGCGCGACGGATAGGGCATCGCGATCGTGCCGAGCGCACCGGCGCCGGTGGTGAGGAAGCGGCGGCGGGAGAATTTGATGTGCATGGAGGTTGGCTCCAAATCCGAGCTTGCAGAAGAGGCCGTCATTCCGGGGCGTGCGTAGCGCGAGCTATGGTGCGCAATTGCGCACCTGAGAATCCATGTCTCCTCGCGAATGCGGCGCGATGGATTCCGGGTTCGATACTGGCGTATCGCCCCGGAATGACACGAGGAGCTATATTGAGGCAATGTGACGCAGCGATTACGCGCGCGAGGGCTTACGCGTTGCCGGCGGCCCGGAACTGCGCGCCCGCGCGTTGCAGGTTCTGCGGCAGGCTGAACAGCACCGTCTTGCGGTCGGCGACGGCGGCGTGGAACTGATCCAGCGCGATGTTGAAGGCAGTGAGCGAGCCCTCCTCGATCGCGCCGTGATCGAAGCAGCGCAGCGTATCGCGCAGGATCTCGTCGGCCTCGGCCTGCATCTGGTCGAGCTCCTCGGTCGTCTCGCATTTGCGCGCGGTCGCGATCATGTCCAGCAGCCGTTCGCGCAGATGGCTGTTGTTGTCGCGCTCGTCCTTCTTCAGATAGCCGGCGAACCAGGCGCCGATCGAGCCCATGGCGGAGAGCGCCATCAGGCCCCACCAGATGTAATCGCTGTATTTGTCGAGGAAGGTCTTTTCCTCGCCGTCGACGAAGGCGGCCGCGCCGGGATGCACGGGGATCACCGCATCCTTGTCGGTATCAGGCGTTTCGATCTTCGCCGCGAGCGGGAATTCCGCCACCAATTGCTGGCGCACCGCGAAGAGCTGGCGTGTGAACGCCGCGATGGTGGTTTCGGACACGCCTTTGCGCGCCACGATGTGGTGCGAGAAGCTGACGGTCTTGACCTCGTCCTCGGGGCGGGCCGGCGAGCCACCATAGGTGCCGGCGGGAATCTCGGATGCTTCGTAGACCGGATGGTTCTGCGCGATCGCGTCCGCCGAATCGATCGCGATGAAGCTGGGCGCGCCGAAATCCTTGGTGGTGGCGGCGATCGCATCCGCCGTGATCTTGCTGTTGACCGGGCCCGCCGCGAGATAGACGTCCGCCTTCTGGCCCTTGATCGCCTCGGCAACTTCGTTGGCCGGGAATTGCACGATCTCGACCTTGGCGGGATCGACACCGTATTGCTGCAGGATCACCTTGAGCAGATTGACGTTGGCCTGGGTGCGGCCGACCACGCCGACGCGGTGGCCGGCGAGCTGCGAGATCTTGGTGATCTTCGCGCCGCGCTTCTTGCCCTTGCCAGGCACCGACCACAGCACCACGACGTTCTTGCGCAGGGTCGCGACCGCTTGCGCGTTCTTGGGAACATCGACGTCGCCGCGCACGATGGCGAGATCGACCTTGCCTTCCGCGAGCGCATTTGCGCTGGCCGTGGCGCCGTCGGTCTGGATCGGCCGCAGCCGCACCTGGCTCTTGTTCTGCGTGAAGGCCTGCGTCAGCGCCTGCACGACCTTGACGTCATCGCTGTTGGCGGGGCCGACCGCGATCCTCAGCGCAAAGGGCCGCATTGCGAAGTAATAGCCGCCGGCGAGCGCGCCGACGATCGCGAGCACGAATGCGAGAGTCACCAAGGCGGTCTTCCGCGCCGTGGATCGCGGCGAAGGCGGAGAGGGCGCTTCGGCCAGGTCCAATCCCCCGGTCATCGATCTCCCAAACAGGCGCTTGAGGCTCAGTTTCATCTTGGCCGGCGATTTACGCCCGCAATTGTAGCAAATTTCTTGTCCGGCGGGGTTACATCTCCGTCATGGTTAGCGGATGGCGGAAATCCCCGTATGAACCCGGGCGTCAGCACCGTGTTAGGGTAAAGTTCCCCTGAAGAACGGAGATGACCATGGCAGAACGGCTCTCGGCGGAGGCGCGCAAGCAGGCTTTGGGTGGATTGCCCGGCTGGACCGAGGTTCAAGGCCGGGATGCCATCGCCAAGACCTTTATCTTCAAGGATTTCAACGAGGCGTTCGGCTTCATGACCCGCGCCGCGCTGGTCGCCGAGAAGATGGATCACCATCCCGAATGGCGTAACGTCTACAAGACGGTGGAGGTGGTGCTGTCGACCCACGACGCCGGCGGCGTCACGGCGCTCGACGTCACGCTGGCCAAGGCGATGAACGCGATCGCAGGCTGAGACCCTACCGGCGTCTTGCAGGGACCGGCCACATCCCCATCTTGTGATCAGCCAGGATGCGGCGGTCCGCCGCTTCGGGGCTGAACGGGGAGTTTATCGAACATGGCTGCCGAACACAGTGTCGGTTTCGAGCCGGCCGATCGGCTCGCGGAAGATCGCGAGAGCGTGCGCCGCCGCTTCTGGCGCAAGCTGAAGCGTGGCGCCTCGCATCTGCCATTCGCCGAAGACCTGCTTGCGGCTTACTATTGCGCGTTCGACCGGCAGACGCCGCGCCACGTCCAGGCCTCGCTGTTAGGGGCGATCGCCTATTTCATCCTGCCGTTCGACTTCGTCGCCGACGTGATGCCGATCCTCGGCTTCGCCGACGACGCCGCCGTGCTCGCCACCGCCATCCGCATGGTCGCCGGTCATATCACCAACGAGCACCGCGAAGCCGCCCGTGCCGCGCTGAAGCGTGGAGTAGAGGAAGGGGACGCGGAAGCGGCGTAACGGCTGCCGTCTCAGCCACACCCACCATTGTCATTCCCCGCGAAGGCGGGGAATCCAGTACGCCGCGGCCCTTCGTGGCGATGGCGTCGCGACACCATTCGCCACGGCATGACCTCACGGATGCAAAATCACCTTGCCCATGGCTTGGCGTCCCGCAAGCACCTTCAGTGCGTCAGCGGTCTGGGCCAGCGGGAAGGTGCGATCGACATGCGATGAGATCTTTCCTTCCGCCGTCCACTTCACGAGCTTCTCGAGATTGGCGCGGTTCTTCTCTGGATTCTGCCGGGTCCAGGCGCCCCAGAACACGCCGCGGATGTCGCAGCCCTTCAGCAGCGCGAGATTGAGCGGCATCTTCGGAATGTCGCCGGCGGCAAAGCCGATGACGAGGAAGCGGCCTTCCCAGGCGATCGAGCGCAGCGCCTGTTCGGCATACGCACCACCCACGGGATCGAAGATGATGTCGACGCCCTTGCCGCCCGTGAGCTTGCGCAGGCCTTCCTTCAGGTCCTCCTTGGCGTAGTTCAGCGTCAGCTCGGCGCCGTGCGCTTTGGCGAATTCGAGCTTCTCGTCCGACGAGGCGCAGGCGATCACCTTCAACCCCATCAGCTTGCCGAGCTCGCAGGCGGCAAGGCCGGTGCCGCCCGCCGCGCCCAGCACCGCGAGCGTCTCGCCCGGCTTCGGGCTGGCGCGATCCTCCAGCGCATGCAGCGCGGTGCCGTAGATGATGATGATGCCGGCGGCGCGGTCGTAATCGAGATTGTCGGGAATCTTCACGATGGATGCCGCAGGCAGCGCGATCTTCTCGCGCGCGCCGTTGTGGCCGCAGGAGGCGACGACGCGATCGCCGACTTTCAGATCGCTCACACCCGCGCCGATGCTCTCGATCACGCCGGCAACTTCAGCGGCCGGCGAGAACGGAAACGGCGGCTTGATCTGGTACTTGCCCTGGATCATCAGGATGTCGAAGAAATTCAGCGCCGCGGCTTTGATCGCGATCACGGCCTCGCCGGGACCCGCCACCGGATCCGGCACCTCGGCCAGCACGAGATCGTCGGGCTGGCAATATTGCGAGCAGAGGATGGCTTTCATGGCGGCACCTGAAGCGTTTCGAGTGGAATTATAGTTGGGCCGTTTCTGCCGGATTTAGCCGCGGGCGACAATCCGGATTCTTTGTCTGCGGCCACGCACCGGCTTATCCTCGTCATTGCGAACGCAGCGAAGCAATCCAGGCTATTTCCGCGGCACGGACTCTGGATTGCTTCCCGGCGCTCGCAATGACGGAAGAAGGATTCAAACGATGTTTGAAACGGGTCTGCTCGAGAACAAGCGCATCCTCGTCACCGGCGGTGGCTCGGGTCTCGGCGCCGCGATGGGACGCCGCTTCGTTGCGCTTGGCGCCGAGCTCGTGATCTGCGGCCGCAAGCGCGACCGGCTCGAGGCCACGGCAACCGAGATGCGCGAACAGACCAATGGCAAGGTCACCACCATCGCCTGCGATATCCGCGACGGCGTTGCCGTCGAGACCATGATGGACCAGATCTGGCGCGAGGCGCCGCTCGATATCCTCGTCAACAACGCTGCCGCCACGTTCATCGCACAGAGCGAGCATCTGTCGCTCCGTGCGGCCGATGCGATCCTGGCGCCGACGCTGCATGGTGCGATGTATTGCACGCTTGCGGCCGGCAGGCGCTGGATCGAGGACAAGCATGGCGGCGTCGTGCTCTCGATCCTCTCGACCTCGACCATCACCGGCCGCGCCTTCACCGTGCCGTCGGCGATGGCGAAGTCGGCGCTGCTGGCGATGACCAAAAGTCTTGCCGTGGAATGGGGGCCGAAGGGCATCCGCACCGTCGCCATCGCGCCGGGTCCGTTCCCGACCGCCGGCGCGTCGGGGCAGCTCCGCCCCGAAGGCCGGGACGAAGGCTGGACCGCGCGCAATCCGCTGGGCCGGACCGGAGAGCACGGCGAGCTTGCCGATCTCGCCAGCTTCCTGGTCTCGGATCGCGCCGGTTACATCAATGGCGAGATGGTCGTCATTGACGGTGGCGCACATTTGCGCAGTTCAGGCGCCGAGGATTTGCTTGGCTGGACCGAGGCGCAATGGGCCGCCCAGCGCGCCGCGCGATCCAAAGGTTGAGACCGCTAACTGCCTTCCCAAATTGAACTTTCCCGGCTATCCCTGCCGCGGGGACAAAGCGCGGCCGGGCCATCTTCCAGTCACAATATTGAGGGAACCACTCCAGCATGTGGCGGGTGCTGATTTTAGCTTTGATGA
Organism: Bradyrhizobium sp. CCBAU 53351; assembly: GCF_015291745.1. Taxonomy (NCBI): domain Bacteria; kingdom Pseudomonadati; phylum Pseudomonadota; class Alphaproteobacteria; order Hyphomicrobiales; family Nitrobacteraceae; genus Bradyrhizobium; species Bradyrhizobium sp. CCBAU 53351. The sequence goes on from NZ_CP030059.1 coordinate 333,146, forward strand.
CTGGTGTGATGGCCGGTGGAATCGCCGATTCCGCGCGGGCGCAGCCGGCGCCCAAGAGCGCTGCACCGAAGGCGGCCGCGCCTGCTCCCACGACCGCAAAATCGGCTGCAAAGCCGGAGAGCAAGCCGGCAGCACCGCCCGCGTCAGTTGCAGGTGGCGCGGAGCCGACCCTGATCGGCCAGTTCGGCACCTGGGGCGCCTATTCGGCGACGCCCAATGGCAAGAAGGTCTGCTTCGCGCTGGCCAAGCCGTCGTCGTCGAAGACCAACCCGCCGAACCGGCCGCGCGATCCCGCCTATGCCTTCGTCTCGACCCGGCCGGCCGAGAAGGTGAACAACGAAGTCTCGGTGATGATCGGCTATGCGCTGAAGCCGGGCTCGGAATCCTCGGTCGAGGTCGGCGGCGCCGCCTTTGCCATGTATACGCATGGCGACGGCCTCTGGATCAAGAACGCGGCCGAGGAGGAGCGGATGGTCGAGGCCATGCGCAAATCCGCCGACCTCGTCGTCAAGGGGGTCTCGGCCAAGGGCACCGAGACGACCGACACGTTCTCGCTGAAGGGCCTCGCCCAGGCGCTCGACAAGATCGCGCAGGATTGCAGGCGTTAAGCCTGCCGGCGGGAAGGTCGCAATCGGCGGTTCCGGTTGCTATATAGGGGCGGTTCCAGATTTTCTTTCCGTCATTCCGGGATGGTCCGAAGGACCAGACCCGGAATCTTGAGGTTCTCAGGTGCGCAATTGCACACCATAGTTCGATGCTTCGCATCGCCCCCGGAACGACAACACAATCGGGCCTATTCAATGCAACCGACGACCGAGCCGCACAACGCAATCCTGGTGGAGAAGACTCCGCTCGAAACCTATGTGCCGCCGGCAAGGCCGTCGCTGATCGGCCTGTCGCGCACGGGGTTGGCCGATCGCCTCGGCGAGATCGGCGTCGCGCCGGCGCAGCGCAAGATGCGGGTGCAGCAGCTGTGGCACTGGCTCTATTTCCGCGGCGCCCAGAGCTTCGACGACATGACCTCGATCTCGAAGGGCATTCGCGCCGAGCTCGCGCAGCATTTCACGGTCGACCGTCCCGAAGTCGTGGCCGAGCAGATCTCCAACGACGGCACCCGCAAATGGCTGCTGCGTTTGCCGAGCGGCGACAATGTTCAGAAGGCGCATGAAGTCGAGTGCGTCTACATCCCCGAGACCGATCGCGGCACGCTGTGCGTCTCCTCGCAGGTCGGCTGCACGCTGAATTGCTCGTTCTGCCACACCGGCACGCAGCGCCTGGTGCGCAACCTTACGGCGGGCGAGATCGTCGGCCAGATCATGGTCGCGCGCGATCGCCTGAACGACTGGGCCGATCGCGAGGACGGCACGCGCCGCGTCACCAATATCGTGATGATGGGCATGGGCGAGCCGCTCTACAATTTCGACGCGGTGCGCGATGCGCTGCTGATCGTCGGCGACAATGAAGGCATCGGCATCTCCCGCCGCCGCATCACGCTGTCGACCTCCGGCGTGGTGCCGAACATCGTGCGCGCCGGCGAAGAGATCGGCGTCATGCTCGCGATCTCGCTGCATGCGGTGCGCGACGAGCTGCGCAACGAGCTGGTGCCGCTCAACCGCAAATATCCGATCAAGGAGCTGCTGCAGGCCTGCCGCGACTATCCCGGGGCATCGAACGCGCGCCGCATCACCTTCGAATATGTGATGCTCAAGGGCGTCAATGATTCGCTCGACGATGCCAAGCTGCTGGTGAAGCTGCTCAAGGGCATTCACGCCAAGATCAATCTGATCCCGTTCAATCCCTGGCCCGGCACGGCTTACGAGTGTTCGGACTGGGACCAGATCGAAAAATTCTCCGAATACATCTTCAACGCCGGCTATTCATCCCCGGTGCGCACCCCCCGCGGCCGCGACATCCTTGCGGCCTGCGGCCAGCTCAAGTCGGAGACCGAGAAGCTCTCAGCCAGGGAACGCCAGGCGCTGCGCGCCATGGCGATGACGGATTGATGATGGCGGCGACGCTCTCGCAATGACGGCAACGGTGGCTTTCGCGTCATGTCCCTGATCGGCCGCCTCGTCGTCATCTTCATCGGCTTCCTCGCCGCCTGCTTCGTCGGCGGCATGATCGTCGTTGTCGCGCTGCTGTTCCCGGAATTCGCCGATCTCGGCGCCGGTCCCGTCGACCAGGGCACGATCGACGTTCTGCTCGGCTTCGGCTTCATCTTCGTCTCGGGCTTTGCACTGGTGCCGGCGATGGTGATCGTCGCGATCACCGAGGCGCTCTACATTCGCAGCGCGCTCGCTTACGCCGTCGGCGGCGGCCTCGTCGGGCTCGCCTGCTATCTCGGCCTCGTCCCGTTCCACTCCGACACGTTTCAGTTCGAGGGCATCGTGCGGCGTCATCTGGAGATCATGACCGGCGCGGGCATCGTCGCCGGTGTGGTCTATTGGCTGATCGCCGGCCGCAACGCCGGTGCCTGGCGCATCCCGCCGCCTCCGCGCATGCCGCCTCCGCCTTTGCCGTCGAATTCAAGGCCGGATGCGCCGTAGTTTACGCCGTCAATCCGGAATGACCGCTGCAAGGGTTTCCATCTCTGCCTCACTCCGCTAAACCGCGCGCCATGAACCGTACCGGACTCTTCATCGGCCTTTCGCTGTGGCTCGTGATCGGCGTCGTTTTCGGCCTCTATCCCGAGCTCGATCTCAAGCTCGCCTCGCTGTTCTTCGACCCCCAGACGAAAACCTTTCCGCTCAAGCTGAACGATTGGGCCGGCTTCGCGCGCGACGCTGCGATGTGGGTCGCCTGGGCCTTCGTGTTGCCGTCGCTGGTGGCGCTCGTGGTCAAGATGGTCAGGCCCGACCGGCCCTTGATGGTGTCGGGGCGCGCGATCGTGTTCCTGCTGGTCACGATCATCCTGTCGGCCGGCATTCTCACCAACCTCACCTTCAAGACCTATTGGGGCCGGCCGCGCCCGGTGGTGGTGACGCAGTTCGCCGGCGACCAGCAATTCGTGCCGTGGTGGGATCCGCGCGGCGGCTGCGCGCGCAATTGCTCGTTCTTCTCGGGCGAAGGCGCGACCGCGTTCTGGACGCTGGCGCCGGCCGCGCTGGCGCCGCCGGCCTGGCGGCCGCTCGCCTATGCCGCCGCCGTGATCTTTGGCGCCGTCACGAGCGGGCTGCGCATGGCCTTTGGCGGGCACTTCTTCACCGACGTCTCAATCGCCGGCCTCGTCACCTTCGTCGTGATCTGGTTTGCCTACGCGCTGATTTACCGCTGGCCGCGGACCCGGTTTTCCGACGAGGCGGTCGATGCCGCCCTGACCCGGCTGAACATGCCCGCCTACCGGCTCCGCCAGCGCCTGTTCGGCCGCAAGACGAGTGCCGAACCGTCCGTTTAGGCCATTAAATGGGTGCCGAGCCCCGCGAAATTTGTTATTCGCGCGGTCAATCCGTCCTCACATCAGCCCCTTGAGACCCGATTGGAAGCCCCATGACCACGATCCTGAAAAGCCTGCCCAAGGGTGAGAAAGTCGGCATCGCTTTTTCGGGCGGCCTCGACACCTCCGCGGCGCTGCTCTGGATGAAGCAGAAGGGCGCGCGCTGCTACGCCTACACCGCCAATCTCGGCCAGCCCGACGAGGCCGACTACAATGAGATCCCGCGCAAGGCGATGGAGTTCGGCGCCGAGAAGGCCCGGCTCGTCGATTGCCGCACGCAGCTGGTCCACGAGGGCATCGCCGCGATCCAGTCCGGCGCCTTCCATATCTCGACCGGCGGCATCACCTATTTCAACACCACGCCGCTCGGCCGTGCCGTCACCGGCACGATGCTGGTCGCGGCGATGAAGGAAGACGGCGTCAACATCTGGGGCGACGGCTCGACCTTCAAGGGCAACGACATCGAGCGCTTCTACCGTTACGGCCTGCTCACCAATCCCGGCCTGAAGATCTACAAGCCCTGGCTCGACCAGCAGTTCATCGACGAGCTCGGCGGCCGCGCCGAGATGTCGGCGTTCATGACGGCGCAGGGCTTCGCCTACAAGATGAGCGCCGAGAAGGCCTATTCGACCGACAGCAATCTGCTCGGCGCCACGCATGAAGCAAAAGATCTCGAAAGCCTCGACAGCGGCATCAAGATCGTCAACCCGATCATGGGCGTGCCGTTCTGGCGCGACGATTGCGCCGTGAAGGCCGAGAAGGTCGTGGTGCGTTTCGAGGAAGGCCAGCCCACGGCGCTGAACGGCCAGACCTTCGCCGATCCCGTCGCGCTGTTCCTCGAAGCCAACGCGATCGGCGGTCGTCATGGTCTCGGCATGAGCGACCAGATCGAGAACCGCATCATCGAGGCCAAGAGCCGCGGCATCTATGAGGCGCCCGGCATGGCGCTTCTGCACATCGCCTATGAGCGCCTCGTCACCGGCATCCACAACGAGGACACCATCGAGCAGTACCGCATCAGCGGGATGCGCCTCGGCCGCCTGCTCTATCAGGGCCGCTGGTTCGACTCGCAGGCCCTGATGCTGCGCGAGACCGCGCAGCGCTGGGTCGCGCGCGCCGTCACCGGCGAGGTGACGCTGGAGCTGCGCCGCGGCAACGACTATTCGATCCTCAACACCGAGAGTCCGAACCTCACCTATGCGCCCGAGCGGCTCAGCATGGAGAAGGTCGAGGACGCCGCCTTCACGCCAGCCGACCGCATCGGCCAGCTCACCATGCGCAACCTCGACATCAACGATACCCGCGCCAAGCTGAAGCTCTACACCGATACGGGCCTGCTCTCGGGCAGCGAAGGCTCGCAGATCTTCCGGCTCGAGAGCGACAAGGGCTGAGTTTCTCGTAGCCCGGATGGAGTGAAGCGAAATCCGGGACTTTGTCGCCAAGCGGATAGATCCCGGATTGCGCTTCGCTCCATCCGGGCTACGGCCTGCCAAAGGCACAAACAAAAATGGCCGGAATCGCTCCCGGCCATTTTGCATTTGTGTGTGCCGTTACCGCGGCGGCGCGGTGCCGGGCGGGGGCGGCGGCAGCGAGGCCTGGCCGCCGTTGAGCAGCGGCGTGATGTTGCGGATCGTGACGCGACGGTTTATCGCGCTCGGGCCTTGCGTCTGCTCCTTCAGATACTGCTCGCCATAGCCCTGCGACGTCAGGTTCTCCGCGGGGACACCGAACTGCTGCGTGAGCAATTCGGCCGCGGCCTGCGCACGACGGTCCGACAGCGAGAGATTGTCGACCTCGTTGCCGACCGCGTCGGTGTGTCCCTCGATCAGGAAGACCTCGCGCGGATTGCGCTGAATCGCCTGGTTGAGGCCGTCGGCGATCGTCTGCAGCCGGGCCGCCTGGTCCGGCGGGATGGTCCACGATCCCGTTTCGAAGACGATCGTGTTGACGTCGATGCTCGGCATCTGCATGCGAACATTCGGGCTGTACCGGATCTCGTCGAGCGAGTAGCGCCGATCGATCCGCTGCACAGGCGGTGCCACCATGGTCTGGTAGATGACATCAGGTGACGCTTCCTGGGCGTCGACGATGTAGCGATCGTAAGGAATGTTCACGACCGGCGGCGGCACGTCGACATAGAAGCCGCCGACCGCCCGTGGATCGCGGTAGGTGTTGTCGATGATGATGAGCTCGTGTCCACGGGGATCCCTGCGGATGCGCCGCATCAGCCGGCCGTCGGCGCCGACGACGGTGATGATTTCGCTGCCGTCAGGACGAACGACGACCGTGCGGGTTTCGCCGCCGACCGTGTCCGTGCGGATGTCGCGGGCGCCGTAACGGAAACGATAGAGGTCGTTGCCGCGGACATAGGCCTGCCCGCCCGGATCGCGGATGATGATGCGGTCCGGCTCGGTGTAGACGGTGCGGCCGCCTTCGATGGTCTCGCGTCGCTGATTGTGCATGTCGGCGATGGTGGCGCCGATCACGGCGCCGGCCACCACGCCTGCACCGACCGCGAGCGGCGTGAGGTCACGCTGCGGCGGACGCGGGGCAGGCGGCAAGGGCGCGGCGACCGTCGGGGCGGCCCGGAAGGCCGGGGCAACCGTCGGCGGAGCGTATTGAGCCCTGTTCGGCGGCGGCGCTGCGGCCGCCGAGCCGGGGACGACAGTCGGTGCTGCCGCGCCGGCGGGAGGTGCCGGCGGCCGGGGCGGAGCGCCAGCCTGCGGTGAGGCGGGCGGAGTTCCGGCGGCAGGCGGCGTTGCGCCCTGCTGGCCAGGCGCTGGCGTCGCGGTCGGAGCCGGTGTCGCGCCGGGTGCCGCACCTGGGCGTCCGGGCGGCGGTGTCGGCGTGCCAGCCGGAGCTGGCGTCGCGGTCGGAGCGGCCCCGGGAGCTGGAGCCCCTGCGGCCGGAGGCGCACCGGGACGACCGGGCGGCGGTGTACCGGGACGGCCAGCCGGCGGTGCGCCGGGTGTGCTGCCAGGTGTGCTGCCAGGAACCGGCGTTGCGGTTGGCGCCGGTGTCGCGGCCGGAGCTGGCGCGCCCGGTCGTGCCGTCGGCGCGGCCGGTGACGGAGACGGCGTTGCCGTGGGCGCGGGCGCAGGGCGGCCCTGGGGAGTTGCTGCGGGAGGCGGAGCCGGTGGAGTCGGAGCGGGACGCGTGCCCGGCGGTGGCGGAGGCGGCGTGTGGGGTTGTGCGGCGGGCGGCGGCGTGGGCGCGTGCTGCGGCGCCGCGGCGGGCGGCGGTGCTGGGCGTGCTGCCGGCGGTGCGGGAGGCGGCGTCGGGGCATGCTGCTGCGGGGCCGCAGCCGGGGGCGGTGACGGCGGCTTCGGCGCGGCAGGCGGCGGGGGTGGCGGCGGCGGGGCCGGGCGGGCCGCAGGTGGCGGTGGAGGCGGAGGTGGCGCGGCCGGGCGAGGCGGTGCGGCCGCCGGCGGCGGCGCAGCAGGCGGATGGGGAGGTGCAGCTGCGGGCGGCGGCGCGGCGGGGCGCGCGGGCGGGGCAGGCGGCGCGGCTGCTGGCGGCCCCTTCGGCGGCTGCTTCGGTTTTCCGTCAGGGCCCGTGTCTTGCGGCTGGGCCTGCGCGACCACGAGCGGCGGCGCACTTTGCGCTTGCGATGCGGAGCTTGCGAATTGCATCGCGGTCAGAGCCGTCGTCGCAAGCAGCACGAAACGAAGATTGGTCATGGTGGTGAACTTCCCCGGAAGGTTCTTTGACGAAGTGTTGGGATGAACAGCTACGCGTTAGGCCGGATTGTGGCGGGCGAAGCGATCGCGGCCCGATTTATTTCTGCATGGAAATCACGTCACTCCAGCGACGTTCATTGCGCATTCAGACGCTGGTTGCAATTGCCTCACATGTGATGAGGCATCTCATGCGCCATCCCGCGGCGGATTCGCGTCCGTCGCGGGGTTGGGGGTGAGCGGCCCGTTCGGCCCGCGTGATGGAATCTCTTCGGGCACGTTGCCCGGGAGTTCATCGGGCCGCGGGGATTCACCGGGCTCGCGCACCGGCGGCGCGATTTCAGGCTGCGGATTGCCGGGCGGAATTCCCGGCGGCGGCTCGGTCGGCGTGCCCGGTGTCGAGGGTGGAATCTCGGGCGGCTCGATCGGCATCACATCGAGACCTTGCGGTTCTCACCGATGTCCGGGCGCGTGTTCGTCACCGCCGCAGCCGCCATCTTCACATAGGAGATCACCGTGCCCGGCGAATCCCAGAACTCGGCATCGTCGGGTGCGATCTTGAGCACGCGGATGTTGGGATCCTCCGCGCTGTCCCACCACGCCTTGGCTGGCGTCGAGAACGCCTCCTTGATCTTTGCACGGTCGTTGGAGACCACGGCCGTGCCGGTCAGCGAGACATATTTCTGGCTGCCGGAATCCGCGAACGACAAATTGATCGAGGGATTGCGGGCGATCTCCTCGTCCTTGTGGCGCCGTGCGTCGGTCAGGAAGTAGATCGTGTTCGCGTCGCGATCGAGATGGGCGCTCATCGGCCGCGCACGGAGCTTGTCGCCGTCGCGCGTCACCAGCATCGCGAAGCCGATCTTCTTCATCAGCTCCCAGGCGCGATCGACGTCGCGGGCATTGTCGTTGGCCATATCGTACTCCTTGCTGCAAGCAACGATAACGGCCGCCGGGATTTGAGGTTCCGGCAGGAACCCGGCTATTCCGGGGTGTGGCAGACCGCCTCGATGTTGTGGCCATCGGGGTCGAGCACGAAGGCGCCATAATAGTTCGGGTGATAATGCGGGCGGATGCCGGGCGGGCCGTTATCGCGTCCGCCGGCCGCGATCGCCGCCTTGTAGAACGCGTCGACGATAGCGCGGTTGTCGGCACGAATGGCGATATGCACCGGCTTGTTCATGGCGCCTTCGCCGCCGAACCAGAAATCCGGCTTGCCCTCAGTGCCGAAGCCTGCGGCCGCGGCGTGCCCGGTCTGCTCAGCCGTGACCTCCATGACCAGGCCGTAGCCGAGCGGCGCCAGCGCCTTGGCGTAGAACGCTTTCGCGCGCTCGTAGTCGGAGACGGAAAAGCCCAAATGGTCGATCATCGCCAGCTCCCTAGTTCGTTCTTGCAAGCCGTGACAGGAACGTATTGCTTCGTGTCTTGCGCACGATCGTAAAGCCGCGCGCGACCATGTCGGCGATACAATCCTGCTGCCATTCGTTTTGCGAGAGGTGCTCGATCACCACCGCGCGCGGCCACAGCGCGGGCGGTGCGTCGCGGAAGAAGCCGATCAGCACGCGGTCCTCAAAACCTTCGACGTCGATCTTGAGCGAATCGATCTGGGTGACGCCGGCCTCGTCGAGGATGCGCGTCAGGCGCAGCGACGGCACCTTGATCGCGTCCGCGCCGGCCGTGCCGGTGACGACATGGGTGGCGCCGAGATTGCCGCCGCCGCTCTCGATCATCAGCTCGCCGTCGGTCTCACCGGCCGCGGCCTGCACCAGGCGCACCTGCGCAGCTTTCGATGCGGCGTGATTGAAGGAAAGCCGTCCAAACGTCAGCGGATGCGGCTCGATCGCGACCACCTTGCCGGTGCTGCCGACCTGTCGCGCCATCACCAGCGCAAACGTGCCGACATTGGCGCCGACATCGACGAAGGTGCCGCCGGAAGGGGTGTACTGGCGCAGGAAGTCGAGTTCGTCGAGATTGTAATCGGGATTGAACAATGCGCCGCGCTCGGTCGCGCTGCCCTGGTGATAGAGCCGGAACGAGGCGCCCTGATATTGCACGTCGACGGGGCCGCTCCGCAGCAGGTTCACCAGCCGCGACATCCACGGACGGAACGCGCCGCGCTTCAGCCCCGATTGCGTCGTGAGGCGGATGATCGCGGCCTGCGCCGCGTTCGGCGCAAACGCGCCGAACGGCGCGGACGAAGGGGTATTGTCGGTCGTCAAGCAGCAGATCCTCGTTGCAAGCGGCGCATGCATAGCCGGTTTTGCGGAGGACTCCAATCTTCACGAGAAGTTCGTAATCCGGATAAGGCGCAGCGAGATCCGGGACCTTTTCCGCTTGCGGCACGAGCCCCGGATTGCGCTTCGCTCCATCCGGGCTACGGCCTCACGCCGCCTTCTTCGGCGCCTTTCGCTGCCTCAGGAATCGCCCGAGCAGTCGGCGCTTGCCCTTGCGCGGGATCAGGTCGATGTCGCTGACCAGCTTGGCGCCGCCCTTGCGGCGCTCCAGCACGATCTTGCGGCTGTGGAAGGCCTCGAGCTCCGCGCGATGCGCCACGCTGACGATGGTCGCCTTCGGCAACTCGTCGGTGACCATCTTCATCATCTTGTCCTGGCTCTTCTCGTCGAGCGCCGAGGTCGCCTCGTCCAGCACGACAATGTCGGGGTTGTGCAACAGGAGCCGCGCGAAGGCGAGGCGCTGCTTCTCGCCGCCTGACAGCGTCTGGTCCCAGGGGCCTTCCTCCTCGATCTTCTCCTTGAGATGATCGAGCCCGACCTTGTGCAGGGCCTCGCCGATCTCGTCGACGGTCCAGTGATCGGCTGCGCCGGGATAGGCGACCGCGCGGCGCAGCGATCCCGAGGGCACGTAAGGCCGCTGCGGCAGCATGAACAGGCGGCGGTCCGGATGGAAATTCACGCCGCCACCGCCCCAGGGCCAGAGGCCGGCGATGGCGCGCACCAGCGTGCTCTTGCCCGTGCCGGATTCGCCGGCGACCAGCAGCCGCTCGCCCGGCTCGATCACCACTTCGGTCTCGCCGACCACCGCGGTGCCGTCGTCGAGCGTGACCGAGAGGTCGTGCAGCTCCAGCATGGCGTCGTTGTGCGTCTCGCCGCGCTTGATGCGGCCGAGACCGTCGCCCTGCTCGGCGCGCTCGAGGCCGTCGAGCGACATCATCAGCGAGGCGATGCGGCGCGCGCAGGCGTTCCAGTCGGCGAGCCGCGGATAATTGTCGACCAGCCAGCCGAACGCGCTCTGCACGATGGTGAAGGCGGAGGCCGCCTGCATCACCTGTCCCAGCGTCATGCTGCCGTCGAGGAATTTCGGTGCGCAAAGCAGGAGCGGCACGACGGGCGCAACCAGGCTCGAGCCTTGCGACACCAGCGTGGTGCGCATGTGCTGGCCCGCCAGCCGCGCCCATTGCCGGATCACATTGGTGAAGTTGCGGTCGATGCCGCCGCGCTCCTCCTCCTCGCCGCCGAGCAGCGCGATGCTCTCGCCGTTCTCGCGCACGCGCGTCAGCGCGTAGCGGAAGTCGGCTTCGGCCTGGTTCTTGTCTTCGGACACCTGCACGAAGCGGCGGCCGATCACCAGGATCGAGCCGGAAGCTATTCCCGCATAGAGCATCGCGGCGATCACGAGGAAGCCTGGAATGGTGATGCTCGTGCCGCCAAGCGTCAAGGTGAGCGCGCCGCCGATGGTCCAGAGCACGACGATGAAGGTCGCGGCCGACAACAGCGCCGAGGCGACGCCGGCGAGGAAGTCGACCGGGGAATCGGTCGCGATGCGCAGATCTTCCGCGATCCGGTATTCGGGATTCTTGTGGTCGCCGCTGACGAGATTGAGCTGGTAGTAGCGCCCGTTCTTGAGCCAACGCGTCAGCACGCTCGACGTCAGCCAGGCCCGCCAGCGCCGCTGGATGCCCATGCGCGCGAACACTTGCGCGACGCCGAGCACGATGCTTCCGATCGCGAGCGGAAAGAACACCGCGGTGAGATGGAAGACGCTCGCGGCCTCGCGCTTCTCGATCGCGTCGAAGATCGCCCTGTTCCAGACATTGATGCCGTACTGGAAGCCGACGGTGAGGATGATCAGGACAACGAGGCCGATCGAGAACGGCCAGGCGAGGCGGTCGCCGCTGCGTCCCCAGAAGCCGCGCGCGCTGATCCAGAACCGCGTCAGCAGATAATCCTTGCGAACCTGCTCGGCCTCCTCGGGCGAGAGCTCCGGGTCGGGCTCGAGCAGCTCCGGCGGCGGAGGGGCGACCTCGTCGCCGTTCTCGCCCTTGATTCCGACGATGGGCGACTTGGAATTGTCTTGACGCTTGGGGGCGGGCTTGGGCATGCGCGGACAACGCGAGGGAAATCAACCGGTTCCCTCGGGTTCCGCAAGGTTCCTATTCGGCGGCGCCGTCCCGGACGCGCCGGATACGGGCGGCCCGATGCAGAACGCGCGACAATTCCTCGACCGAATAGGGCTTTTGCACCAGATCGAAGCCGGCCACGCCCTCTTGTGACAGGGCCTGGCTGTAGCCCGTGGTCAGCACGATCGGCACGTCGATGGCGCGGTCGCGGATCGCCTGCGCCAGATCGAGCCCGGTCATGCCCGGCATCACCACGTCGGAGAACACGACGTCGAAGCGATCGGCGTCCATCACGAGCTCGGCGAGGGCATCCGTCGCATTGTCGACCAGCGTGATGCTGTAGCCGAGCTCGGTGAGACCGTCGGCGGCGAAATTGGCAAGCTCGATATTGTCCTCGACCACCAGCACCGACATGCCGCTGCCGGCCACCGCCGGCGCCGTGTTGGGCGCCTGCCGCTGCGGCAGAAGCTCCGGCGGCACGCGCGGCAGATAGAGCGAGAAGGTGCTGCCGTGTCCCACTTCGCTCGTGACCGTCACCTCGCCGCCGGATTGCCGGGCGAAGCCGAACACCTGGGACAGGCCAAGGCCGGTGCCGTGGCCGACCTGCTTGGTGGTGAAGAACGGCTCGAAGATGCGTCCCAACCGGGCGGCGGGAATGCCGATGCCGGTGTCGCTGACGGTCACGCTGACGAAGCCATGGCTTGCCGGGCTCTGGTTTCCCAGACTGTGGCTGCCCAAGGGCTGATTTCCCAAGCTCTGGCTAGCCGAGGCCCCGGCCAGCGCGTCCGGAACGGCCGACGCGGTCTCGACCTTGAAAGTGATCCTGCCCTTGCCCTGCATGGCGTCGCGCGCGTTGGTCGCCATGTTGATCAGCGCCGTCTCGAACTGGCCGGCATCGGCACGGACCAGGCAGGGCTCGGTGGGCAGCCGCATGGCGATCTCGATGGCCGGCCCCAGCAGGGGCGCGAGCATGTCGTGCAGCGACTGCATCCGTTCGCCGACGTCGAACACCTCCGGCTTCAGGGTCTGGCGCCGCGCAAAGGCGAGCAGCTGCGAGGTCAGCTTGGCCGCCCGGGCCACGGCGTCCGCGATGGCGGTGATGTAGCGCTGGCGCCGCTCCTCCGTCAGCTGCGGCCGGTTCAACAGGTCGACGGAGGCGCGGATCACCGTCAGCAGATTGTTGAAGTCGTGCGCGACGCCGCCGGTGAGCTGTCCGAGCGCCTCGAGGCGCTGGCTATGCTTGAGCGCTTCCTCGGCTTCGCGCCGCTTGGCGGCTTCGGCCTGAAGGTGCTGGGTGCGTCGCAACGCCAGCGCCAACAGCAGAAACAGCAGTGCGGTGGCGGGAATGCCGAACACCAGATGCTGGCCGATCGTGGCGAACCAGCGCGCGCGGATCGCCGAGGTCTCGAGCCCGGCGCTGACATAGATCGGGTATTCCGCGACGCGCCGGTAGCCGATGCGGCGCTCGACCCCGTCCGACGGCCAGGCGACGGTGATGAGGCCACGCTCGGGGCGCGCCGCGATTTCCCGGCCGACCGGCCCGGTCGGATCGAGCCTGATGTCGCGGTCAAGCCGCGGGAAATGCGTGAGCATGGCGCCGTCGGTGCGGCCCATCGCGAAGAAGCTGCCGGGATCCGATCCGATGCGAGCGTAGAAGCTCTCGAAATATTCCGGCAGGACCGAGGCTTGGATCACCCCGATGAAGCGACCGTCGTCGGAGTCGCGGCGGCGGCTCACGCCGAAAAAGCGGGCGCCCTGATAGGGCGGTCGTGGCGTCAGGGCGGTGCCGATGAACGTGCCGATGCTCTGGTCGATATGGGCGTAGAAATAGTCGCGGTCGGCAAAGCTCAGCTCCGGCGGGGGGGAGGCGAGGCTGTTGACCAGCGCCTTTCCGTCCGCATCGAAGATCCAGGCCGATTTGAGCTGCGGCAGCGAATCGCTCAGCCGCTTCAGCCGCCGGTGCAGCGCCGGCTCGCGCGCGCGGATGGTGTCGTCGGAAAGGCCGCGGACCACCTCGTTGAGCTCGGCAAGGCTGCGGTCGATGGTCTCGAACACCTTGAGCGCGTGCTCATGCGCGACGTCGAGCGTGCGCTCGATCTCCCGGTCGGCGATCTCCCTGGTCGAGGTGTAGGAAATCGTGGCGGCGATCGCGAACAGCGCAACCGGCAGCGCCAGGGATGCCGCCATCATCCACTGTAACAGCCTTAGCGAGTTGCGTTGCGCCCTCTGCACAGTCGCTCCGTCCCTGACGCGAGCTTAACTGAATCTCGCGTGAGGAAGGAAGCAGCTTGTGCGGGAACCGCAGGTTGTGAGACGAAAATATACGCGCGCGGCGGGCCGGAGAAAATTCTCCTCGAATTGGCCGCGATCCCGGAACGTCCCGGCCGGTCAGCCGGAACGCGAAGCACGAAATACGTCTTTAGATCTGGCGCTCGACCATCTTGAGCTTGAGCTCGGCGATGGCTTCGGCCGGGTTGAGGCCCTTCGGACAGGCCTTGGCGCAGTTCATGATGGTGTGGCAGCGATAGAGCCGGAACGGATCCTCGAGATTGTCGAGCCGCTCGCCGGTCGCCTCGTCGCGGGAATCGGACACCCAGCGATTGGCCTGAAGCAGCGCGGCGGGGCCGAGATAACGTTCGCTGTTCCACCAATAGCTCGGGCACGAGGTCGAGCAGCAGGCGCACAGGATGCACTCGTAGAGGCCGTCGAGCTTCTCGCGGTCCTCGTGGGTCTGGCGCCATTCCTTCTGAGGCGTCGGCGATGTCGTCTTCAGCCACGGCTCGACGGATGCGTATTGCGCATAGAAATTGGTGAGATCGGGAACGAGGTCCTTCACGACAGGCTGGTGCGGCAGCGGATTGACCTTCACCGCGCCGTCCTTGACGTCGTGCATCGAGCGGGTGCAGGCCAGCGTGTTCTGGCCGTCGATGTTCATGGCGCAGGAGCCGCAGACGCCTTCGCGGCAGGAGCGGCGGAAGGTCAGCGACGGGTCGATGTGGTTCTTGATCCAGATCAGGCCGTCTAGCACCATCGGGCCGCAATCATTGGTGTCGACGTAATAGGTGTCGACGCTCGGATTCTTGCCGTCGTCCGGATTCCAGCGATAGACCCGGAACTCGCGAACCTCTGTCGCGCCCGCGGGCTTCGGCCAGGTCTTGCCGCCTGAAATCTTGGAGTTCTTCGGAAGTGCGAATTCAACCATTTCGATAAGGCCTTCGCTGTTCGCTCAATACACGCGCGCCTTCGGCGGGATGTACTGCACGTCGTTGGTCATGGTGTAGTCGTGAACCGGGCGGTACTCGATCTTGACCTTGCCGGCATCGTCCAGCCAGGCCAGCGTGTGCTTCATCCAGTTCTTGTCGTCGCGTTCGGAGAAGTCCTCGCGGGCATGGGCGCCGCGGCTCTCGGTGCGGTTGGCGGCCGAATTCATCGTCACCACCGCCTGCGAGATCAAATTGTCGAATTCCAGCGTCTCGACGAGATCGGAATTCCACACCAGCGAACGATCCGACACGGCGATGTCGGTGATGCCGCTGTGGACCTTCGCGATCAGGTTCTGGCCTTCGCTCAGCACTTCGCCGGTGCGGAACACCGCGCAATTGCTCTGCATCACGTGCTGCATGCCTTCGCGCAGTTTTGCGGTCGGCGTGCCGCCGGAGGCGTAGCGGTAATGGTCGAGCCGGCCGAGCGCGACCTCGGCCGAGTTCGCCGGCAGCTCCGGCTGCTTGGCGTTCGGCGTCAGCTTCTCGGCGAGGCGGAGCGCGGCGGCGCGGCCGAACACGACGAGGTCGATCAGCGAGTTGGAACCGAGGCGGTTGGCGCCGTGCACGGACACGCAGGCGGCTTCGCCGATCGCCATCAGGCCGGGGATGACGGCATTGTCGTCGCCGTCCTTCTTGGTCAGCACCTCGCCATGATAGTTCGTGGGGATGCCGCCCATGTTGTAGTGCACGGTCGGCACGATCGGGATCGGCTCGCGCGTCACGTCGACATTGGCGAAGATCTTTGCGGATTCGGAGATGCCCGGCAGCCGCTCGGCAAGCACCGCGGGATCGAGATGGTCGAGATGCAGGAAGATGTGGTCCTTCTTCTTGCCGACGCCGCGTCCCTCGCGGATCTCGATGGTCATCGCGCGCGAGACGACGTCGCGCGAGGCGAGGTCCTTGGCCGACGGCGCGTAGCGCTCCATGAAGCGCTCGCCTTCGGAGTTGACGAGATAGCCGCCTTCGCCGCGCGCGCCCTCGGTGACGAGGCAGCCCGAGCCGTAGATGCCGGTCGGGTGGAACTGGACGAACTCCATGTCCTGCATCGGCAGGCCGGCGCGCAGCACCATGCCGCCGCCGTCACCGGTGCAGGTATGCGCCGAGGTGCAGGACGCATAAGCGCGGCCGTAGCCGCCGGTCGCGAGAATCACGGTCTGGGCGCGGAAGCGGTGCAGCGTGCCGTCGTCGAGCTTGAGTGCGATGACGCCGCGGCAGGTGCCCTGGTCGTCCATGATCAGGTCGATGGCGAAGAACTCGATGAAGAACTCGGCCGCGTGGCGCAGCGACTGGCCGTACATCGTGTGCAGCATGGCGTGGCCGGTGCGGTCGGCGGCGGCGCAGGTGCGCTGCGCCTGGCCCTTGCCGAAATCCATGGTCATGCCGCCGAACGGGCGCTGATAGATCTTGCCGTCCTCGGTGCGCGAGAACGGCACGCCCCAATGCTCGAGCTCGTAGACCGCGTCGGGCGCGTTGCGCACCATGTATTCGATCGCGTCCTGGTCGCCGAGCCAGTCCGACCCCTTGACGGTGTCGTACATGTGCCAGCGCCAGTCGTCCTTGTGCATGTTGCCGAGCGAAGCGGAGATGCCGCCTTGCGCAGCGACCGTGTGCGAGCGGGTCGGAAACACCTTGGTGATGCAGGCCGTGCGCAGGCCCGCCTCGCTGCAGCCAACCACGGCGCGCAGGCCCGCGCCGCCGGCACCGACCACGACGACGTCGTAGGTGTGGTCTTCGATCGGATAGGCCTTGCCGTTGGTGGCGGGAGCGCCGTTGCCCGAGCCATTCGTTGTATTGGCCATGGGTTACACTCCGGAGGACAGTTTCAGGATCGCGTAGGTCGAGGCGAGCGCGACGGCGACCGAGAAGAAGTTGTTGAGCATGATCGAGACGAGCTTCAGCTTCTCGTTATGGACGTAGTCCTCGATCACGACCTGCATGCCGATCTTCATGTGCCAGGCGCTGGCGAAGATGAAGAGCAGCAGGATCACCGCGATCGGCAGCGAGCCGAGGATCTGCGCGGCGCCGGCCTGATTGCGGCCGAGCAGCATCATGACGATCACGATCACCGGAATCATCAGCAGTGTCATGGCGACGGCCGTGATGCGCTGGCGCCAGAAATCGGAGGTGCCGGAATGTGCCGCGCCGAGATTGCGGACGCGGCCGAGCGGCGTGCGCATGCTGCGCTTGGGCGTGTCGGCTGAGCTCATCGGCCGCCTCCGATCGCATAGGCGATGATCCAGACCAGCACGGTCAGCGCGATGCCGCCGATCAGTGCGCCCCAGGTCAGCGCTTCCCGCTCATTGGCCTTGAAGCCGTAGCCGAGGTCCCA
This sequence comes from Bradyrhizobium sp. CCBAU 53351, assembly GCF_015291745.1. Lineage (NCBI taxonomy): Bacteria > Pseudomonadati > Pseudomonadota > Alphaproteobacteria > Hyphomicrobiales > Nitrobacteraceae > Bradyrhizobium > Bradyrhizobium sp. CCBAU 53351. The sequence continues at coordinate 350,205 of NZ_CP030059.1, forward strand.
GACGAAATGCCGGATGCCGCTCAGCATGTGGTGCATCAGCGCCCAGGTGTAGCCGAACACGATCAGACGGCCGATGATGCTGCCGGTGAAGGCCTGGACATGGGAATAGGCGGCCGGGCCGGAGGCCGCTGCGATCAGCCACCAGGCCAGCAGCAGGGTGCCGACGTAAAGGGCGATGCCGGTGGCGCGATGGACGATGGACAGCGCCATCGTCAGCGTCCAGCGGTAGACTTGCATGTGTGGCGAGAGCGGTCGTTCGATCCGTGCGGTCATGGGCTTTGATGTTGTCTTGCGGCCCAGCAGGGGGCGCGCGGGGATCGGAAAGGTCGGCTCTATTTACGGAGTCGATTTGGCCCGCGCAATCACCAAATCGCCATAAATCGAACCGTCGTTCAGCCCTAGAGCCTTGATGATGCAAGCCCAATCAGGGTCTTGGTATACCAGCATGCCTGTCCGCCAATGAAGTACCGAATATAAATTCATTTATTGCGATGACTGCGAGGTCCGTTGAAATTGCTATTGGAACGCATCTAAACGGACCATGCCGTCCAAACCGGCCGAGGGGGCCCGGCGGCGGCATCCACCCCATCTGTGGGCGCCATTCTGCGCCCTCGCTGCGGCCGGTTCGATCCGGTTTTGGATATGCACGCCCTGCATTCCACCCCAGCCGGGAAGCCCGGCGTGTCGACCGCGGGAATCAGATCGCCTAATGCTCCGTACGCAGCTCTCGGAAGCGAGCCGCTGCGACCAGTCGCCGGGGGCAGGTCAGGGGTGATTGCAGGTCTGGATATCAAGGACATCGTCGAGCTCGCGCTGCTGTTGATCGCAACCGGTGCGCTCTCAGGGTTTCTGGCCGGCGTGTTCGGCATCGGCGGCGGCGCGATTCTGGTGCCGGTGTTTTACGAATGCTTCCGCATCGCCGGCGTGCCGCTCGAAGTGCGCATGCCGCTCTGCATCGGCACCTCGCTCGCCGTGATCATCCCGACTTCGATCCGTTCGTTCCAGGCGCATTACAAGCGCGGCGCCGTGGACATGAGGATCCTGCGCGCGTGGTGGCTGCCGATCGTGGTCGGCGTCGTCGCCGGCAGCGTGATCGCGCGCTATGCGCCGGAGCGGCTGTTCAAGATCGTGTTCGTCTGTGTCGCCTATTCGGCGGCAGCGCGTCTCATCTTCGCGCGCGAGGGCTGGCGGTTCGGCGAGGATCTGCCGAAGGGTCCCTTGATGCGCGCCTACGGTTTCTGCGTCGGCATTCTCTCGACGCTGATGGGCATCGGCGGCGGCCTGTTCTCGAACTTGTTGATGACGTTCTACGGCCGTCCGATTCATCAGGCGGTGGCGACCTCGTCGGCGCTCGCCGTGCTGATCTCGATCCCCGGCGCGCTCGGCTACGTCTATGCCGGCTGGCCGGCGGCGGCGAACTATCCGGCCGTCGCCGCACTGCAAGTGCCGTTCGCGCTCGGCTATGTCTCGCTGATCGGCGCCGTACTGGTGATGCCGATGAGCCTCGTCACCGCGCCGCTCGGCGTGAGAGCCGCGCATGCGATGTCCAAGCGCACGCTGGAAGTGGCGTTCGGGTGTTATCTGTTCATCGTGGGCAGCCGGTTTGTACTGAGCTTGGTGGGTGGGCTGTAGCCGCCGCATACTCCGTCGTTGCGAGCGAAGCGAAGCAATCCAGAAATCTCTGCGCTGTGAAAGCCTAGATTGCTTCGTCGCAAGAGCTCCTCGCAATGACGGCGAGAGAGCGCGCCCCCTCACTTTTTCGCGTAAATATCCTTGTACGTCTCGCGCAGCACGTTCTTCTGCACCTTGCCCATCGTATTGCGCGGCAGCTCGTCGACGACGAAGACGCGCTTGGGCATCTTGAACTTTGCGAGCCGTCCGTCGAGGCCCTTGAGCACGGCCGCTTCGTCGATGCTCGCGCCGGGCTGGCGCACCAGTACCGCGGTGACGCCCTCGCCGAAATCGGCGTGCGGCACGCCGATCACGGCGGACTCGATCACGCCCGGCATGGCGTCGATCTCGCTCTCGATTTCCTTGGGGTAGACGTTGAAGCCGCCGGAGATCACGAGATCCTTGCCGCGGCCGAGGATGTGGACATAGCCCTTGGCGTCGATCTTGCCGAGGTCGCCGGTGATGAAGAAGCCGTCGGGCCGGAATTCAGCCTTGGTCTTCTCCGGCATGCGCCAGTATCCCTTGAAGACGTTCGGCCCCTTCACCTCGATCATGCCGATCTCGTCGCGCGGCAATTCCTTGCCCGTCTCGGGCTCGGTCACGCGCACCGAGACGCCGGGAAGCGGGAAGCCGACCGCGCCGGGCACCCGCTCGCCGTCATAGGGGTTCGACGTGTTCATGTTGGTCTCGGTCATGCCGTAGCGCTCGAGCACCGCGTGGCCCGTGCGCGCCGACCATTCGCGATGCGTCTCGGCCAGCAGCGGCGCCGAGCCCGAGATGAATAGCCGCATGTGCTTTGTCGTCTCCTGCGACAGCGCCGGGTTCTGCAGCAGCCGCGTGTAGAACGTCGGCACGCCCATCAGCACCGTGGCGCGCGCCATCAACTTGATGATGAGGTCCGGATCGAGTTTTGGCAGGAAGATCATCGACGCCCGCGAAAACAGCGTGACGTTGGTCGCCACGAACAGGCCGTGCGTGTGATAGATCGGCAGCGCGTGGATCAGCACGTCCTTGTCGGTGAAGCGCCAATAGCCGACCAGCGAGAGCGAGTTCGACGCGAGATTGTCGTGGCTGAGCATCGCGCCCTTGGAACGGCCGGTGGTGCCCGAGGTGTAGAGGATCGCGGCGAGATCGTCGTTTGCGCGCGGCACCGTCGTAAACTCACTGCTCGCCTTCTCGGCGGCATCCGTCAGCGAGCCCTTGCCGTCAGGCCCGAGCGTCTCGACCTTGGCCTTCACCTTGGCGGCGATCGGGGCGAGGCCTTCGGCCTTGGCGGGATCGCACACAACCAGCGACGGCTCGGCGTCGCCGATGAAATAATCGAGCTCGTTCAGCGTGTAGGCGGTGTTGAGCGGCAGGTAGACCGCGCCGGCCCGCACCGTGGCTAGGTACAGCACGATATTGGCCACGGATTTTTCCACCTGCACCGCGACGCGGTCGCCGGGCTTCACGCCGCGTGCGACCAGCACGTTCGCCATCTGCCCGGCCCGCGCGATCAGATCGCCATAGCTGATGCGAACCCCGTCCTGCGTCTCGATCGCGAGGCGGTTGGGATCGTCCAGGCCATCGAACAGGCGGGAAAACAGATTGGCGTTGGCTGCTGGGTTCATGCAAGAATTCCTCGACCGCAAGGCTGACAAGGCCGGTCAAACCGAGGGCTGGATTAGCAAAAACCGCCCCGATGAAGCAACGGAGACAGTTTGCATGACCAAAATTGGGAAACGCGTGGCCTGGGTCACGGGCGGCGGCAGCGGGATCGGGGAGGCCGGCGCGGAGGCATTGGCGGCCGACGGCTGGATGGTGGTGGTCTCGGGCCGGCGCCAGTCGGCCCTGGATACCGTGGTGGCGAAGATCATCAAGGCGGGCGGCGCCGCCGAGGCGCTCGCGCTTGATGTCTCCAACGCGACCGAGGCCCAGAAGGCCGCCGATCAGATCGTCGCCAGGCACGGCCGCATCGACCTGCTGGTCAACAATGCCGGCATCAATGTTCCCAAGCGCAGCTGGAAGGACATGGAGCTGGAGGGCTGGGACCAGCTGGTCCGGGTCAATCTCAACGGCGTGCTCTATTGCATGCGCGCGGTGCTGCCGACGATGCGCAAGCAGCAGGACGGCGCGATCATCAACGTCTCGTCCTGGGCCGGCCGCCACGTCTCGAAGATGCCGGGCCCGGCCTACACCACCACCAAGCATGCGGTGCTGGCGCTGACCCATTCCTTCAACATGGACGAGTGCGTCAACGGCCTGCGCGCCTGCTGCCTGATGCCTGGCGAGGTCGCGACGCCGATCCTGAAGCTGCGCCCGGTGGTGCCGAGCGAAGCGGAGCAGGCGAAGATGCTGCAACCGGAAGATCTCGGCCGCACCATCGCGTTCATCGCGAGCATGCCGGCCCGCGTCTGCATCAACGAGGTGCTGATCAGCCCAACGCATAATCGCGGATTCATCCAGACGCCGAACAACCGGGATTGAGCGAGCACAGCGCGGGCCACATTCTCCGCTGTCGTCCCGGGGCGCGACGAAGTCGCGAACCCGGGACCCATAACCACAGGGAGAAGTGGTTGCGCGAAACTGGTCACTCCGAGTCTTCGCCAAACATCTTCCTGTGGTTATGGGTCCCTGTGTATCGAAATCCTGTCATGGTGGAGTGGGCGGGAAGCCGTTGGGTCCTTGGCGCTTGACGCCGTGAGCCGGCTCGGTCTCCCGCCCGTTCCATCTATCAACCTGAACAGTTGCACGAGGCTGCGCCAACAGACCTCGCATCACAGGGACAGGCACCATGATCATACGCCCTCGTTACGTCGGAATCGACGTCTCCAAACGATATCTCGATATCTTCGATGAGAGCCTGGGCGTGCCGGAGCGCATCGCCAACGCGCCGCAGGCCATCACACAGATCGCGGCGCGTTGGCGATGCGATGTGCTGGTCGTCTTTGAAGCCACGGGCGTCTATGACCTTGAGCTTCGTGAGGCGCTCAGCCAGGCCGGCATCCGCTTTGCCCGGATCAACCCGGCCCGGGCCCGGGACTTTGCGCGCGCCAGCGGCCAGCTCGCCAAGACCGACCCGATCGATGCCCGGATGCTGGCGAGCTTTGCCCGGGCCATGCAGCCTGCCGCTGAGCAGGCTGCCAATCCTGCCCGCAATGCCCTGGCGGGGCTTGCAAAACGGCGGGATCAACTGGTTCTCATGCGTGCCCAGGAGAAGAACAGGCGCAGCGAGGCCGAGGACCGCGCCATGGCCGATCGCATCGGTCGGCTCATTGAAGTCCTCGACAATGAGATCGCCGCAATCGAGGCCGATATTAGCGCACTGATCAAGACTGAGCCGGAGGTCTCCGATGATGCGCAGTTGATGCGGTCACTTCCCGGCGTGGGCCCCGTAACCTGCATGCAGCTGATCGCGCAGATGCCGGAACTCGGAAAAGTGGGACCGAAGCAGGTGGCCGCGCTCGCCGGCCTGGCTCCCTTCAACGTCGACAGCGGCGCTTACCGCGGCAAGCGGAAGATCGTCGGGGGCCGAAAGCGCGTCCGCGATGCCCTCTACATGGCCGCTCTCAATGCGGTCCGCCGGGCCGATCCATTCAAGGCCTTCTACGCTCGACTGCGACAGGCCGGTAAACCTGCCAAGCTCGCTCTCATTGCCGTTGCCAGGAAGCTGTTGACGGTCCTCAACGCCATCATCCGCGATCGAAAGCCGTACCTGTACACTAGGCCAACATAACAGTTGCCGGATCGGCGCTTCGCTTGTCCGGGACGACGGCAGAGTGTGTGGCGCGCGCCCCCACACGAACATCCCGCCCCAGAGTTTCACGCATCACAAAGAATTTTTCTCCGAAACCGCACGCCAAACCCTCCCGTAGTTCGGTCCAACGACGGCACTGCTGCATCGCCCCAAATTGTCGCAGTCGCCGTTGTTGCCCCAACCCAACACCGGCCATCGCCGGTCACAATCCAATCGGGAGACTCTCCATGTCGAAGCGCATTGCCTATATCGCTGCCGCCGCCTTCAGCGCCCTGGCCATCACCGCGACCATCGTCGCGCCGGCGAGTGCCGAGGAAAAGACCGTCATGGTCGGCGGCGCCGCGATGTTCCCCTCGAAGAACATCGTGCAGAACGCGGTCAACTCGAAGGACCACACCACGCTGGTCGCGGCGGTGAAGGCGGCTGGCCTCGTGCCGACGCTGGAGGGCAAGGGCCCGTTCACGGTGTTCGCGCCCACCAACGCTGCCTTCGGCAAGCTGCCGGCCGGCACCGTCGACAATCTGGTCAAGCCCGAGAACAAGGCCACGCTGACCAAGATCCTCACCTACCATGTCGTGCCGGGCAAGCTCGAGGCTTCCGACCTCACCGAGGGCAAGAAGCTGAAGACCGCCGAGGGCGAGGAGCTGACGGTCAAGAAGATGGACGGCAAGGTCTGGATCGTCGATGCCAAGGGCGGCACCTCGATGGTCACGATCTCCAACGTCAACCAGTCCAACGGCGTGATCCATGTGGTCGACACCGTGCTGATGCCGGCCTCGTAACACCGCGCGATCCTGTTTCATCCCCGGACAGGAATGGCTTCAGACCGCGAGCCGGGGATACCCGGCTCGCTTTTTTGTGACCACAATAGCCTGACGGCATCGATTCGATGACGAGCAGGACGTAACGGAAGCGGACGGTCTGGCGTATAATTCCCAACACACGATCCTCCAGGACGGAACCATCATGGCGAGCCTCACAGTCACCGATGAGCAGGTCAGGGCCATCAAGGCCAAAGTGATCCAACCGGCCTGGGTGCGGGTCATGCACTGGATCAACGCCCTTGCCATGATCCTGATGATCCTGTCGGGCTGGCAGATCTACAACGCCTCGCCGCTGTTCGGCTTCACCTTTCCGCGCGACTACACGCTCGGCGGCTGGCTCGGCGGCGGCCTGCTCTGGCATTTTGCCGCGATGTGGTTGTTGATGCTCAATGGCCTTGCCTATCTCGTCACCGGCTTTGCCACCGGCCGCTTCGCCAAGAAGCTGTTTCCAATCACCCCGTCAGGCGTGCTCCACGACGTCAGGGCTGCCCTGACCTTCAAGCTCGGCCATGACGATCTCACCGTCTATAATTACGTGCAGCGCCTGCTCTATGCCGGCATCATATTGGTCGGCGTGCTGATCGTGCTCACGGGCCTCGGCATGTGGAAGCCGGTGCAGCTCTATTACCTCGTTGCGCTGTTCGGAGATTACCCGACCGCGCGCTACATCCATTTCTTCTGCATGGCCGCGATCTGCGCCTTCCTCGTCGTTCACGTCCTGCTCGCGCTGCTGGTGCCGAAGAGCCTGCGCGCGATGATCATCGGTCGCTAAAGCGGAGCGGAGAACACAGCCATGGCCAAGCGTTCATTCCTGATCCCCGGCGTCGACAAGCGGCTCCTGATCAAGGACTCCATCAAGACCATGCCCGACGTCACCCGCCGCCGCTTCATCGCCGGCGGCGCCAGTCTCGGCGCCCTGACATTGCTCACCGGCTGCGACGTCGTCGATTCCTCCTCGGCCGAGGAGATGCTGAAGAGTGTTTCGAAATTCAACGACGCGGTGCAGGCCTTCATCTTCAATCCCGACGCGCTGGCGCCGACCTTCCCCGAGAGCGCGATCACCAAGCCGTTTCCGTTCAACGCCTATTACGATCTCGACGACGCGCCTGATGTCTCGGCCGCAGACTGGAAGCTCGAGGTCCGGGGCCTCGTCGACAACAAGAAGCCCTGGACGCTGGACGAGTTGCACAAGCTGCCGCAAGTGACTCAGATCACCCGTCACATCTGCGTCGAGGGCTGGAGCGCGATCGGCAGCTGGACCGGCACGCCCCTGCGCGATTTCCTGAAATTGATCGGCGCGGACACGCGCGCGAAATATGTCTGGTTCCAATGCGCCGACAAGGAGGGCTACAATTCGCCCTTGGATATGCGCAGCGCGCTGCACCCGCAGACCCAGATGACGTTCAAATATGCGAACGAGATCCTGCCGCGCGCCTACGGCTTCCCCATGAAGATCCGCGTGCCGACCAAGCTGGGCTTCAAGAACCCGAAATACGTGGTCTCGATGGAAGTCACCAACGACTACAAGGGCGGCTATTGGGAAGACCAGGGGTATAATTCGTTCAGCGGGAGCTGATGGCCGTCATTCCGGGGCTCGCGAAGCGAGAGCCCGGAATCCATCGGGCCGCAGGACTGGTGGATGAATGGATTCCGGGTTCGCGCTACGCGCGCCCCCGGAATGACAACCTAGCCCGGCCCCACTTTCCGCTGACACAGCGCCGCCACCGCACCCAGCGCCAGCAGCGCCGCCGACACGTTCAGCGCGTAGCTCAAGCTCCCCAGTGCATCCGTGATCGCGCCGACCACGATCGGGCCGAGCGTCTGGCCGACGCCGAACGAGATCGTCATTGCCGCGATCGCGGTCGGCCACACCTGCGGCGGATAGTTGAAGCGCACGAAGGCGGTGGTCGAGCCGACCACGGCGAAGAAGGCGACGCCGAACACCACGGCCGAGACCGCAAGCCATGCCGGCGAATGCCCGAGCATCGGCAGGGCCGCGCCCGCCGCGTTGGTTCCGAGGATGATGGCGGTGGCGAGCCCGCCGCGATCGAGCGCCAGCACGCCGCGCCAGGCCCAGGGCGTGACGAAGGCGGAGAGGCCAATGAGTCCCCAGAATCCCGCCTGCGCCGCGGCCCCGCCGCCGCCGTCGCGCACATAGGCGATCATGAAGGTCATGTAGGCGATGTACCCGGCGCCGAACAGGAAGTAGGCGGCCAGATAAATCAGCACCGGCCAAATCGCGAACGAGCCGTGACCGCCTTCCGAGAAGCGGACATCGCTCTCGATGCGGATCAGGAACAGCGGGATCGTCATCGCGACCGAGAGCAGCGTCAGCGCCCACCAGACGATCCACCACGAGCCCGGCCCGAAATATTGCAGCGTGAACGGGGCGATCAGCCCCGAGGCGAGAATGCCGATGCCGGGCCCGGCATAGAACAGGCTGAGCAGGAAATTGGCCCGCGTGGGCTGCGACTGCGCGATGGTGGCGGCGAGCGCCCCGCCGGCGACGAAGCCGGCCGCAGCCCCGAGACCGAGCACGAGGCGCGCCAGGCTCAGCGCGACGAAATTCCCCGATAGCGCGCACGTCGCGAGCGCGGCGACGCAGGCGAGGGTTCCGCCGCGGATGGCGGCCGCCCAGCCGACGCGCTGGATCAGGCGGGACGCCAAGAGCGCGCCGACGAGATAGCCGACGGCGTTGATGGTGTTCATGAATCCGGCCGCCGAGTAGGACCAGCCGAGGGTCTCCCGCATGTCCGGCAGCACCAGCGCATAGGCAAAGCGGCCGATGCCGAGCCCGACGGTGGCGGCCAGCGACAGCGTCAGGATCAGCCGCGCGGGATGCGCGTAGGGCGGGCGGTCAGGGGCGTGCAAGGGAATCTCCGGCCCTCGCAGTGTGGCAGGCCCCGTCCGCCTTGCACAGCCGCACCCCGGCAATGGTGTCTTGCCAAGCGCGCAACGCCGCTCTAGCACTCCGGCCGAATTCGACCTGAGAGGAACGACCATGGCGACCCACAAACTGCTGCTGCTTCCCGGCGACGGTATCGGCCCCGAGGTGATGGGCGAGGTGAAGCGGCTGATCGACTGGCTCAATTCGGCCGGGATCGCCAAGTTCGAGACCGATACCGGCCTCGTCGGCGGCTCCGCCTATGACGCGCACAAGGTGTCGATCTCCGAGGGCGACATGGCCAAGGCGCTGGCCGCCGACGCCATCATCTTCGGCGCGGTCGGCGGTCCGAAATGGGATGCCGTTCCCTACGAGGTGCGCCCGGAAGCCGGCCTGCTCCGCCTGCGCAAGGATCTCGCGCTGTTCGCCAATCTGCGTCCCGCCGTGTGCTACCCGGCGCTGGCCGAGGCTTCGAGCCTGAAGCGCGAGGCGGTCGAGGGCCTCGACATCATGATCGTACGCGAGCTCACCGGCGGCGTCTATTTCGGCGAGCCCAAGACCATCACCGATCTCGGCAACGGCCAGAAGCGCGCCATCGATACCCAGGTTTACGACACCTATGAGATCGAGCGCATCGGCCGCGTCGCCTTCGAGCTTGCCAGGAAGCGCAAGAACAAGGTGACGTCGATGGAGAAGCGCAACGTCATGAAGTCCGGCGTGCTCTGGAACGAGGTCATGACTCAGGTTCACAAGCGCGAATATCCTGACGTCACGCTCGAGCATCAGCTCGCCGATTCCGGCGGCATGATGCTGGTGAAATGGCCGAAGCAGTTCGACGTCATCGTCACCGACAATCTGTTCGGCGACATGCTGTCCGACATCGCGGCGATGCTGACCGGCTCGCTCGGCATGCTGCCCTCGGCCTCGCTCGGCGAGGTCGACGTCAAGACCAAGAAGCGCCGGGCGCTGTACGAGCCCGTGCACGGCTCGGCGCCTGACATCGCAGGCCAAGGCCTCGCCAATCCCATCGCGATGATCTCGTCCTTCGGCATGGCGCTGCGCTACTCCTTCGACATGGGCGATCTCGCCGACAAGGTCGACGCTGCGATCGCCGCGGTGCTGGCGAGCGGCCTGCGCACCGCCGACATCAAGTCGGAGGGGACGACCGCTGCCTCGACCACGCAGATGGGTGAAGCGATTTTGAAGGAATTGCAGAAGCTGCACGGGTAAGGCGGGAAGAATCGTAGCCCGGATGGAGCGAAGCGAAATCCGGGTTCTCACCCCGTAGACAGACCTTGCCGGATTGCGCTTCGCTCCATCCGGGCTACGGCCTCATTGGAGACCGCCTCATGGATTCACCCCGCCCCAAGGTCGCGGAGACCATCATCCATGACACGGTGCGCCGGCGCGAAGCGCAGATCGGGCGCCGCTGCGAAATTCTCGCCAACACCCGCATCGAATACGCCTCGCTCGGCGACTATTCCTATCTTGGCGAGAATTGCGACGTCGCCGATGCCGTGATCGGCAAGTTCACGGCCATCGCCAATTCGGTGCGGATCGGCGCGCCCAATCATCCGATGGGCCGCCCCTCGCAGCACCGCTTCACTTATGTCCCCGAATATTACGAGGCGTCGGCGAGCCGCGACCGCGACTTCTTCGCGGATCGTCGCGGCGATCGCGTCATCGTCGGCAACGATGTCTGGATCGGCCACGCCGCCATCCTGCTGCCGGGCGTGAACGTCGGCGACGGCGCGGTGATCGCGGCAGGCGCGGTCGTCAGCCGTGATGTCGCGCCCTACACGATCGTCGGCGGCGTGCCGGCACGCGCCATCCGCAAGCGCTTCGACGACGCGGTCGCGGCAAGCCTGCACCGCATCGCCTGGTGGGACTGGCCGGACGAGCTCATCTTTGAACGTCTCGCCGATTTCCGCTCCGAGGCGATCGAGGAGTTCTGTCGGCGTTATGACCCTGCGGCGAATGCGTGAGGCGCAGGCAGCTCTCCAAACAAAAAAGCCGGGCGCGAGCCCGGCCTTTTGATTCGGTCGTGACGTCCGCTCAGTACAGCGGGAAATTCTGCGGGTAGCCGCCGATATCCTGCGGCGGCGAGAGCGGCTGGCGGTCGATCGGGCGATTGAGGTTCTCGCGGGCGAAGGACGGATAGCCCACGGCCGGCGGGAAGGCGTAGTCGCTGAACTTGCGGTCGCCCGGATTCACCTCGGTGCCGCCGTCGAGCCAGGAGCGCTTGCTGACATAGATGCGGGTGCGGCCCTGCTGATAGACGGCGTTGGGGCCCGCCGGGCCGTAATAGTGCCGGCCGCGCTCGTCATAGCGCTTGGTCTTGTTGTCGGCCGAAGCCGGCGTCGCCAGGACAGAGGACATGGCAATCACGGCGCCCGCAGCAAACAAGGTCGCCAATATGGCAGAGAATTTCGAGCTCATCACGTCCCCTTCAGGCGGCGCACCGCCAGTCGATGTCACCCCATACTAGCCCGGCCGGGGTGAGCGCAACTAGGTCTATTGGGTCACACCAGCTCGAAAATAATCGCGCGCGTCGGCGAAAGTTGCATCAATACCAGCCACTTGAGCTTGATGCGGACTAGAGCGCCCCGCGCAATTGCGCATTCGCGGCGCCCAGCAGCCAGTCCGGCGAGCCCTGGAGGTCGCAAGCCCGGCGCTTCAGCTCGGCGCGGGCGAACAGGTCCGCCAGCTTCGGCTCGTTGCCGGAGGTGAGCAGCGTCAGCCGGTTCAGCGTGCAGGCAACGGCCGCACGCTGGGCGGGCAGGGTGTTGCCCTGGCAGGAGAAGCCGGAGATCTGCAAGGCAGGCTCCTCGCTGCGCTTGAGGTAGCCGAGGCAGGCCGGCGTCCCCGTCGTGCCCATCGGCCGGAACAGCGCCACGGGGCCGAATTTGGTGTCGATCAGGCCGGCCTGCTCGAGCGGGGTCGCCGCGTTCAGACCCATCTGGACGGCGAGATCCATGGTTGCCGGACGGCCCAAGTCGAATTCGCCGCCCTCCCGGTAAATCTCGAGCTCGGCCAGCACCTTGTCGGCTTCGCCGGTCCAGCGCATGACGTCCCTGCGACCGCCTGCGAGATGCCGAAGGATGGTGTAAGAGGCTGTTTTTTCTGACGAATCAAGCCGACTGAGAGCGAAGGCCGGATGCGAGCGGTCGGCCACGCTCCAAGCCTTCCCCGGCGCCGGTTCGTCGCCGCGCAAATCGGGCAGCTGGCCAAGCGCCGCAAGGCCGAGGATGGCAAACAGCGCCAGCGTCCCCACATAGGCGAACAGCCGCGCCAGCGTGCCGACCACCTCGTCGGCGAAGGCTGCCAATGCCAGATGGAGACTGGTCCGGGTCGAGATTGCGGCCATGCTGGCCTCAGGCGACTGCATCCACGGCCATCCGGCATGGTCCCACGTTGTCTTGAGGCCGGTTCTCGCATAGAAGCGCTGCTCTTCCTGTTTAAGCGTCAGCTTCAGGAACGGGCTTTTTCATCGGAGAGTGAACGATGGGTTACAAAGTCGCAGTCGTCGGCGCGACCGGCAATGTCGGACGGGAAATGCTCAACATCCTGGATGAGCGCAAATTCCCCGCGGACGAGGTCGTGGCCCTCGCCTCTCGCCGCAGCATGGGCGTCGAGGTCTCCTATGGCGACCGCACCCTGAAGGTCAAAGCGCTCGAGCACTTTGATTTCTCCGATGTCGACATCTGCCTGATGTCGGCGGGCGGCTCGGTGTCGAAGGAATGGTCGCCGAAGATCGGCGCCGCCGGCGCGGTGGTGATCGACAATTCCTCGGCCTGGCGCATGGACCCGGACGTGCCGCTGATCGTGCCCGAGGTGAATGCTGCCGCGACCGAAGGCTTCAAGAAGAAGAACATCATCGCCAACCCGAACTGCTCGACCGCGCAGCTCGTCGTCGCGCTCAAGCCGCTGCACGACAAGGCGGTTATCAAGCGCGTCGTGGTCTCGACCTATCAATCGGTGTCGGGCGCCGGCAAGGATGCGATGGACGAATTGTTCTCGCAGACCAAGGCCGTCTACACCAACAGCGAGATCGTCAATAAGAAGTTTCCTGCGCGCATCGCCTTCAACGTCATCCCCCAGATCGACGTCTTCATGGAGGACGGCTACACCAAGGAAGAGTGGAAGATGATGGCGGAGACCAAGAAGATCCTTGATCCCAGGATCAAGCTCTCCGCCACCTGCGTGCGCGTGCCGGTGTTCGTCGGCCATTCCGAGGCGGTCAACATCGAGTTCGAGAATCCGATCAGCGCCGACGAAGCCCGCGATATCCTGCGCAAGGCGCCCGGCTGTCTCGTCATCGACAAGCAGGAGCCCGGCGGCTACGCCACGCCGTATGAGGCGGCCGGCGAAGACGCCACCTATATCAGCCGCATCCGCGAGGACGCGACGGTGGAGAACGGCCTCGCGCTGTGGTGCGTGTCGGACAATCTCCGCAAGGGCGCAGCCCTCAACGCGATCCAGATCGCCGAAGTCCTGATCAACCGCAAGCTGATCAGCGCGAAAAAGCAGGCGGCCTGACGCTGCCGTAGGGCGGATTAGCCCGCGGCTGCGCGAAGCGCAGTCCGCTTGGCGTAATCCGCCGCTTCCCTTCGCGATACGAACGCCGGCGGATTACGCTTCGCTAATCCGCCCTACGAGAGCGGTGGCCTACGCCACGGCCCGCGCGTTCCTGAATTCCTTGCTCGTCTTGTCCAGCACGAACAGCGATCCCTCCGCGACGCCGAAATAGGCGCCGTGGGTCTGCATCTGGCCGCTCTCCACGGCCTTGCGCACGAACGGGAACGTCATCAGGTTTTCCAGGCTGCGGAACACCGCGGCCTTCTCGATGCGCTCGACAAACTGCGCCATGGTCTCGTGGTCGCGCTGCTCGACCACTTCGCCCGGCTTGATGAACATCTGCATCCATCTGCCGATAAAGTCGCCGGGCGTCAGCGGCTCGATCTTGTCGACGAAGGCACGGATGCCGCCGCATTGGGCGTGGCCGAGGATGACGATGTGCTTCACCTTCAGCACCGTCACCGCATATTCCAGCGCCGCCGAGACGCCGTGCGCGTTGCCGTCGGGCTGATACACCGGCACCAAATTGGCGATGTTGCGGACCACGAACAATTCGCCTGGGCCGACGTCGAAGATCACCTCGGGCGAGACGCGGCTGTCGCAGCAGCCGATCACCATCACTTCCGGGAACTGTCCCTTCACCGACAGTTCGCGATAGCGGGTCTGCTCGGTCGGCAGCCGCTGGGTGGCGAAGGCCTGGTAGCCTTCCAGCAAATGCTTCGGGAATGTCATCATGGCCTATGCCTAATCATATACCGCTGGGGTGAACAAGCCTTTCGAAGAGGCAGGCCAAGTGCTATCCGCTCCGCGAGGACGCCGCTAGGAAACCGCCAAGACAACCGCCAAGACAACCGGAAGGAACGCCCGCATGACCCGCCCGCGCCGCAGCCATCTGTTCATGCCAGGCTCCAATCCCCGCGCGCTGGAAAAGGCGCGCAATCTGGCCGCCGACGGCCTCATCCTGGATCTCGAGGATTCCGTCGCCCCCGATGCCAAAGCGGCGGCGCGTGACGGCATCGCCGCCGCGATCGCAGCCAAGGGCTTTGGCAAGCGCGAGATTCTGATCCGGACCAACGGCCTCGACACGCCCTGGTGGGCCGATGACGTCGCAATGGCCGCCAAGGCCTCGCCCGACGGCATCCTGGTTCCCAAAGTTTCAAGCATCGAAGATCTCGACACGATCGGCCTGCGTCTCACCGAGCTCGGCGCGGCGCCGACGGTGAAGGTCTGGGCCATGATCGAGACGGCGCGCGCCGTGCTGCATGCGGAGGAGCTCGCCGAGGCCGGGCGCGATAAGTCGCGGCGGCTCGAAGGCTTCGTGTTCGGCCCCAACGACATCTCGCGCGAGACGCGGATCAGGATGCTGCCCGGCCGCGCCGCGATGATCCCGATGATCACCCATTGCATCCTGGCGAGCCGCGCTCATGGCCTAGAAATCCTCGACGGCCCCTACAGCGACATCGCCAACCCCGACGGTTTCGCCACCGAATGCGCGCAGGGCCGCGATCTCGGCTTCGACGGCAAGACGCTGATCCACCCCTCGCAGATCGACGCCTGCAACGCGATCTTCACGCCCCCGGAGGAGGAAGTCGCGCGCGCGCGAAAAATCATCGCGGCGTTCGAGCTGCCGGAGAATGTCTCGCGCGGCGCGATCCGCCTCGATGGTGCAATGGTGGAACGCCTGCACGCCGACATGGCCCGCCGGACGATCGCCATCGCGGACGCGATCGCGGCGATGGGGAAGGGCTGAAGGCCTATCGCGTCGCCGCGCCATTCGCGACCAGGCCTCGCTCACGCGCAGCGAGGCGCCGCTGTCGCCTGCCTGCGTCCCTTATTGCCGTCGTCGCGAATTCTTCAGCGTCTCGGATGGCAGCTCGCCGATGGCCTGACGATATTCGGATGCGAAGCGTCCGAGATTTCGAAAGCCGCATTTGAAGGCCACGGCCAGCACGCTGGTCTGCGCATCAGGCCGTCGCAACAGCTCTGCCGCGCGATGAAGCCGGACGCGCCGCGCGAACTGGCCTGGTGATCCCCGTCCGGACTCGGCGAACTCGCGGAACACCGTCCGCAAGCTCACATTGGCGACCTCGGCGATTACCTGGAGATCGAGAGGTTCGTCCCAATGGGCCTCGATATAAGACTCCACGATGTCGACCACGGACCGGTTGGTTCTCGGCGCGGAGCGCTGCAGCCGATCGGAGAAATTGTGTCGATGCGCCAGGAGAATCCGGACCATCAGCGCCCGCTCGAGTTCGGCGATGGCGATGGGCGAGTAATCCTGCCCGAACCTTTCCAGTTCCTCGGCAAATCTGAAAACGTCATGGCGCATCTGCGTCATGACCGCCGGGTCGGCGTCGCCCGAGGCGAAACGCAAGGTCATGCCGCAATCGTCGCCGAGCAGGCTGTTCAACAGGCGCGAGATGGCCGGGACATCGATCCTCAGCACCAATTGGCGGTAGCCCGGTGCGAAGTCGAGATCGAGCCTGGCGTCTCCGGAGATGATCGGACTCCAGGCCTCGAGAGGCCGGCTATTCCCCTTGGTCCTGAAGCCCGCAGCTCCCTGGATGGAGAAGAACTGGCGGAGGATCTGCGATTCAGGAAATGACAAGGATGCCGCGCCGTCATAGGCGCAGAACGCGAGGCCGATGGAATTCAGGCGGGCAAAATTGGCCTGGATGCCGAATTCATGCCCCTGCTTGCCAAACCGGTCGGCACCATACGCCGAGAACAGGCGATCGCGCGCGAACTCGCTGTCACGCGATCGAAGCAAGGGATAGCGGTCAAGGTATGAGACGGCGCCCAAATCAGTTTCCCCAAACGCTCAAACTACCGAATCGGAATCCGAGTGCTACCAATTGGAGATTGCAGGGAATAGCTAGCGAGCGTGACGATCCGTTGCCAAGCGAAATGCGGCCACTTGCTCGCTCCTGCGACAAATTGCCGGAGATCTTCGTGCGACGAAGATCGCTTCGTTTCGCTCGCAGACCAGCCATGTGCGGGCTTCCGAGCTGGGCATTCGATGTCTGGCGATCGGCGTTTTGCCGAATACCGATAACGAATTTAGCGTGAGCTTCGCAGTTCAGCATCAGCGACGCGGCCGAGGTGGTCGTGTGTCGCAGTCAGGTTAATCGGCCTGGCAAAATGCGGCCATTGTGTCTGCGATCGGACAAATACTCTGATAATTCGATTCAGATATCTGCTTCATTCGCACGGCTTGCCCGTCGAGCGACGCTCCAACCGAGCGCGCTCCGCGGCGAGACAATGCGTGCTGAAGTCCGGTTCGCGCATGCGTTGCGGACGCAACGACAATTTCGGAGCAAAAGAATGTTTGGTCGCAAGTCCCACGGCGATGCGCAGGCGCAGATTGATGCGGTCGGTCGCTCGCAGGCCATGATCGAGTTCACCATGGACGGTACGATCCTCGCGGCCAACAAGAACTTCCTGACCGTGCTCGGTTATGGTCTCGATCAGATCCAGGGCAAGCACCATTCCATGTTCGTGCCGGTCGACCAACGTGAGGGCGCGGATTATCAGGCGTTCTGGGCGGCGCTGCGCCGCGGTGAATTTCAGGTAGGCGAATTCAAGCGCCTCGCCAATGGTGGCCATGAGATCTGGATCGAGGCGTCGTACAATCCGGTGCTCGATGGTGCCGGCAGGCCGGTCAAGGTGGTCAAGATCGCAACCGAGATCACGGCGAAGAAGCTGCGCAGCATGGCCGATGCGTCCAAGCTCGCCGCCATCAATCGGGCCCAGGCCGTGATCGAGTTCAAGCTCGACGGCACCGTCGTCACCGCCAACGAGAATTTCTGCAAGGCTCTCGGCTTTTCGCTGGCCGAGATCGAGGGCAAGCACCACAGCCTGTTCATGCCGCAGGCAGACCGCGATAGCGCGGCCTATCGCGAGTTCTGGGAGAAGCTCAACCGCGGTGAGTACCAGGCCGGCGAATTCAAGCGCATCGGCAAGGGCGGCCGTGAGGTGTGGATCCTGGCGAGTTATAACCCGGTGATGGACGACACGGGCAAGCCCTTCGGCGTCGTCAAGTTCGCAACCGACGTCACGGCGCAGAAGCTGCAGAATGCCGATCTCGCCGGTCAGATCGCGGCGATCGACAAGGCGCAGGCCGTGATCGAGTTCAACATGGACGGCACGATCATCGCCGCCAACGCCAATTTCCTCGGTGCGCTCGGTTACTCGCTGGCCGAGATCAAGGGCAAGCATCACAGCATGTTCGTCGAGCCCAGTGAGCGCGACGGTGCCGCCTATCGCGAGTTCTGGGCCGGGCTCAATCGCGGCGAATACCAGGCGGCCGAATACAAACGCATCGGCAAAGGCGGCAAGGAGATCTATATCCAGGCCTCCTACAATCCGATCCTCGACCTCAACGGCAAGCCGTTCAAGGTCGTGAAATACGCCACCGACACCACCAAGCAGGTGCTGGTCCGCATGGGCAACGAGCGCGTCCGCGCCATGATGGAATCGGTCGCAGCCGGTTCGGAAGAGCTCAACGCCTCGGTGCGGGAGATTTCCGAAGCCATGACCAAGTCGCGCGAAACCGCAGTCGGCGCGGTGGAGCAGGTCGCCTCCGCCGATGCGCAGGCCCAGCGCCTCACCGACGCCGCGCAGGCAATGAGCGGCATCGTCGAGATGATCAACAACATCACCGGGCAGATCAATCTGCTCGCGCTCAACGCGACGATCGAATCGGCGCGTGCCGGTGAAGCCGGCCGCGGCTTTGCCGTGGTCGCCTCCGAAGTGAAGGGCCTCGCCAACCAGGCCAAGCAGGCGACCGACAAGATCGCCCAGGAAATCGGCAGCCTCAACCAGATATCGGGTGATGTCGTCAGTGCCCTGAGTGCGATCAAGCAGGCGATCAACAATGTCAGTGAGTACGTGACGTCGACCGCCGCGGCGATCGAGGAGCAGAGCACGGTGACGAATGAGATGTCGACCAGCATGCAGCGCGCTGCGGCCGAGGCCGCTGCGATGGCCGATCGGGCTTGATCAGGCGGCCTGATGCGTCGGCGCGCGTTCCGCTACGCAAATGGAGACAGACGTCTCCGGTCGGAAAATCCGTTGCGCCGCCTCAGCGCGGTGCGACGTCGGCGCGGTCGAGCGATTCCAGCGTCGAGGCATTGGCGCAATAGCCGCGATAATTCTCCGCGGCGGTGCCGTCGGCGAGATCGCGGTCGCATTGTCCCTTGTGATTGCACAGCGAGCAGACCCGCTCCATGTCGCGGAGCAGCAGCGGCTGCGCGCGGCCGAGCCCTTCGGCGCTGATGCCGAGCTGCTGCAGCATCATGGGCAGCTCGTCGGCGGAATGCCTGCCGTGACGGACCAGCTCTTCCAGATCGTCGGGCGCGATCCGCAAATCGCTCGCGATCCGGTCGAAATCGGCGCGGTCGAGCTGCCGCATCTCGTTCATCTCGCGGCGATGCTTCAGCCAGCTCGCAAAGGACTCGATGAGGTCCTGGACGATCGGATATGGCCTGCTTGCGGTGCTCATGGAAAGCTCCCTTCGGACAGCGGAACTGGAGCGAATTAAGCACAATGATGCAGGGGCGCGTTGCGCTGGATCAAACTGGGAGTGCCCGAGGCTCATGTCGGACGCGCTGCAGCGTGCAACGCTGCTGCGCAGAGCCGGACCCATTCTTCCGCTGCGCTGGGCCCCGGCTCAGCAGCGCATCACCAGGGGGTGCTGCGCTGCGTCCGGGGCACGAGACCTAGCCAAACCGCTCCGTCGCCCAGGCATACAGGCTGCCCGGGATCGGCTTTTCGCCGCCGCGGCCCTTGGGCGAGATGTGCAGGCCGATGATCTCGGGGCTGGTGACGAGGCCGAGATAGCTCGAGGGATCGAAGAACAATTTCGGCTCGGCATGCACGGCATAGAACGACTGCTTCGGCAGCGCGTATTGCAATTCGCCGGTGCGGCGCGCCAGCGCGGTCAAGGCTGCGGGTCCGTAGATCGCGACGCGAATGTCCGAGAGGCGGTTCGAGCCGCCGCGCAGGCGTCGCATCATGAAGGTGACGCGATGGCGGATCGACAGCCAGTTCGGCGTCAGCTCCTCCTGCTCCATCAGCTCTTCGAAGGCGGCGACGATGCCGTGCGCGGGCGGAAGATAGATCACGGAATTGCCGAGCTGGCGCGGCCGCTCCCAGGCGAAATAGGGTTTTGCCGGATCGATCTCGACGGGCTTCAAGAGCAGCACGTCGGCATCGAGCCAGAGGCCGAGGCCCTTCGCCATCAGCTTCATGCGGAAGAAGTCGCTGAATTGCAGAATGGTCCAGTCGCGCCAGCTGCCGTCCGGCTGCGGCGGCCGCAGCCGTTCTGAGAACGCATGCGGCAGGATCGCCTCGGCATCCGCGTTGGCGACGCCGGCGGGAAGGCCGGGAATGGTGTCGAAGCTGTAGACGGTGACCTTGTGGCCGGCAGCTAACTGCGAGCGCAGACAGGTCTGGCGCAGCGCATCCATCGGGCCATGCCAGAAGGTGACGATCTCGGGGAGCATGCGGCGAAGCTATACGGGATAACCAAGGCAAAGAAAAAGCCCCGGCGCTGACGGCACCGGGGCTCGAAGCAAAGAGCGATCTCAGGCCCAGGCGCGTTCGCGCTTGAGCTTGTCCTCGTAAGAGTCGATCGAGGCCTTCTTCTCCATCGTCAGGCCGATGTCGTCGAGGCCGTTGATCAGGCAGTGCTTGCGGAACGGGTCGATCTCGAACATGACCTTGCCGCCGTCGGGCCCGCGGATTTCCTGGTTCGGCAGGTCGATCGTCAGCGTCGCGTTGGCGCCGCGCTCGGCGTCGTCGAACAGCTTGTCGAGGTCTTCCTGGGAGACGCGGATCGGCAGGATGCCGTTCTTGAAGCAGTTGTTGTAGAAGATGTCGCCGAACGAGGTCGAGATCACGCAGCGGATGCCGAAGTCGAGCAGCGCCCAGGGGGCGTGCTCGCGGCTCGAGCCGCAGCCGAAATTGTCGCCAGCGACCAGCACCTTCGCGTTGCGATAGGCGGGTTGGTTCAGCACAAAATCCGGGTTCTCGCTGCCGTCGTCCTTGTAGCGCTGCTCGGAGAACAGCCCCTTGCCAAGGCCGGTGCGCTTGATGGTCTTCAGGTACTGCTTCGGAATGATCATGTCGGTGTCGACATTGATGATCTTCAGCGGCGCCGCGACGCCTTCCAGCGTGGTGAACTTGTCCATCTTGGGCTTCCCGGTTTGTCTCAGGGAGGGCTGTTTAGCCCGGTTGGCACACAAATCCTAGGCCGGAATCGGCAATCTTGGTCTGTCAGCCCTGAGGAGCCATCCGGTCAGGCGCAAAGCCGGTCGGCAGACCGTCGATGCTCTTCACGTTCTTCAGGCCCCAGTACTTTCGCAAATTGTCGAGGCCCTGCCTGGTCCAGTAGCGCACGAGGCTGCCACGCTCTTGCTTGTAGTCGAACAGTGGCACGCCCATGCCGCACGACGTCTGCACGAGGTCGATCGAGAGGCGTATGATCTGACGTGCCCCGGCGACGTCCTCGAACCGAGGGGCGAGGTCGGCGTAATCAGGCGTGCCTCGCATGAGCGACCGGCCTTGGCCATAGAGGCGCAGGATCATCGGGGCGCCATCGAAGGCGCAAAACATGATGGTCAGCCGCTTGTCGTCAGAAGCCATCAGGTGCGCGCGCGTCTCGCTACCGCTGCCAGTGACGTCGAGATAGGCGACATCATTGTCTCCGAGCACCCGGAATGAGGACAGGCCCTTGGGGGACACGTTGATGCGTCCCTTGGGCGGGGCGCTGGCAACGAAGAAGATCTTCTGCCCCTCGATGAAAGCCCTGTGCTCCGGCTCGATCCGCGTGAACTGCTTGCCCATGCCCGTGCGTCCTCTGCGCAGCGACGAAATAACGACGGAAAGCTAGCATGCGGCTAATACCAGTTTAAGAACCCATATTATGCTAGTATAATTACCACCATGAAAGGACAGGATCCAACCGCCCCGGCTCTCTCGCTCAGCGCGTTCTTGCGGGCGCTCCGGGAGCGCCAGTCACCGGCAGAATTCGGCCTCGCCGGTGGATCACGACGGCGCACGCCCGGACTTCGGCGAGAAGAGGTCGCGCAGCTCTGCGGATTGAGCGTCACTTGGTACACGTGGATCGAGCAGGGGCGCGACGTGTCCGTCTCCGCGGCGGCACTTTCGCGCCTCGCGCACGGATTGCGTCTGTCACGCGCCGAGCGCAGCTACCTGTTCGAGGTTGCGGGCAAGCGCGATCCCGAACGTCCCAGCACAAGGGATGATCCGCCTGAAGAAATCCTGGCCTGTGTCGATGCGATCGATGGACCGGCCTATATCCTCGATCGCACATGGCGTGCGCGTCGCTGGAATGCACAAGCGTCCCTCCTGTTTGCAGGATGGCTCGATGCAGACGGCGAAAAGAATCTCCTGCGCTACATCTTTCTGAGGCCTGAGGCTCGAACCCTGATCCTTGACTGGACTTCCCGAGCACGCCGCGTCGTTGCAGAGTTCCGTGCCGCGGTGACAGCCTACTCCGATGATCCCGAGATTCGCTGGCTGGTGGAGCAACTGAGACGAGAAAGTCCCGATTTCGAGCGCTGCTGGGACACGCAGGGGGTCTTGGCTCGCGAAGGAGGCGAGCGTGCGTTCAATCATCCGACCATGGGGCACCTGCACTATCAGCAGGTGTCGCTGTCTCTCGCGGGGTGGTCCGATTATCGACTGACGATGCTCCTCTCTGCGCCGCGCCTTGGTCAGTCCGCGTCCTGCTCCGCCTGAGCCTCGATCGCTTCCATATCGTCGTCCGAAAGACCGAAATGGTGGCCGATCTCGTGGATCAGGACGTGGCGGACGATGTGGCCGAGGCTTTCGTCGTGCTCGGCCCAGTAATCCAGGATCGGCCGGCGGTAGAGCCAGACCATGTTGGGCAGCCGCGCCACGTCGCCCAGGCTCTGCTGCGGCAGGCCGACGCCCTGGAACAGGCCGAGCAGGTCAAACTCGCTCTCGCACTCCATCTCGTCCAGGACCTCCTCGGTCGGGAAGTCGTCGACGCGGATGATCACGCCCTCGCAGAGCTTGCGGAATTCCGCCGGCAGGCCTTCGAAGATCTCGTGCGCCGTCGCTTCCATCTCGGCCAGCGAGGGCGCTTTCAATTCCGTCCACATGGGCTTCTCATAGCGTGGGTTCCGCGGCGATGCATCCCGCTTTATAGATGCGGCGAGGTTGACGGGCGGCGCCAAAACGGGGAGCGTGGCCGCTCGACGGGACGTTTCAGGTGGGCGAAAAAATGCGAGCAAGAACAGCGCTGACGCTACTGTGCATGGGGTTGTTTTCGCAATTTTGCGTTGGCGCGGAGGCGCAGACGGCGGCCCCCGGCGTCAGGCTGGCCCAGGCCGCCTCACCGGACGACATCCCGCCGCCGCGCAAACGGCACCCGGCGCGCCTGCGCGTCACGCCCTATTACAGCCCTGACGGCGTCTATCCGCGCTACAATCCCGGTCCCAATGCGGTCCGCGAATGCAACGCGACCTATGTGCAGGAATTCCGGCCGAGCGGCACGGTGATCGTGCCGCGCGTGAGCTGCTACTGGCGCCCGGGTTAGGGCGGCGCGCGGCGTTGGAGCCCAGTGGGGTGATCATTGCGAGATGGTTTGCATGGGCCGTTGCCGGCGCGCTGGCCGCCGGCCTGCCTTGCGCGTCAGCGGCGCATCGGGTGGCGATCCCGGAGGCCTCGGCCGGGATTGCGGTCTTCGATGTGCGGCGCCCGGCGCGACCGCAATACGTCGTGCCGCCCCTCGTGCGCCGTGATCCCCGCTACTACGCGCGGCCCGCGCACTACCGTCCCTATCCCTACGGCGTGCCTGCACCCTTCGTGTTCGGCTACGGCCCGTTCTGGTGACGCGCTAGCCGGCGGGCGCAAATCCCTTCACCAGCAGCACGGTGGCCTCAGCGCCCGCCTTGCGGTCGCGGGAGATCTCCTCGTAGTCCGGTGAGTTCGAGAAGGCGAGGAAGGCCGCTTCGTCGGGAAACGACATCATGACCAGCTTGTCGTGCGGCCAGGTTCCTTCGAGCACGCGCGGGCGCTCGTCGGCGGCGAGCAGCCGGCCATTGTATCTCCTGAACACGTCGAAGAACCGCGCCTGGTAGCGGTCATAGGCCGCGCGGTCCGTCATCTTCAATTGTGCAATCGCGTAGACCGTCATCTCACGACTTCCTCCCATCGCGGCACAGCGCCGCAGCGCGCAGCCAGCTTCGTTCATTCATGGCGCGTTCACATCGCTGTCCGCAATTTAATCCCGGGAGCGACTGCAATTGAACAGGGATGACGCGGGCTCGGAACGAGCACCGCAACTCCGCTGTCCGGATTCAGGGAGGATTTCCATGCTGAGGATAATGGGTCTCAGGGCAAGCCCGATGCGCCTGCTCGGGATTGCGGCCGCGGCGACGCTGATGCTGACGGCCGGGACCGCGCGCCGGGCTGAAGCGCTGAACTTGATCAATCCGGCGACGTCACCCGCGACCAAGGGGGCGAGCGACGATCTCGTCACGCAGGTTCGCCATGGCGGCGGCGGACATGGCGGGGGCGGACATTTTCACGGCGGCGGTGGATTCCGCGGTGGCGGCGGACATATCGGCGGCTTCCGCGGCGGTGGATTCCACGGCGCTCATATCGGCGGCATCCGCGCCGCGCCGGCCTTCCACGGCGGCGGCTATCGCTATGGCGGCGTTCACCGCTATGGCGGATTTCATCGCTACGGAATCTATCGGCCGCACTACGGCCACCGCCACTTCCACCGGCGCTATTATGTCGGCGGCTATTATCCCTACTACCACCATCCGCGCCGCTGCCGGATCATCTGGACCTATTACGGCCCGCGACGGGTCTGCCGCTGGCATCGCTGGCACCATCCGTACCGGTACTATTGGTGATGTGAGTGAGGTGACGTCATCTCGAGATTCCGGGGTCGCCCGTCGGGCGCCCCGGAATGACGTCGGGGTTGGACGGCCTACAGCCAATCCTTCAGCTTCCACGACGAAGCCTTCCACCGCATCAAATTCTCGAGCTTCCACTGCCTGAACATCGCGGGCGGCCAGCGGCTGAGCTTCGATGTTTCCTCGACCTCCGGCTTGGCGACGATGCGCAAGGGCGTCGCGCGCCGGCGGTGCTGGCGCGTGGCTTCGCTGATCAGGTCGACATATTCAGGCTTGTTCGCCATGGCGCGCGTCCTCGCGAAAACCTCGCGAGGACGACAGTGTCAGGCTATCGTTTAACGGCGGTTTGCCGCGATCGCTACAATTGCTGGGATTGGCTTAGCGCCAGTCCCTGACGTCGACGAAGTGACCGGCGATCGCCGCCGCCGCCGCCATCGCCGGCGACACCAGATGGGTGCGGCCCTTGAAACCCTGGCGTCCCTCGAAATTGCGGTTCGAGGTCGAGGCGCAGCGCTCTTCCGGCGCCAGCTTGTCCGGATTCATCGCAAGGCACATCGAGCAGCCCGGCTCGCGCCATTCGAAGCCGGCCTTGATGAAGATCTTGTCGAGACCTTCAGCCTCGGCCTGCTCCTTCACGAGGCCCGAGCCCGGCACGACCATGGCATTGACGTTGGCCGAGACGGTCTTGCCCTCCGCGATCTTGGCGGCGGCGCGCAGATCCTCGATGCGACCGTTGGTGCAGGAGCCGATGAAGATGCGGTCGACCTTGATGTCGGTGATCTTCGTTCCCGCGGTGAGGCCCATGTATTTCAGCGCGCGATGCTTGGAGATGCGCTTGGCCTCGTCCGCGATCTGATCAGGATCGGGCACGAATCCGGTCACCGAGATCACGTCCTCGGGGCTGGTGCCCCAGGTCACGATCGGCGGCAGCTTGGCCGCGTCGAGGCGCAGCTCGTTGTCGAAATGCGCGCCGTCGTCGGAGCGCAGTTTCTCCCAGTAGCGCATGGCCGCATCCCAGTCGGCGCCTTTCGGGGCCTTGGGGCGGCCGCGCAGGAAGTCGAACGCCTTCTGGTCGGGCGCGACGAGGCCGGCGCGGGCGCCGCCTTCGATCGACATGTTGCAGACCGTCATGCGGCCTTCCATCGACAACGCACTGATCGCGTCGCCCGCGTATTCCAGCACATAGCCGGTGCCGCCGGCGGTGCCGATCTCGCCGATGATGGCCAGGATGATGTCCTTGCCCGTCACGCCGTCAGGCAGTTTGCCGTCGACGGTGACGCGCATGTTCTTCGCCTTTTTCTGGATCAGCGTCTGCGTCGCCAGAACATGCTCGACCTCGGAGGTGCCGATGCCGTGCGCGAGCGCGCCGAAGGCGCCATGCGTCGAGGTGTGGCTGTCACCGCAGACGATGGTGGTGCCGGGCAGCGTAAAGCCCTGCTCGGGGCCGATGACGTGGACGACGCCCTGGCGCTTGTCGAACTCGTTGTAATATTCGATGCCGAATTCCTTGGCGTTCTCGGCCAGCGCCTTGATCTGCTCGATGCTCTCCGGATCGGGATTCGGCTTGGTGCGATCGGTGGTCGGCACGTTGTGGTCGACGACGGCGAGCGTCTTCTCCGGCGCGTGAACCTTGCGCCCCGTCGCGCGCAGGCCTTCGAACGCCTGGGGCGAGGTCACCTCGTGCACCAGGTGGCGATCGATATAGAGCAGGCAGGTGCCGTCGTCGGCTTCGTGCACCAGATGGTCGTTCCAGATCTTGTCGTACAATGTGGTGGGCTTGGACATGAGCGTCAGCTCCGAAGAATGTGTGAAGCGGGTAAGCGCGCATCGCGCGGGCAACAAAATCGTCAGCGCAGCCTGTTAGGCTGCGGGACTAAGCTCTGACGTTGCCGAGGTCGCGAAGCGGCCGAAGAACCGGCCAGGCAGCCGCGAGCGATCGTCGATGACGATGCGCTGGACGGGGGCGAGGCTGGTCGGATCTGGAAACATTCCAGGAATATATAGCAGGCCGAACTGGAAGCGCGAGTGGTTTGAAGCGCACGGCTGACGCAACAAAAAAGCGCGGAGCCGAGCCCCGCGCTTTCGAAAACGTGCCTGGAGAAGCGAGGCTTACTCGTTGACGGCAGCCTTGGCGTGCTCGGTCTTCTCGACGATGCGGGCCGACTTGCCGCGCAGGTTGCGGAGATAATAGAGCTTGGCGCGACGCACCTTGCCGCGGCGCACCACCTTGATCGAGTCGATCATCGGCGACATCACCGGGAACACGCGCTCGACGCCTTCGCCGTAGGAGATCTTGCGCACGGTGAAGCTCTCGTTGAGGCCACCGCCGGAACGGCCGATGCAGACGCCTTCATAGGCCTGCACGCGGGTGCGATCGCCTTCGACGACCTTCACGTTGACGATCACGGTGTCGCCGGGACCGAATTCCGGAATGTCCTTGCCGGCGGACAGCTTGTCGAATTGCTCTTGCTCGAGCTGCTTGATCAGGTTCATGGGTAAATCTCCATCGGCGCGCCCAGCCCTGGAAACGGGGGGCTGCGCAAAATTCGTCTATCCAGCCATTGCGGATTTGGCCGCTGCTATAAGGCAAGCCGGAGCGTTTGTCACCCGTCTGTCTTGTTTTTTGGCGTTTTTTGGCGACGGGCTCGATTCGCCGGCTTGGGCGGGATCTTGGCCCATAAATCGGGCCGCCGGGCCTCGGTGAGGGCTTCGGATTGCGCCCGCCGCCAGGCCGCCACCTTGGAATGGTCCCCGGAGGTCAGGATCTCAGGGATCGGGACCCCCTCGAACAGCTGCGGGCGGGTGTATTGGGGGTATTCCAGCAGACCATCGGAGAAGCTTTCCTCGGTTCCCGAGGCCTCCTTGCCCATCACCCCCGGCAGCAGCCGCACGCAGGCGTCGATCAGGGCTAAGGCTGCGATTTCGCCCCCCGAGAGCACGTAATCCCCGATCGAGACCTCCTCCAGGCCCCGCTTGTCGATCACCCGCTGGTCGATCCCCTCGAACCGTCCGCAGACGATCAGGGGACCGGGGCCCCGGGCAAGCTCCGTCACCCGGGCCTGGGTCAATGGCCGACCGCGCGGGCTCATCAGCAGGCGCGGCCGCTCCGGTGCGATCTCGGCGGCGTCGATCGCGGCCGCCAGCACATCCGCCCGTAGCACCATGCCCGGTCCGCCGCCGGCGGGGGTGTCGTCGACGCTGCGGTGGCGGTCGGTGGCGGAGGCCCTGATGTCCCGCGCCTCGATATGCCAGAGTCCCGCGGCCAGCGCCCGCCCGGCAAGGCTCACGCCGAGGGGTCCCGGAAACATCTCCGGAAACAGCGTCAGCACAGTCGCGCGCCAGGGTGAGGGATTGGTCATCGGATCTCGGTTCTCGTCGTCCCGGGGCGAGCGAAGCGCGAGCCCGGGACCCCTGACCACCGCACGTCATTTTGCGATGATCGGAGCTATCAGCTTAGCCAAAAAACGACGGCCTGTGGTTATGAGTCCCCGCGTTCGCCGGGACGACTCGGGGAGGGATCGTTGTCGTCGTCCCGATCGCCCTCGATCTCCTGCGGCAGCGCGATCACCACGCGGCCGGCTTTGAGGTCGACCTCCGGCACCACCGCATTCGAGAACGGCAGCAGCATCGTCGGTCCCTTCGGCGGCGCGATTTCGATGATGTCGCCGGCGCCGAAATTATGGATCGCGAGTACGCGGCCGAGCGCATCGCCGCCCGTGGTGACGGCGGCGAGCCCGATCAGATCGGTGTGGTAATATTCGTCCTCGTCCGTCGCGGGCAGTTTTTCGCGCGCGACGTAAAGCTCGATGCCGTTGAGGCGCTCGGCCTCATCGCGGGTCGTGACGCCCTTGAACGTCGCGACCAGATGATCTTTGGCCTCGCGCGCCTGCGCGACTTCGAACTGGCGCCTGCCATCCTTGGACAGCAGGGGCCCGTAGCGACGGACGGCAAACGGATCTTCCGTAAAAGTCCAAAGCTTGACCGCACCGCGCACACCATGCGCGGCGCCGATCCGCGCGACGCAGACCAGCGCCGACATGGTCTAGCCTTAGCCCTTGGCGGCGGCTTCGGCCTGCGCCTTGCGCTCCTTGCGCGGCACGGCCTTCTCGGGGTTGTTGCGCGCTTCGCGCTTCTTGACGCCGGCGGCATCGAGGAAGCGGGACACGCGGTCCGACGGCTGCGCGCCCTTGGCGAGCCAAGCCTTCACCTTGTCCATGTCGAGCTTCAGGCGGGTCTCGTTGTCCTTCGGCAGCAGAGGGTTGAAATAGCCGAGGCGCTCGATGAAGCGGCCGTCGCGCGGAAAGCGCGAATCAGCGACGACGACGTGATAGACGGGACGCTTCTTGGTGCCTGCGCGGGCGAGGCGGATAACGACGGACATCTAGTTCTCCTTCAAAATACGGTTTGTTCGGTTGATCGGTATTTGCGCGCCGCGCGAGACCGTGCGGTCCCTCGCGACGAATTCCTCATTTCTTCTTGCCGGGGAAACCGCCGAGGCCCGGCAGCGTCGGCTTGCCGCTGAGGCCCGTTAGCCCCGGCAAATTCGGCAGGCCCGAGCGAAGACCGGGCGGCAGATCCTTCGGCAGGCTGGGCAGACCCTGGCCGCCGCCGCTCTGCATCTTTTCCTGCATCGCCTTCATCTCTTCGGGCGAGGGCATCTTCATGCCGCCGCCAAAGCCCATCGCCTGCGCGATGCCGGCGAGCGGGCCGCGCTTGCCCGAGCCCATGGCCTTCATCACGTCGGCCATGTTCCGGTGCATCTTGAGCAGCTTGTTGACCTGCTCGACGCTTTGGCCGGAACCGGCGGCGATGCGCTTCTTGCGGCTGGCCTTGAGCAGGTCGGGATGACGGCGCTCGTCGCGCGTCATGGAATCGATCACTGCGACCTGACGCTTCAGAATCTTGTCGTCGATGCCGGCGGCCGCGATCTGGTTCTTCATCTTGGCGATGCCGGGCATCATGCCCATCAGGCCGCTGATGCCGCCCATGTTCGCCATCTGCAACAGCTGCTCGCGCATGTCGTTGAGGTCGAACTGACCCTTGCGCATTCGCTCGGCGGTGCGCGCGGCCTTCTCGGCGTCGATATTGGCAGCGGCGCGTTCGACCAGCGAGACCACGTCGCCCATGCCGAGGATGCGGCCGGCGATACGGTCGGGGTGGAAATCTTCCAGCGCGTCGGTCTTTTCGCCGGTGCCGATCAGCTTGATCGGCTTGCCGGTGACGGCACGCATCGACAGCGCGGCACCGCCGCGGCCGTCGCCGTCCACGCGCGTCAGCACGATGCCGGTGAGGCCGACGCGCTGATCGAAGGCGCGCGCGAGGTTCACGGCGTCCTGGCCGGTGAGGCTGTCCGCGACCAGCAGCACTTCGTGCGGATTGGCGGCGGCTTTGATCGCCGCCGCTTCCGCCATCATGTCTTCGTCGAGCGTGGTGCGGCCGGCGGTGTCGAGCAGCACGATGTCGTAGCCGCCGAGCTTGCCGGCCTCCAGCGCGCGCTTGGCAATTTGCGGCGGCTGTTGCCCCGCCACGATCGGCAGGGTCGGAATGTCGAGATCTCGGCCGAGCACGGCCAGCTGCTCCATCGCCGCCGGACGGTAGACGTCGAGCGAAGCCATCAGCACCTTGCGCTTGTCGCGCTGGACCAGGCGGCGGGCGAGCTTTGCGGTGGTGGTCGTCTTGCCCGAGCCCTGCAGGCCGACCATCATGATCGGCACCGGCGGCACGGAATTGACGTCGATGGTCTGGCTTTCGGCGCCGAGCGTGTTGATCAGCTCGTCATGGACGATCTTGACCACCATCTGGCCGGGGGTCACCGACTTGACGACAGTGGCGCCGATCGCCTGCTCGCGGACGCGCTCGGTGAAGCTGCGGACCACCTCGAGCGCAACGTCGGCCTCCAGCAGCGCGCGGCGCACCTCTCGCATCGCGGCGTCGACGTCCTTTTCGGTCAGCGCACCGCGCCCCGTCAGACGATCGAGAATTCCGCCAAGCCGTTCCGACAGATTGTCGAACAATGAAGTTGTCCTGTTGCTGTCCCCCGCCTTCGCGGGGGATGACCACTTCCTCGGCCAAACGATCTTCCAAACACCTTTGCGCCCGAGGGCGCACAGCGCTGTCGGGCGTTGACCTCCGGCCCCGAGGGCCGGTCGGCGGGTCGAAAAGAAAGCCTTTCCGATAAAGTGGCGGGGTTAAACGCCGCTCCCGCCCAAAAGTCAAGGAAAGTTAGGGTGCCGGGCCGCCGCTGCCAGGCCAAGGTCCTGAAAAGAGAGCAATTTTAGCGGCCGGTTCCTTTTCGCGGGGGTCCGCCCATATAGAGGCGATGACCTGCCTCCGTTACCACCCTTGAAGTTCCCATGCCGATCACCCGCCGCCGCCTGTTCGGACTGCTTGCCGGGGCCGGCGCGGTGGTCGGCGTGCCCTCGCTCTGGATGTCCTACATGAAAACCTATGACGGCCCGGTCTCCGATCATTTCGACGGCCTGACCTTCTTCGATCCGGACGGCGCACCGCCAAAGTCGCTGCGCGAGGTGCTGCGCTGGCAGCTCGGCGGCAAGCGGAATCGCGCCGAATGGCCCGACTGGGCGCCCAGCCCTCATGCCGACACCCCGCCGGCGCGGGTCGACGGCGATCGGTTGCGGCTCTCCTTCGTCGGCCATGCCAGCTGGCTGGTCCAGACCGGCGGCCTCAACATCCTCATTGACCCGGTCTGGTCGATGCGGGTCTCACCGGTCGCCTGGGCCGGGCCAAAGCGGCACAACGATCCCGGCATTGCGTTCGAGAAGCTGCCGAAGATCGACGTCGTGCTGGTCTCGCATGGCCATTACGACCATCTCGACATCGCGACGCTGTCACGGCTCACCAAGAATTGTGCCCCGCGTGTGGTCACCCCGCTCGGCAACGACGTGACGATGCGCAGCTGGGATTCCACGATCAAGGTGGAAGCCTTCGACTGGCACGACCGCGTCGAGCTCGGCGGCGGCATCGCCGTGCATCTGGTGCCGACGCGGCACTGGAGCGCGCGCGGCATGTTCGATCGCAACAAGGCGCTGTGGGCGAGCTTTGTCCTGGAGACGCCGGCCGGCAAGATCTATGTGGTCTGCGATTCCGGTTACGGCGATGGCCGGCATTTCCGCCGCGTCGCCGAGAAGCACGGCAAGCTGCGCCTCGCCATCCTCCCCATCGGCGCCTACGAGCCGCGATGGTTCATGCGCGACCAGCACATGAATCCGGAAGACGCCGTGAAGGCGCTGGCCGATTGCGGCGCCGAGGCCGCGCTCGGGCACCATCACGGTACGTTCCAGCTGACGGATGAAGCGATCGACGCGCCGGCGAAGGCGCTGGTGGAAGCGCTGGATGCCGCGAAGATTCCGCAGGAGCGGTTCGTGGCGATGAAGCCGGGGCAGGTGGTGGAGATCTAGGTCGTGTACCCATAAGCCCGGCGGCGTGATGCGACGAAAGCAGTGTCCGCTTTGCTCCCATGGCGACAAGTTCATGCGGCTCTGCGGTATTGAACCAGAAAGCCCATGACGCAACCAAACACCATGGATTTGGTCGGAAGACCTTGATTGATGGATGGAGCCGGCCTGTGGGATTTTTGCTGAGAATTGTGCTTGCAGCCGCTCTCGCGAGCCTTGCTCCTGCCGTCGTCCAGGCGAAGAACGCCGTCGCTTCTCCTGCCTTGCAGAAGGAATTCGATGGCTTCATCGAGAAGTTTCGCGCAGCGCTGAAGGCAAACGATTCCGCCGCCGTCGCCGCTATGACACGATTGCCGTTCATGAACGACAACGCCATTCGCGACGCCGCGCAATTTGGCGCCAAGACCTATCGGACCTCGTTCACGGCGAAAAATCGCGCGTGTATCCAGCGCGGCAAGGCCGTCTACGATCGCGATGACTACAAGAACGACAGTTACTTCGTCTTCTGCGGCGAGCTCATCTTCGTCTTTACCAAGACGCCGACGGGGTTCCTTTTTACGGATATCAGCGCGAATGATTGATCAGGCAGGTGGTGGAGATTTGGCTCCGCTGTCTCCAAATATTGCTGTCGTCCCGGACAAGCGAAGCGCAGATCCGGGACCCATAACCACAGGGGATGTCTGGCGAAGTTTCGGAGTTACCTGCGTCGCGCCATAACCACTCCCTGTGGTCATGGGTCCCTGCGTTCGCGGAGACGACGCCATTGATGTCGCGGCGATGTGTCACTTATTAGATGACGAGAGCTATTGCTCTTTCGCCTTGATCGTCCAGCTCACATTCACCGTCACCGACAGCGTCTCCTCGCCCGGCGCGACGGCGGCACCTGCGGCCAGGGGAGCTGCGGCCATCCGGCCCTTGAACAGCGGCACCGGCGCGCCGCCCTCGGACACGCTGAGCGGCGCGCCCAACGTCACTCCGGTTGCCTTGGCGTAGATATCGGCCTTGCGGCGGGCGTCCGCCACCGCCTGCTCGCGCGCGTCGTCGAGCAGTTTCGAGACCTGCGTCACCTCGAAGGAGATGTTGCCGATGTCGTTGGCGCCGGCGGCAACCAGCGTGTCGATGATGCCGGCGACCTTGGTCACGTCGCGGATCTTCACTGTGACGCGATTGCTGGCGCGGAAGCTGACCACAGGGGAGGCGCCGGTGGATTTGTTCTGGCCGTATTGCGGCTGCAGCGACAGGCGCGAGGTCTGGTAGTCCTTCTCGGCGATGCCGGCGCCCTTCAGCGCCAGCAGCACCTTGCCCATCGCGGCGTTATTGGCGTCGGAGGCTTCCTTCGCCGTCTTGGCGTCGTTGGCGACGCCGGCGTCGATCTGCGCGAGATCCGGCGCTGCGGACACGCTGGCTTCGCCGCTCACCGAAATGGCGGAGACGACATCGTCGGCGAGTGCGGACGTTGCCGGCAGGGTGACGGCAAGAACGGCGGCGAGGGAGGCAGCAAGGATGGCAGGCTTCGTCATGTCTCTCATTTCAGCGGCACGAAAACGTTGATCACGAGCTTGTCTTCGGCGGTCTTCAGGGGATCGGTGAGGTATTCCTCGATGAAGGTGTCCTTGGCTTCCAGCCTCTTGTCGTCGAGGTGATTGGTGATCGCCTCGTAGGTGTTGTCCATGTTGTCGTAGGAGCCGCGATGGACGAATTTCAGCACCTTGCCTTCCGGCGATTTGCCGATGCTCATGTCCTTGGTCAGGTTCTTGGGATCCTGCTCGATCGGGATCTCGGCCAGGAAGGTGAAGCCGGTATCGTCCGTCGAGGTGTAGACGATCATCGCATTGCCGGCATGCTTGATGCCCTGCTTGTCCAGCAGCGTGTTCAGCGCCTTGAAGGCGTCGATCAGCGTATCGAAGGCCGAATCCCAGTTCGCGGTGCCCTTGACCATCACGACCTTCTTGGCCTCGAGCGTGGTCTCGAGGCCGAACGGATCGGCGGTCTGCACCGGGGCGGGGGTCGCGGCGGCCGCCGGCGGCGGGGCCGTTGGGCTCGGTGAGGCGCTGGCGGCGGGCGAGGGCGACGCCGCCGGAGCAGGCGAAGCGCTGGCTGCAGGCGTTGGTGCGGGTGAGGCCGTCGCCGCGGGCGCCGGCGACGCGCTCGCGGCCGGCGCAGAGGAGGCCGATGGGGCCGGCGAGGGGCTTGCCGAGGCGGCCGGCACCGGGCTTGGGGTCGCCGGGCTCGGGGTCTGCGCCAGAACCTCGGGCAGGCCAAGCGACAAGGCCGCGGCCGGGATCAGCGCGGCCAGAGCGAGACGACGAAACCTGAACATTTTATTCTCCCCAAGGCCTCGACTGCTAAGGCCTCAACTACCAAGGCCTTAACCACCAAGGCCTAAATCCGTCTTTGCGCCCGGCCGCGCCCGGTTCGCGCGAACGCGCCGTTCTAACACGCGGGCGCCAAATTCGTCCCATGACAGATGCGTCATGGCAGACCTCTGGCGACCGCCGGCAAAACACTGGCCAAGCCGGCAAGGATCGCCATATAAGACAGGCGAAATTCGGGAATTTTCATGAGCGCGCTGGCCAATCACGCATTTGCCAAGATGAACGGCATCGGCAACGAGATCGTCGTTGTCGACATGCGCGATTCCGCAGGCCGGGTGACGCCCGACGACGCCCGCGCGGTGGCCTCCGCGAATGGCGGCGTGGCCTATGACCAGCTCATGGTGCTGCAGAAGCCGCGGCTCGACGGCACCGAGGCCTTCATCAGCATCTACAACAATGACGGCTCGGAAGCCGGCGCCTGCGGCAACGGCATGCGCTGCGTGGTGCGGCGCATCTTCGAGAAGAACGGGCAGACCAATGCGACGTTCGAGACCGCTTCCGGCCTGCTCAATGCCTGGCAAGGGCCGGCGCCCGATCTCTACACCGTCGACATGGGCATGCCGAAGTTCGGCTGGCAGGACATCCCGCTGGCCGAAGAGTTCCGCGACACCCGCTACATCGAATTGCAGATCGGGCCGATCGACAATCCGATCCTGCATTCGCCCTCCGTGGTGAGCATGGGCAATCCGCATGCGATCTTCTGGGTCGACGACGTCGACGCCTACGATCTCGGCCGCTTCGGTCCGCTGCTGGAAAACCACCCGATCTTCCCGGAGCGTGCCAACATCACGCTCGCCCATATCGTCGATCCCGAGCACATCACGATCCGCACCTGGGAGCGCGGTGCCGGCCTGACCAGGGCGTGCGGCTCGGCGGCTTGCGCCACGGCGGTCGCCGCGGCCCGCCTGAAGCGGGCCGAGCGCAATGTCGAGATCACGCTGCCCGGCGGCAAGCTCGGCATCGAATGGCGCGAGCGCGACGACCACGTGCTGATGACGGGCACGGCGACCTTCGAATATGAGGGCCGATTCGATCCGGCGCTGTTTGCGCCGGCCGCCTGATGGCCGTCGACATCGTCACGTTCGGCTGCCGCCTCAACGCCTTCGAGGCCGAGGTGATCCGCCGCGAAGCGGAAGCTGCGGGGCTCGAAGATACCATCGTCATCAACAGCTGCGCCGTCACCAACGAGGCGGTGGCGCAGGCGCGGCAATCGATCCGCAAATTGAAGCGTGAGCGCCCCTCAGCGCGCATCGTCGTCACCGGCTGCGCGGCGCAGACGCAAAGCGGCATGTTCGCCGACATGGCCGAGGTCGATCGCATCGTCGGCAATGACGACAAGATGCGCAGCGAAGCGTGGCACGAGACGCGCAGCGCCTTTGACCTTGGCGCCAGCGAAAAGATCGCCGTCAGCGACATCATGGCTGTGAAGGAGATGGCGCCGCATCTCATCGACGGCTATGCGAGCGGCCTGCCGCGCGTGTTCGTGCAGGTGCAGAACGGCTGCGATCATCGCTGCACCTTCTGCATCATTCCTTATGGCCGCGGCAATTCGCGCTCGGTGCCGATGGGCGCGGTGGTCGAGCAAGTGCGCAACCTTGTCGAGCGCGGCCATGCCGAGATCGTGCTGACCGGTGTCGACCTCACCAGCTACGGCGCTGATCTGCCCGGGGCGCCCAGGCTCGGCATGCTGACGAAGCAGATCTTGCGGCATGTGCCGGAGCTGAAGCGCCTGCGCATCTCCTCAATCGATTCGATCGAGGCGGATGCCGATCTGCTCGATGCCATCGCTGATGATGCGCGGCTGATGCCCCACCTGCACCTGTCGCTGCAATCCGGCGACGACATGATCCTGAAGCGCATGAAACGGCGGCATTCGCGACAGGATGCGATCGCATTCTGCGACCAGGTCCGCCGCCTGCGCCCCGACGTCGTCTTCGGTGCCGACATCATCGCGGGCTTCCCGACCGAGACGGACGAGATGTTCTTGCGGTCGCTCGATCTCGTCGAAGCGTGCGGGCTGACATTCCTGCATGTCTTCCCCTATTCGCCGCGCCCCGGCACGCCGGCTGCAAGGATGCCCCAGGTTGCGGGCGGTGCGATCAAAGAGCGTGCGCGACGGCTGCGTGCGGCAGGCGAGGCGGCGCTGCGGCGAAGGCTGCAAGCCGAGATCGGCACGACGCGTGAGGTGCTGATCGAGAGCGAGGGACAGGGGCGCACCGAGCACTATCTGCCGGTGGCGATTGCGGGCGAGCGTGCGGGCAGCGTCGTGCCGCTCGTGATTGCCGGCAGCGATGGCGAGCGGCTGACCGTATAGCGGTGTCGGAGTTGCCACGCATGGCATCCCCAACGTCGTCCCTGCGAACGCAGGGACCCATACCGCGTGATTTATCGGTCGTGGATGGTAGGAGTACCGAACTGCGAATCTTCGCTAAACCTCCCCCTGTGGTTATGGGTCCCTGCGTTCGCAGGGACGACACCGAGGGTGTGGAGACTCTGTCCTCGATCGCGCGCGCCGCTACGACGCCCGCACCTGCCAGAACCGCAGCGTCCGCTTTGCATTCTCCTGCGTCATCCGCGCGTAGTGTCCCTGCGCCCGCGCGAGGTCCGCTGGCTTCATCGCGCCGGTCGCAAAACGGCATTCGAGCACGGCGGTGGTGGTTTCCCAGCTCAGCTGCGCGGCCTTGCACGGCACCAGGAGGCCGTCGTCGCGCAGGCTCTGCATCAGTGGACGAATGACTTCGACGGTCGATCCGGACAGCGCCGCCAGGGCGGCTGCGGTCTCTTCGTAGCGCCGCTGCCTGGCGAAGCCGAGCAACGTGGCCTCATTGAGCTGGCCGGTGGCCTTGAGCATGGCAATCGCGCGTTTGGCGCCCTCGAAATCGCGGACACCGGACATCTCGCGCTCGACGCCGACGGCGATGGCCGCGATCGCGCTCTGGATCTCCTCGAACAGATGGGGCGGCGCGCGAGACAACAGGCGGGCACGCACGGCATCGGTCGCCGAGCGCAGCAATCCGCGGCGCAGCTCCGACGGCAGGTCGACGCGGACGCCGACGCTGAGGGCAAGCTCGGGATCCGCCTCGGCCTGGGCGACCAAAAGTGCGAATCCGTTGCCCGAGACTCGCGCGCCGGGATTGGCGGCGAGCCTGCGGCTGACGCTCGGATAGCGGCGCGCCAGCAGTGCGTCGGTGACGATCTCCTTCAGCCACCAGCGGCCGGCGATCGCGAGCAGATGCGGCTCGCCCTTGGCCGAGGCGATCTTCACCAGCTCGCCGTCGTCGAGGCGGGCGGATTCCTGCAGCACGGGACCGGCGATGCGGATCTCGTCATTGCTGGCGAGGCGGCGGATCACGGAGGGCGGCGCTTGAGCCACCGGCGCCAGTTGCGCGCTGATCTCGGCGAGCGCGATGCGAGCGCCCATGTCGGCAATCGCGCGCAGCTCGATGGTGCCGATCAGGCGATCGAGCACCTCGTCGAACAGCGCGATCTGCTCGTCGTCGAAACTGCCGGCGGAGGAGAGGAACAGGTCGGTGACGCGTCGGGCTGTCGCAAGGCCCTTTTCCGGCGAGCCCGCGCGAATTGCGGATTCGACCTCGTCGATGATCGATAGCCCGGCCGTGGACATGACGCGTTGCTCGTCCTGAGCGGTTACAGAAGCTTGTTCTAAGCAACCGTCATCATGAGGGACGAGGACTGAAGGTTTCGTAAACCATGGGCGGGAGCGGCGAGCGTCCGCAAGATGCAGCCGCGGCGTCGGTGCGCTCCCTCCCCCGCTTGCGGGAGAGGTGCACCTTGCGGCGCCTATTCCCCATTCCAGCCGCAGGCCCTGAGCTTCTCGTGCATATGCGGCGGCGCCGGCGCCACGACGCGGACCGGCTCCTTGTTCCGGGAGACCGGCACCACGATCTCGCGGGAATGCAAATGCAGCTTCGGCTCGCCGAAGCGCGGGCCGTTGCCGTAAATGTTATCGCCGAAGATCGGCCAGCCCGTCGCGGACGAATGTACCCGCAATTGATGGGTCCGCCCCGTGACCGGTTCCATGGCGAGCCAGGTGAAACCGTCGCCGCGGCCCATCACCTTCCAGTTGGTGATCGCCTTTTGCCCTTCCGGGTCCGGCTTCTGCCACCAGCCGCGCTCGGCATTGAGCCGGCCGAGCGGCATGTCGATGGTTCCTTCGTCTTCAGTGGGCCCGCCCTCGACCACGGTCCAGTAGGTCTTGCCGATCTTGCCGTGCTTGAAGAGCAGGCCGAGCGAGGCGGTCGCCTTGCGATGGCGGCCGAGCACGAGGCAGCCGGAGGTGTCCTTGTCCAGCCGGTGGGCCAGCACCGGCGGCCGCGGCAGGCCGAAACGCAGCGCGTCGAAGGAATCCTCCAGATTGGCGCCGCCCTTGGGGCCGCGATGCACGGGAAGGCCGGCCGGCTTGTCGATGATCAGCATCAGGCCGTCGCGATGGAGCACGCGGGCCATGATCTCGTCGGCGGACAATTGGGGAACATCGAGCAATTGCAGGACTTTCGGTCAAGTCTTTCGTTTGGAAGCCGGAACGGCTAACACACCGCCACCATGAACGATACCACGTCAGATCCCCCCAAGCTGAGCTGGTGGCGCCGCCTGTCCAACGGGCTGAAGCGCACCTCGTCCTCGCTCGGGACCGCGGTCGCCGACCTCGTCACCAAGCGCAAGCTGGACCGCGCCATGCTCGACGACATCGAGGACGTGCTGCTGCGCGCCGACCTCGGCACGTCAGTCGCGGTGCGGATCGCGGACGCGGTCGGCACCGGCCGTTACGACAAGGCGATCTCGGCCGACGAGGTCAAGGACGTCGTCGCGACCGAGGTCGAGAAGGTGCTGTCGCCGGTGGCAAAGCCGCTCGTGATCGACGCGGCCAAGAAGCCGTTCGTCATCCTCGTGGTCGGCGTCAACGGCTCCGGCAAGACCACCACGATCGGAAAGCTCTCGCAGAAATTCGCCTCCGAAGGCCGCAAGGTGATGCTGGCCGCCGGCGACACGTTTCGCGCGGCAGCGATCGAGCAGCTCAAGGTGTGGGGCGACCGGACGAAGACGCCCGTCGTCGCGGGGGCGCAAGGCTCGGATTCGGCGAGCCTCGCCTTCAACGCGCTCACCGCGGCGAAGGAGCAGGGCATCGACGTGCTCTTGATCGACACCGCCGGGCGTCTGCAAAACAAGGCCGAGCTGATGAACGAGCTCGAAAAGGTCGTGCGCGTCATCCGCAAGGTGGACGACACTGCGCCGCATGCCGTCCTGCTGGTGCTTGATGCGACCGTCGGCCAGAACGCGCTGTCGCAGGTCGAGGCGTTCCATCGCACCGCCGGGGTCACCGGCCTCGTGATGACCAAGCTCGACGGCACCGCGCGTGGCGGCATCCTGGTGGCGCTCGCGGAGAAATTCAAACTGCCGGTGCACTTCATCGGCGTCGGCGAAGGCGTCGACGATCTCGCGCCGTTCACCGCGCGCGACTTCGCCCGCGCCATCGCCGGAATCGAAAGCTAGAGATGGACAAGACCCAGCCGCATCCGCTGTTCAAGCTGGCGACCGAGCTCGGTCCGCTGCTCGTGTTCTTCTTCGTCAATGCGAAGTTCAATCTGTTCGCGGCAACCGGCGCCTTCATGGTCGCGATCGTGGCGGCGATGGCGGCGTCCTATGTGGTGACGCGCCATATCCCGATCATGGCGATCGTCACCGGCGTGATCGTGCTGGTGTTCGGCACGCTGACCCTGGTGCTGCACGACGAGACCTTCATCAAGCTCAAGCCGACCATCATCTACGGCCTGTTCGCCGCGATCCTCGGCGGCGGCCTGCTGTTCGGCCGCTCCTTCATCGCCGTGATGTTCGACCAGATGTTCAATCTGACGCCGCAGGGCTGGCGCATCCTGACCCTGCGCTGGGCGCTGTTCTTCGCCGGCATGGCGGTGCTAAACGAGATCATCTGGCGCACGCAAAGCACCGACTTCTGGGTGAACTTCAAGGTGTTCGGCGTCACCCCGCTGACCATGATCTTCGCCGTCGCCCAGATGCCGCTGACCAAGCGCTATCACCTCGAGCCGGTGTCACTGGAGGCCAGCGAGGCCGAAGCGGGGGACGTGAGCAAGGGGTAGCGGCCGGCGCCGGCCGGGGCATCCAACCACCACCCTCTATTCACGCTGGCGTGCACTTCGCGCGCGCAACTGACCGGATCGAGCGACGCGTCCGGCGGGTTCCTTCATCGCTCTATAACCGCAAGCTGAGATTCTTCAGCTCCGGACCTTGTCCGAACGGTCGCAGGCGATAGCCTCGGGTCGTGAAGAGAGGGTGGCACGCCGGAGGGCCCGGTGATGAGTGCAAAACAGGACCAGACCGCTGAACACCTGATTCAGTACCTCCGGCAACTCGCTCCGCAGGTCCGGCGCCGCCTGCTTGCCGAACTGGAGCGGCTGCACCTCCTCGGCGAGGACATCCCGCATTCCGAGCCATTGATCGCGGCGCTGCGTGCCGAGTTTCGCAACACGGGCCCGAACCACTACCGCGTCGGAAATCCCTCACGTTACTTCTTCGAGCCGCTCGAGCCGGTGCTGGTGGACAGCGCGCCAGAGCGGGCCAATAGCGGACAGATCGCCCGTGGATCGCTCGCACCGATCTGGAGCCTCGTGACCGAGCAATTGCTGCGCAGCATGGCGGCCGACTACATCGCCAACGCGACGAAGGCCATCTCTGCCGACAAGCAGCCCGAAGCACGGCAGATGGCCCAGGCGTTCCAGAAGAAGGTGCTGACCTCTCTCAACGGCCAGCTTGGGTCTGCCGAGGGCGCAGCCGGCATTCGCGACGGGCTGATGGCCTATACCAGCTCCCATGCGACGTTCGATGACCTCAAGAAGATGCTGCGCTGTCTCGACCTGCAGCGGGAGCTCGACGAGTTTGGCCGTGCGCTTGCGCCGAAGATCGCCCGGCTCGAGGGCGCCAGCCTCGACAAGGTCCTTGGCCTCCTCAGCACGCTCAAGTCCAGGCGCGCCGATGCGGTGCCGTTCGCGCTCACGATCGTCGCAAGGCGTCTGGAACGTCCATGGGAGCTGCTGTCGCTCGCGACCACGACAGCCGACGACCGGGCTGCGGCGCGGATCGCGGCGGGCCCCTTCGCGATCGCGGTTTCGATGGTGCTCGATCAGATCGAGCAGAAGCACCACCTCCTGCTCTTCGCGCTCAGGAACAATCGCCCGGTGCGGGCCAGGGAGATCGTGAGCGAGATCTACCGGATCGAGCAGGCACTGCGAACGCAGATCGAGCTCAAAGGGTCCGGCTGGGCCCAGCGCCTCGATGACCTCATGACGGATGTCCAAGCCGCCGTCGACGCGGAGGTCAGCAGCATTCCCGGCGATCACCGGCACCTGACGCACATTCTGGAATCGCCGCGGCTGCGCCCGGACGATTCCTTCGGCCACAAGGTCGGCCATATCTTCGAGAAGGGCTGGGATGCCGTGGCTGGCCTGCTCGCGGGCCACACGGACCCGACCCATCGTCGCGACAACGTGCCGTGAACTCACGCCCTCGGGCAGCTTGTCCGCGCCAGGTCAGCTTCCTGCCTTGAGCGCCTTCTCCAGCTCCGGCATCAGCACCGTCTTGAGGTTTTGCGCCGTGACCGGGCCGACCAGCTTGTAGACGATGGTGCCCTCGCGGCCGACGACGAAGGTTTCCGGCACGCCGTAGACGCCCCATTCGATCGAGGCGCGGCCGTTGGCGTCCACGCCGACGCGGCCGAACGGGTTGCCGTAGCGGCCGAGGAAGCGGCGCGCATTGTCGGCCGTGTCCTTGTAATTGATGCCGACCAGCTGGAAGCGCTTGTCTTTTGCCAGTTCGGTCAGAAGCGGTGCTTCGTCATGACAGGGCACGCACCAGGACGCCCAGACATTGACGAGACTGACCTTGCCCTTGAACGCGGCGGGATCGAGCCCCGGTACGTGCGCGTTGTCGGCCTGCAATCCCTCGAGTGGCGGCAGCACGGTCTGCGGCACCGGACGACCGATCAGCGCGGAGGGGATCCGAGAGATATCGCCGCTGCCGAGCCGGAACCAGAACAGCAGCGCAAGTCCGATGAAGGCGATCAGCGGCAGCACCATCAGGACGGTGCGGCGCTGCGGCGGCGCGGAGGCAGGTTGATCGGTCATCGCAATTCCGTCGCGCTGCGGCCGGAACGGCGCGTGATGCCGCGCTCCTCCAGCTCGCGCAGGCGCTGCGTCTGGTTGCGATGGTCGAGCGCGATCCAGCCGATCAGGATCGCGACCACGAGGGCCGCGGCGGCATAGGACGTCACGATGAAGGAGGCATAGGGACCCAGCGACATGATCATGCGGCCCCGACTTCGTTCGACGCGTTTTGTCCGCGCGCGCCGGCACCGATCTCGCTCGAGAACGCGACACGGCTCGCCTGCATCATCTGCAGCGAGCGGACGCGGCGGCGCAGGATCTCGTTGCGCATCGCGGCCAGATGCAGCGTGACGAACAGCAGCGTGAAGGCGATCGCCATCACCAGCAGCGGAATCAGGAAGGATTTGTCGAGGGCCGATCCGCCCATGCGCATCACCGAGGCGGGCTGGTGCAGCGTGTTCCACCAGTCGACGGAGAATTTGATGATCGGCAAATTGATCGCGCCGACCAGGGTCAGCACCGCGGCGGCGCGGGCCGCGCGCGAGGGATCGTCGACCGCCCGCCACAGCGCCATCAGGCCGAGATACATCAGGAAGAGAATCAGCACCGAGGTGAGCCGCGCGTCCCATTCCCAATAGGTGCCCCACATCGGCCGGCCCCACAGCGAGCCCGTGAGCAGCGCGAGGAAGGTGAAGGCGGCGCCGATCGGCGCGGCCGCCTTGGCGGCGACGTCGGCGAGCGGATGACGCCACACCAGCGTTCCCAGCGAGGCGATGCTCATCACGCCCCAGACGAACATCGACAGCCAGGCATTGGGCACGTGGATGAACATGATCTTCACCGTCGCGCCCTGCTGGTAGTCGTCGGGTGCGAGCGCGGCTTGATAGAGACCGATCGCGAGCAGGACGACGGTCGCGGCCGCAAGCCACGGCAGGACCCGCGCTGTCAGCGCGAGGAACCGCGTGGGGTTGGCGAGGTCGATCAGTGTCATGGTACCCTGATAATCGTCGATGGCCGCTCAGGCAATCAGCACGAAAGCGAGGGACGAAAGTTGATCGGGGTCAAGGTCGGCCGAGTCCATCCTAATCAAGTCCATGCCGCAGGCTCGCCGCGGCTGCGAAGGGGCCGATCACGAGGCTGACCAGCGACAGCGCGCACAGGATCGAGAACGGCGCGCCGAAGGTCATCGGGCCGACGATCACGGCCTGCGAGGCCGCTACGCCGAAAATCAGCACGGGAATCGACAGCGGCAGCACCAGCACCGCCATCAGCAGCCCGCCGCGGTGCAGCGTCACCGCCAGCGCCGCGCCGATCATACCGGTAAACGTCAGCGCCGGGGTACCCGCCAGAAGCGTCAGCGCCACCGCGCCGGTCGCGACCATGTCGAGGTTGAGCAGGAGGCCGAGCACGGGGGTTGCGACAATCAGCGGCAGGCCGGCGGCCAGCCAATGCGCCAGTGCCTTGGCGGCACAGGCGAGTTCCAGCGGCGTCCGGCTCATCGTGATCAGGTCGAGCGAGCCGTCCTCGTGGTCGGCCATGAACAGCCGGTCGAGGGTGAGCAGGCTCGCCAGCAGCGCTCCGAGCCAGAGGATGGCCGGCCCCAGCCGCGACAGCAGCGCCAGATCGGGCCCCACTGCGAACGGCATCAGCACCACCACGGTCAGGAAGAACAGCACCCCGATCAGCGCCCCGCCGCCGACGCGGAGCGCGATCCGGATGTCCCGGCGGACGATGGCGGACAGGGCGGTCATGAGGTGGCCCTTCTGGCGAAGCGGCCATGGGAGTCGGGCTGGCGCTGCGGGGACGGTGCGCTCCCTCCCCCGCCTGCGGGGGAGGAGTGGGGAGAGGGGATCTCGACAACGAAGATTTCCCCTGAGGATAGAACCCTCACCCGGCGCCTTAGCCGATGCAAAGCATCGGCGTTTTTTAGGGACGGCGGCCAGGGGCCGCCTATGCCGGCCTCTCCCGCAAGCAGGGAAGGCGAGGGGACGGAGCGGCCGCCACCTGGCCGCTCGGAAAGCTGAGGGTCGGGCCGCATCACGCCACACCCCCGATCCGCAGCTCCCGCGACTCAATCCCCAACGGCGCGTG
The DNA here is from genome assembly GCF_015291745.1 of Bradyrhizobium sp. CCBAU 53351. Lineage (NCBI taxonomy): Bacteria > Pseudomonadati > Pseudomonadota > Alphaproteobacteria > Hyphomicrobiales > Nitrobacteraceae > Bradyrhizobium > Bradyrhizobium sp. CCBAU 53351. Next base: position 394,833 of record NZ_CP030059.1, read on the forward strand.
GGTCGCCGCGACGATCATGCCGCCGCGCGACAGGTGCTCGCGCATCAGGTCGCCGAACATGTCCTGTCCCGCCACATCCAGCGCGTTGGTCGGCTCGTCCAAGAGCCAGACCGGGCGGCGGACAGTCAGCAGGCGCGCCAGCGACAGGCGGCGGCGCTGGCCGGCCGACAGGAAGCCGGCGGGCAGGTGGGTGGCGTGCGCGAGACCGACAATGGCGAGGCTCTCGGCGAAGTCAAAACGCTCGCCGCCGAGAAATTCGGCCCAAAAGGTCAGATTTTCGGCCACGCTGAGCGCCGGCTTGAGGGCATCGCGATGGCCGAGATAGTGGCACTGCTCGGGCAGCGTCAGCTCGGGATCGCCGCCCGCCAGCGCGATCTTGCCTTCCGCCGGCACGAGCAGGCCGGCGATCAGCCGCAGCAGCGAGGTCTTGCCCGATCCGTTGCGGCCGACGACCGCCACGGCCTCGCCGGAGACCGCGGCGAAATCGAGCCCGGCGAACACCTGGCGGCCGCCCCGCACGCAGGCGACCCCGTGTCCGGAGAGCTGCATCTCGCCTTGTTTCAGGTCACTCAAAACCGGGCCTCAGGAAAACTTGGGGTAGCGCATGGGAATTTTTGGCTGGCGGTTGCTGCGGCACGATTGTGGCTGTGGCGGCGCGGTTAGAAAGCTTCTATAAGCCCGGAACTACTTGATGCAGCAACTCAACCTGCCCCCGCAAGCGGCCCAGCCTAGATGTGCTGACGGTGTTAAAATACCCTGCCGGGTATAACTAACAATTGGGATTTCCTACATGACCTCGCTCGACAGCTTCAAATGCAAAAAGACCCTCAAGGTCGGCGCCAAGACCTATGTCTATTACAGCCTGCCCACGGCCGAGAAGAATGGTCTGAAGGGAATTTCCAAACTTCCCTACTCGATGAAGGTCCTGCTCGAGAACCTGCTGCGCAACGAGGACGGCCGTTCGGTCAAGAAAGAGGACATCGTCGCCGTCTCGAAATGGCTGCGCAAGAAGTCGCTGGAGCATGAGATTGCGTTCCGCCCGGCGCGGGTGCTGATGCAGGATTTCACCGGCGTGCCGGCGGTGGTCGATCTCGCCGCGATGCGCAACGCGATGCAGAAGCTCGGCGGCGACGCCGAGAAGATCAATCCGCTGGTGCCGGTCGACCTCGTCATCGACCACTCCGTGATCGTGAACTTCTTCGGCGACAACAAGGCTTTCGGCAAGAACGTCACCGAAGAGTACAAGCAGAACCAGGAGCGCTACGAGTTCCTGAAGTGGGGCCAGAAGGCGTTCTCGAACTTCTCCGTCGTGCCGCCCGGCACCGGCATCTGCCACCAGGTCAATCTCGAATATCTCTCCCAGACGGTGTGGACCAAGAAGGAGAAGATGACGGTCGGCAAGAAGACCGGCACCTTCGAGGTCGCATACCCTGACTCGCTGGTCGGCACCGACTCCCACACCACCATGGTCAATGGTCTGGCCGTGCTCGGCTGGGGCGTCGGCGGGATCGAGGCGGAAGCCTGCATGCTCGGCCAGCCGCTGTCGATGCTGCTGCCCAACGTCGTCGGCTTCAAGCTGAAGGGCGCGATGAAGGAAGGCGTCACCGCGACCGACCTCGTGCTGACAGTCACGCAGATGCTGCGCAAGCTCGGTGTGGTCGGCAAGTTCGTCGAGTTCTTCGGCCCCGGTCTCGACAATCTCTCGGTCGCCGACAAGGCGACGATCGCCAACATGGCGCCCGAATATGGCGCGACCTGCGGCTTCTTCCCGGTCGATGCCGCCGCGATCGACTACCTCAAGACGTCGGGGCGCGCCGCGCCGCGCGTTGCACTGGTGCAGGCCTATGCCAAGGCGCAAGGGCTGTTCCGCACCGCCAAGTCGCCCGATCCGGTGTTCACGGAAACGCTGACGCTCGATCTCGCCGACGTCGTGCCGTCGATGGCCGGTCCGAAGCGCCCCGAAGGCCGCATCGCGCTGCCGTCGGTCGCCGAAGGCTTCTCGCTCGCGCTCGGCACGGAATACAAGAAGGCCGAGGAGCCCAACAAGCGCTTTTCCGTCGAGGGCAAGGATTTCGAGATCGGCCATGGCGACGTCGTGATCGCCGCCATCACCTCCTGCACCAACACCTCGAACCCGAGCGTGCTGATCGGCGCCGGCCTCTTGGCCCGTAACGCCGCCGCGAAGGGCCTGAAGGCAAAACCGTGGGTGAAGACCTCGCTCGCCCCCGGCAGCCAGGTCGTCGCGGGCTATCTCGCCGATTCCGGCTTGCAGAAGGATCTCGACAAGGTCGGCTTCAACCTGGTCGGCTTCGGCTGCACCACCTGCATCGGCAATTCCGGTCCGCTGCCCGAGGAGATCTCGAAGTCGATCAACGACAACGGCATCGTCGCCGCCGCCGTGCTGTCCGGCAACCGCAACTTCGAAGGCCGCGTCTCGCCCGACGTGCAGGCGAACTATCTCGCTTCGCCCCCGCTGGTCGTCGCCCACGCGCTCGCGGGCAGCGTTACCAAAAACCTTGCCGTCGAGCCGATCGGCGAGGGCAAGGACGGCAAGCCGGTGTACCTCAAGGACATCTGGCCCACGACGAAGGAAATCAACGCCTTCATGAAGAAGTTCGTGACCTCGACGATCTTCAAGAAGAAGTATGCCGACGTGTTCAAGGGCGACGCCAACTGGCGCAAGATCAAGACGGTCGAGAGCGAGACCTATCGCTGGAACATGTCTTCGACCTACGTGCAGAACCCGCCCTATTTCGACGGCATGAAGAAGGAGCCGGAGCCGGTCACCGACATCGTCGAGGCGCGCATCCTCGCCATGTTCGGCGACAAGATCACCACCGACCACATCTCGCCGGCCGGTTCGATCAAGCTCACCTCGCCCGCGGGCAAATATCTCAGCGAGCACCAGGTGCGTCCCGCCGACTTCAACCAGTACGGCACGCGCCGCGGCAACCATGAAGTGATGATGCGCGGCACCTTTGCCAACATCCGCATCAAGAACTTCATGCTGAAGGGCGCCGACGGCAACATCCCCGAAGGCGGCCTCACCAAGCATTGGCCCGACGGCGAGCAGATGTCGATCTACGACGCCGCGATGAAGTACCAGCAGGAGCAGGTGCCGCTGGTGGTGTTCGCCGGCGCCGAATACGGCAACGGCTCCTCGCGCGACTGGGCTGCCAAGGGCACGCGCCTGCTCGGCGTGCGCGCCGTGATCTGCCAGAGCTTCGAGCGCATCCATCGCTCCAACCTGGTCGGTATGGGCGTGCTGCCGCTGACCTTCGAGGAAGGCACCTCCTGGTCGTCGCTCGGCCTGAAGGGCGATGAGAAGGTCACGCTGCGCGGCCTGCAGGGCGACCTCAAGCCGCGTCAGAAGCTGACCGCGGAGATCGTCTCCGGCGACGGCTCGTTGCAGCGCGTTTCGCTGCTCTGCCGCATCGATACGCTGGACGAGCTCGACTACTACCGCAACGGCGGTATCCTGCACTACGTGCTGCGCAAGCTCGCGGCCTAAGCGCGGATTTGTGAACGGTGGCTCACTGCGAAGTGAGTAGAAGGTTAAATGAAGGCGGCCTATCACAAGGCCGCCTTTCATGCGTTTGCGGCACGTTCGGATGGGCCCGCGCGGCGGAAAACGGTCCTTGGGCGGTTATCTGGACGGATGAAGTATCGTGCCCCGTAAGACTACGGTGACCATCAGGCGATAAGATCCCCCTCCACGAGTGACGGTGTGTGACGTTCGACATGACAACAATGACGGCTTCTCATCTGGTTTCACGTTGGTCCGGTGCCCTCTGGTCGAGTGCTCTCGGCCTTTGTGCCATCGTCGCCGTCGTCGTTCCCGCCTCTGCCGATCCCCGCGCCGTTGTCGAATTGTTTACCTCGCAAGGCTGCTCCTCCTGTCCGCCCGCCGACCAGATCATCGGCGATCTCTCCAAGGATCCGTCGATCATCGCGCTGAGCATGCCGATCGATTATTGGGACTATCTCGGCTGGAAGGACACGCTGGCGGATTCGCGCTTCTCTGCACGACAGCGTGCCTATTCGAAGATGCGCGGCGACCGCGAGGTCTACACCCCGCAGGTCGTGGTCAACGGCTCCACCCATGTCATCGGCAGCGACCGTACCAGCATCGAGAATGCGATCGGCAAGACCGACAAGGGTGTGGGCGTGATGAGCGTGCCGGTGACGATGTCGCTCGCGGGCAAGCAGATCAACGTCTCGGTGGCCGCGAGCAAAGAGCCGGCCGTCTCGCATGGCGAGGTCTGGATCTGCTCAATCGCCAAGTCGGTCCCGATCGCAATCACCCGCGGCGAGAATCGCGGGCAGCAGGTCACCTATCACAACGTGGTGCGCAACCTGCTCAAGGTCGGTGACTGGACCGGACGTTCGGAAAGCTGGACGGTGCCGATCGAGAATTTGACGCGCGACGGCGTCGACGGCGCGGTGGTCTACGTCCAGGACGGCAGCCGCGAGCGGCCGGGCCCAATGCTCGGCGCGGCATACACGTCGCTGCATTGAAGTAAGCACAGCATCTCGGCAATTGTTGCTCGTCATTCCGGGCGCGCGAAGCGCGAGCTAGGGTGCGCAATTGCGCACCTTAGAATCCATCTATCCATGGACAAGCTGAGAAATGGATTCTTAGATGCGCAATTGCGCATCGTAGTTCGCGCCAAGAGGCGCGCCTCGGAATGGCAGCGCGCCAGCAACATCCCGACACAAACAAAAAAGGACCAACTTGCGTTGGCCCTCCTTGTCGTGCGTACAGACCCGATCCTGTTCGACCCCGGGGGGCTGGGGGCTGAGGAATCCGGAACCGAAAGGACCGGGTCAACGCACATGAATCTTTTCGCAGTGCAGGGCGGCAGTCGCTAGGCGGAAAAGCGGCGAGACTATGATTCCTTCTAACGATCCCGTGACGGTTCGCCGCGACAAAGTTCCACCTTTGCGTGTGCCCGGCATCGCACCTGATTCGATCGGTTGAATGGGGGGGGGCGAGTTCCATCAAGAGCCTTGCGGCGAGAGACGGATGGCGCAATCATACCATTGTCATGATCCGGTTCCGGGGACGGTTCGCGGACGGGGTTCAAGTCGTGCGATGAGGAGGCTCTCCATGAGTCTGATGTCGGAGGATGCCGATCCGAGCGAGCAGCGCGCGGCGGCGCGCCCCGCCGCTGCGAATGCGCAACAACTGAGCCGGGTGACGTTCAACCGGCTCGAGCTGCACCGCATTCTCAATCTCTACGGCCGCATGGTCGCCGACGGCGAGTGGCGCGATTACGCCATCGACTTCCTGAAGGACCGCGCGGTGTTCTCGGTCTATCGCCGCGCCTCGGAAGTGCCGATCTATCGCATCGAGAAGGATCCGCGGCTGGCGCGCAAGCAGGGCATGTACAGCGTGATCTCGGCGACGGGCCTGATCCTGCGCCGCGGCCACGAGCTCGAGCGCGTGCTGCTGGTGATCGACCGGAAACTGGCAGTGGTGTAGCCACTGACCCCGTCGCCCGAAGGGAGCGAAGCGTAATCCGGGGCCGTTGTACCAGCGGATGGACCTGTCCCGGATTTCGCTTCGCTCCATCCGGGCTGCAAGAGCTTCCTACTGCCCCGGCACCGTGCTCGCGCCCTCGCCGAGGTCGCGCTGCATCATCACCGTGTCCAGCCAGCGGCCGAATTTCAGCCCGACATTGCGATGCGTGCCGATCATCTTGAAGCCGCCCTTGGTGTGCACGCCGATCGAGCCGGCATTGGCGGAATCGCCGATCACCGCGATCATCTGGCGAAAGCCGCGCGCCTCGCATTCGGCGACCAGCCGCTCCAGCAGCGCTGAGCCGACGCCGCGGCGATGGAAGGCGGGATCGAGATAGATCGAGTTCTCGACCGTGAAGCGATAGGCCGGCCGCGGCCGGTAGGCGCCGGCATAGGCATAGCCGGCAACGCGGCCGTCGAGCATGGCGACGAAATAGGGATAGCCGCCGTCGACAAGCGCGCGATAGCGGCGCGTCATCTCCGAGAGGTCGGGCGGCTCCAGCTCGAACGTGGCGGTGCCCTCGCGGACGGCCTGCTGGTAGATGGCGGTGATGGCGGGAAGGTCGGCCTCGGTTGTGGGCCGGATGTCTGCTGCGGTCATGGGGCGAAGATTAAAGCGTTCCCGGGACGGCTGGAAGGGGCGAACGGCCTTTCCACGTCGTCATTGCGAGCGAAGCGAAGCAATCCAGAAATGCATCTGCGGAGGGACTCTGGATTGCTTCGCGGAGTTCGTAATGAAGGGAAAGGCATCACTTGTAGCCCGGATGGAGCGCAGCGAAATCCGGGACAGGTGTATCGGCTGATGCCACGTTCCCGGATTGCGCTGCGCTTCATCCGGGCTACGGGAACGGTGCTCCCGGCCAAACAAAAACCCCGGCCTTTCGGCCGGGGTTCGTGTCGTTCGCTCTGTCAGTCGCTTAGTCGCGCTGGCCGAGCAGCTGCAGCAGCAGCGTGAACAGGTTGATGAAGTTCAGGTACAGCGACAGCGCGCCGGTGATGGCCGCACGCTCTGCGATGTCACCGCCGGCCGAAGCATAGCCGTAGATGTAGTCGTTCTTCAGCCGCTGGGTGTCCCAGGCGGTGAGGCCCGCGAACACCAGGACACCGACCACCGACACGATGAACTGCAGCATCGAGCTCGCCAGGAACAGGTTCACCAGGCTCGCGATGATGATGCCGATCAGGCCCATGAACAGGAACGAGCCCATGCCGGTCAGGTCACGCTTGGTGGTGTAGCCGTAGAGGCTCAGCGCACCGAAGGTCGCCGCGGTGATGAAGAACACCCGCACGATCGAGGTGTGGGTGAACACCAAGAAGATCGACGACAGCGAGACGCCCATCAGCGCCGCGAACACCCAGAACAGGATCTGGGCCGTCGAGGGCGCGAGACGGTTGATGCCCGCCGAGATCACGAACACCATGGCCAGCGGCGCGAGCATGAACAGCCATTTCAGCGGGCTGACGAACATCGCGTAGCCGAACGGCGTCAGGAACAGCTTGCCGACGCGGACGGATTCCGCCGTCGGAACGTCGGTCACGGCAGCCATGTAGACGCCGAGCGCGGCCAGGCCGGTGATGGCGAGGCCGATGCTCATGTAGTTGTAGATGCGCAGCATGTAGGCGCGCAGGCCGGCATCGACCGTCGCGGCGTCAACACGCCCGGCGGCCCTGCCGAAAGGAGAAGCGTAGTTACGGTCTAGGTCCGACATGGTCGAATTCCCGTTGGTTGGTCCGGTCCGGCACTGGGGTCGCCGTGCCGCCGGTTCGTCAAACTCTATCTCGGATACCGATGCCAACCGACTAAATTTTGGCTAACAATCGGGGCTCCGAACCCACTCGATATGTGGGAAACTAACACATTCGCTGCAACCTTCCACGCGCGGCTGAATGTCGCCCTTGGCGGCAATCCTGACGCGAACCTGACGAGCAGTCGTGGTTAATCGCGGGAATCGTGCGATTCCGCATCCGTGCGGCCAGCCGCTACCATTTGTCACAAATTCCGCAACACCGTTGCGGGCTTTTTGTTCAATGCCAGCAGCGTGCCTGCGAGCCCGAGCCCGACCGTGACGACGAGCGCGGCCGCGACGACTCCGGCCGCGCTGCCGGCCTGCCAGACGAAGCTCAGCGTCATCAGCCGCGTCACGATCATCCAGGCAGCCAAGCTGCCGGAGATCACGCCGAACAATGCGGTGGCGAGCCCGATCAAGAGATATTCGAGCGCATAGGCGCCCAGCAGCCGCAGCCGCGTCGCGCCCAGCGTCTTCAGGATCACGGCATCGTAGACCCGGTGGCGATGGCCGGCGGCGAGCGCCCCGCCCAGCACCAGGATCGCCGAGATCAGGGTCACCGCGCTGGCGCCGCGAATCGCCAGCGCCAGATTGGTCACCACCGCGCCGACCGTCTGCATCACCTCGCGCACGCGCACGCTGGTCACCATCGGATAGGCGTCGGCCACCTGCTTGATGATCTTGCCGTCGCCTGCCGCATTTCCGCCCGGTTCCGTCAGCGTCGCGATATGGGTGTGCGGCGCGCCCTTGAAGGCGTTCGGCGAGAACACGAGGACGAAATTGATGCCGAGTCCCTGCCAGTCGATGCTGCGCAGATTGCCGATTTTGGCCGGGATGTCGCGGCCGAGCACGTTGACCACGATCTCGTCGCCCAGCTTGAGGCCGAGGCCGTCGGCGATCTTCTTCTCCATCGACACCAGCGTCGGGCCGGAATAGTCGGCGCTCCACCATTCGCCCTCGACCACCTTGGAGCCTTTCGGCAGCTCGCCGGTGTAGGTCAGGCCGCGGTCGCTCTGCAGCACCCATTCGGAATCGGTGGACGGCTTGAGCTCCTCGGCGCGCAGCCCGCGCGCGGCGACGATGCGTCCGCGCAGCATCGGCACGTCCTCGACCGTCGCGCCGGGCGCGATCTTGCGCAAGTAAAGGTCGAACTGCTCGGCCTGCGCGCTCGGGATGTCGATGAAGAAGAAGGATGGCGCCTGGTCGGGGAGGGCCGCGAGGAACTGCCGCCGCAGATTGCCGTCGATCTGGGTGATGGTGACGAGCACGGCGAGCCCGAGTCCCAGCGACAGCACGACCGAGGGCGTCAGGGCGCCCGCCCGGTGGATGTTGGCGATCGCAAGCCGCAGCATCGGCAGCCGCGTCCGCGGCAGCCGCCGCGCGATGGCCATCAGCAGCGCGGCGATGCCGCGCAGCAGGGCGAACACGACGACCGAGGAGGCCACGAACACCGCGGCGATGCGCTTGTCGAAGGAGAGCCCGATGACAACCGCGATCAGCAGCGCGATCACCACGCCCATGAACACGAGATAGCCCGCGCGTGGCCGGTGCCATTCCGAGCTGATGGTGTCGCGGAACAGCGCGGCTACCGGCACGTCGTGGACGCGTCCGAGCGGCCAGAGGCCGAAGGCCAGCGCCGTCAGGAGGCCGTAGATGAAGGACAGCGCGAGCTCGTCGGCATGCACGGCCGGCACCACCGGCAGCGGTAGCAGCTTGCCGAACAGGCCGACGATGGCGAACGGCATCGCCGCGCCGAGCGCAAGGCCGATCACCGAGCCGATCGCGGCGAGCAGGAGGACCTGTGCGAGATAGATGCCGAACACGTCGCGACCGGTGGCGCCCACGGCCTTGAGGGCCGCGATCACTTCGAGCCGGCGGTCGATATGGCTCTTCACGGCATTGGCGACGCCGACGCCGCCGACCAGCAGCGCGGCAAGTCCGACCAGCGTCAGGAACTGCGTGAAGCGATTGATGTTGCGCTCGAGCTGCGGCGAGGCGTTGGAGCGGCTGCGGATCTCCCAGCCGGCTTGCGGCGCGGCGCTGCGCGCATCCGCGATGAAGGTTTCGGTGGCGCGCTCGTTGTTGGCGACGTCGGGCAGCTTCACCCGGTAGACCCAGCGCACCAGGCTGCCGGGCTGGATCAGGCCGGTGGCGCGCAAGGCCTCCTGGCTGATCAGGAAGCGCGGGCCGAAGCCGATGCCGCCGGCGAGCTTGTCGGGCTCGGCTTCGACGGTGGAGCGGATCTGGAAGGTCGCCGAGCCGATGGTGACGCGGTCGCCGTTCCTCAGCGACAGCCGCGCCAGCAGCGTCGGATCGGCGGCCGCACCGAACGCGCCGTCGCGCTCCGCGAGCACGTCCGACATCGGCAATTGCGGTTTCAGCGTCAGCTGGCCCAGCATCGGATAGGTGTCGTCGACCGCCTTCATCTCGACCAGTGCGAGCTGGCCGTCGGCCGCGCGCGCCATGCCGCGCAAGGTGGCGGCGGTCGACACGGCGCCGCGCGAGCGCAGGAAGGCAACCTCGTCGGGTTTCGCTTCGCGCTGGAACAGCACGAAGGAGACGTCGCCGCCGAGCAGCGTGCGGCCCTCGCGGGCGAGGCCGTCGGACAGGCTCGCCGACACCGAGCCAACGCCGGCGATCGCCATCACGCCGAGCGCGATGCAGGCGATGAAGACGTAGAAGCCGCGCAGGCCGCCGCGTAATTCGCGCAGCGCATAACGCAGCGAGAGCGCGACGCCGCCCGGCTTCGCGAAGGGTTCGGCAGCCACGCTCATGCCGGCGCCGACTGCGTGTCGATGCGGCCCGAGCGCAGCCGGATCACGCGGTCGCAGCGATGCGCGAGCGAGGAATCGTGCGTCACCAGCACCAGGGTCATGCCGCGCTCGGCGTGCTTGCTGAACAGCAGATCGACGATCTGTTTTCCGGTGGCCTCGTCGAGATTGCCGGTCGGCTCGTCGGCGACGAGGATCGCGGGATCGGGCGCCAGCGCGCGGGCCAGCGCCACGCGCTGCTGCTCGCCGCCGGAGAGCTGTGTCGGATAATGATGCAGGCGGTCGCCGAGCCCGACCGATTGCAGCTCCTGCGCCGCGCGCTTGGCCGCGTCGGGATTGCCGGCAAGCTCGAGCGGCACCGCGACGTTCTCGAGCGCGGTCATGGTCGGGATCAAATGAAAGGACTGGAAGACGATGCCGACCTGGCGTCCGCGGAAGCGGGCCAGCGCGTCCTCGTCGAGGGCATTGAAAGGCGTGCCATTCACCACCACCTCTCCGCTATCAGGACGCTCCAGCCCCGCCATCACCATCAGCAGCGTGGATTTGCCCGAGCCTGACGGGCCGATCAGGCCGATCGTCTCGCTACGGCCGACTCGCAAGCTGATATCCTTGAGAATGTGAACGCGTGCCGCGCCCGTGCCCAATGAGAGATTGACGTTGGAGATGGCGATGGTGTCCGCCGTAGTGACGGCGAGCGAAGAGGGATCGATGCGAGTGTCCATGGTCCGGTCATATGGCAACTCCGATAGCGCGGTCGAGAGGCGTTACGGATTGTTCATGCACATAGCCGTGTTGATGCTCGCCTTCATGACAATAGCGAACCCGGCTTGGGCGGACGCGACAAAACCGGTCAAGCTGGTCGTCCTCGGCGATTCCCTGAGCGCCGGTCTCGGCCTTCCGGCCCAGGAGGCATTCCCCCAGAAACTTCAAAAAGCCTTGCAGGCCAAAGGCATAGCAGTCGACATGACCAATGCCGGGGTGTCCGGCGACACCACCTCGGGGGGGCGCGACCGGCTCGACTGGTCGGTGCCGGACGGAACCGAGGGCGTCATCGTCGAGCTCGGCGCCAACGATGCACTTCGCGGCATCGATCCCGATTTGACGCGCGCCGCGCTCGCCGACATCATCCAGCGGCTCAAGACGCGCAAGATTCCGGTCATGCTCTGCGGCATGCTGGCGCCGCCGAACTACGGCGCCGATTATGCCGCGCGCTTCAATTCGATTTATCCGGATCTGGCGAAAAAATTCGACGTGCCGCTCTATCCTTTCTTCCTTGAAGGAGTTGCGGCCGACGCCAAGCTCAACCAGGCCGACGGCATTCATCCGACCGCTCAAGGCGTCGACGTCATCGTGGGCAACATCATGCCCACCGTCGAGGCATTCCTTGGCACGATCGCTGAGCAACGACGTTGAAAAGCATGCAGCGCCTCCTTCATACCCAGGGTTTTCCCGGGGTCAGGCGTGCGATGCTTCGCAGAGTCACACAACTGCGATAGGAATCAGGGTACCGGTGATTCGTCGCCGGCTCTAATTTGGATATGATCCTGCTCGAAGGATCGTACCCAAGCATCGGGAGTGCGAAACGATGCCGCGTTTGTTCACAGGTCTGGAAATTCCGGCCGAGATCGGCCAGTCGCTTTCCAACTTGAGGGGTGGCCTTCCCGGCGCCCGCTGGATCGATCCCGAAAATTACCACGTCACATTACGCTTCATCGGCGACATCGACGGCGTCTCCGCCAACGAGATCGCCTCGATGCTGTTTCGCGTCGATCGCAAACCGTTCGAAGTGAAGGTGCAGGGCCTCACCAGCTTCGGCGGCCGCAAGCCGCGCGCCGTCGTTGCGACCATCGCGCCGAGCAAGCCGCTGATGGAGTTGCAGGCCGAGCTCGAACGCATGATGCAGCGGATCGGTCTCAACCCGGAGGGCCGCAAGTTCATCCCGCACGTCACGCTCGCCCGGCTGCACGACGCCACCGACCGCGACGTCGCCGACTATCTCTCGCTGCGCGGCTATTTCCCCAGCAAGGCGTTCATGGCGGAGCGTTTTGTGCTGTTCTCCTCGCGCGCCTCGACCGGCGGCGGACCGTATGTGGTCGAGGACGCCTACGAGCTGTGTGAGTAGGTCCGCTCTGGTGTCCCGGACGCTGCGCAGCGCGTCCGGGACACGGAACGCATAGCGCCTCGCACCAATTCACGGCTTGCAATTTCCGCCGGTCTCTGGCGGGTAAGGGCCATGCTCTCGACCCCCAGTTCCCCATTCAGCGAAGCCTATCAGGCCCAGATCGCGTCAGGCGCTATCGAGCCGGATGCCGCGCAGGCCGAGGTCGCCGAGGCCTATGCGGCGCTCGACCAGCGGCTCGCAAGCTACAAGCCCGCGCGCAAGCAGGGGCTGCTCAGCCGCCTGTTCAGCAGCGACAAGGACGAGGCGCCGCGCGGGCTCTACATCCATGGCGAGGTCGGCCGCGGCAAGACCATGCTGATGGACCTGTTCTTCCAGCACGCGACCGTCGAGCACAAGCGGCGCGCGCACTTCCACGAATTCATGGCCGACGTGCATGAGCGCATCTACGATTATCGCCAGAGCATCGCGCGCGGCGAGATCGCCGACGGCGACGTCATCGCGCTGACCGCGAATGCGATCTTCGAGGAGAGCTGGCTGCTCTGCTTCGACGAATTCCACGTCACCGACATCGCGGACGCGATGATCCTCGGACGCCTGTTCGCAAAATTGTTCGAGCTCGGCACCGTCGTGGTCGCGACCTCCAACGTCGCGCCTGACGATCTCTACAAGGGCGGCCTGAACCGCTCGCTGTTCCTGCCCTTCATCAAGCAGATCACCGACCACATGGACGTCGCGCGGCTCGATGCGCGCACCGATTTCCGGCTGGAGAAACTTCAGGGCGTGCCGATGTGGCTGACGCCGGCGGATAGTGATGCGGATGCAGCCCTCGACCGCGCCTGGAAGCGGATGTCGGGCGGCGCCACCTGCCGCTCGCGCGACATCTCGATCAAGGGCCGCATCCTGCACGTGCCGTGCTCGGCCCATGGCGTGGCGCGGTTCTCGTTCGCCGATCTCTGCGAGAAGCCGCTGGGGGCATCCGACTACCTCAGGCTGGCGCACGACTATCACACCATCCTGGTCGACCATATTCCAGTGATGGATATCTCCCAGCGCAATGCCGCCAAGCGCTTCATCACGCTGATCGACGCGCTCTATGACAATGCGGTGAAGCTGATGGCCTCGGCCGACGCCAACCCGATCTCGCTCTACCTCGCCAACGAGGGCGTCGAGGCCATGGAGTTCAAGCGCACCGCCTCGCGCCTGATCGAGATGAGCTCGGAATCCTATCTGGCGCTGGCTCACGGCCGCAAGGATTCCACCGCCAGCGGCTCCACCAAGGGCCTGGTGGAGACTTAAGTCCTATTTGCCAGCGCTGTCATTCCGGGACGTCGCGAAGCGAGGGGCCCGGAATCCATTGCTCGGCGCGCTCTGCCGACCGATGGATTCCGGGCTCGCGACTTTCGTCGCGCCCCGGAATGACAGGGCTGCGTGCCCGCGGCCGCGCCAAGCCCGACAATTGGGCATTGGGCGACTTGAACGGGGGAGGCGAAAGGGATAACCACCCGTCTCAGTTTTCCCCTCCTTACGTGTCTAAAGGACAGGCTCACATGGCGCGCGACAAGATTGCTTTGATTGGCTCCGGTCAGATCGGCGGAACGCTGGCTCACCTCATCGGCTTGAAGGAGCTGGGCGACGTCGTGATGTTCGACATCGCCGAGGGCGTGCCGCAGGGCAAGGCGCTCGACATCGCGCAGTCCTCGCCAGTCGACGGCTTTGACGCGCATTACACCGGCGCCAACTCCTACGAAGCGCTCGACAATGCCAAGGTCTGCATCGTCACCGCCGGCGTGCCGCGCAAGCCCGGCATGAGCCGCGATGATCTGCTCTCCATCAACCTCAAGGTCATGGAGCAGGTCGGCGCCGGCATCAAGAAGTATGCGCCCGACGCGTTCGTCATCTGCATCACCAACCCGCTCGATGCGATGGTATGGGCGCTGCAGAAGGCTTCCGGCCTGCCGCACAAGAAGGTCGTCGGCATGGCCGGCGTGCTGGATTCGGCCCGCTTCCGCTACTTCCTCGCCGACGAGTTCAACGTCTCGGTCGAGGACGTCACCGCCTTCGTGCTCGGCGGCCATGGCGACACCATGGTGCCGCTGGTGAAGTATTCCACCGTTGCCGGCATCCCGCTGCCCGACCTCGTCAAGATGGGCTGGACCTCGCAGGCGCGCCTTGACGAGATCGTCGACCGCACCCGCAACGGCGGCGCCGAGATCGTCAATTTGCTCAAGACCGGCTCGGCCTTCTACGCGCCCGCCGCCTCCGCGATCGCGATGGCCGAGAGCTATCTGCGTGACAAGAAGCGCGTGCTGCCCTCGGCTGCGTATCTCAACGGCGAATACGGCGTGAAGGACATGTATGTCGGCGTGCCCGTCGTGATCGGCTCCAAGGGCGTCGAGCGCGTCGTCGAGATCGAGCTCGCCGGCAAGGACCGCGAGGCCTTCGACAAGTCGGTCGGTGCCGTGCAGGGCCTGGTCGACGCCTGCAAGAAGATCGCCCCCGATCTTCTCGGCCGCTAAGCGCTAGCAATTCCCGCCGAAGCCCGAAAACCGGTCTTCGGCGGTTTCATTTCCGGGGCCCGGTTGTCGGGACAGGCTTCGGGTCGGCAGTCCAGAGATCGATGTCAAAGAATCCGGGTTGCAGTTCCTGTGGTATATGGTATGCCAGCCACAAGACTGAGGTGGGCCCTAGAGGTCACCGCCCGCGGGTTCAGGGAGCGACCATATGAATATCCATGAATATCAGGCCAAAGCGTTGCTGGGTGAGTTCGGCGTGCCGATCTCCAAGGGCGTGCCGGTCCTCAAGGCCGCCGACGCCGAAGCCGCCGCCAAGGCGCTGCCGGGTCCGGTCTATGTGGTGAAGAGCCAGATCCATGCCGGCGGCCGCGGCAAGGGCAAGTTCAAGGAAGCCTCGGCCGGAGACAAGGGCGGCGTTCGCATCGCCAAGTCGGCCGCAGAGGTCTCCGAATTCGCCAAGCAGATGTTGGGCGCGACGCTGGTGACGATCCAGACCGGCCCCGCCGGCAAGCAGGTCAACCGCCTCTACATCGAGGACGGCTCGGACATCGACAAGGAATTCTATCTCTCGCTCCTGGTCGACCGCGAGACCTCGCGCGTGTCGTTCGTCGTCTCGACCGAGGGCGGCGTCAACATCGAGGACGTCGCGCACAACAATCCCGAGAAGATCGTGACCTTCTCCGTCGATCCCGCCACCGGCATCATGGGCCATCACGGCCGCACGGTTGCCAATGCGCTCAAGCTGTCCGGTGATCTCGCCAAGCAGGCCGAGAAGCTCACCGCGCAGCTGTTCACCGCCTTCGTCGCCAAGGACATGGCGATGCTGGAGATCAACCCGCTGGTCGTGACCAAGCAGGGCCAGCTCCGCGTGCTCGACGCCAAGGTGTCGTTCGACGACAACGCGCTGTTCCGTCACCCCGAGGTGCTCGCGCTGCGCGACGAGACCGAGGAAGACGCCAAGGAGATCGAGGCGTCCAAATACGACCTCAACTACGTCACGCTCGACGGCAACATCGGCTGCATGGTCAACGGCGCCGGTCTGGCCATGGCGACGATGGACATCATCAAGCTCTACGGCATGTCGCCGGCCAACTTCCTCGACGTCGGCGGCAGCGCCAGCAAGGAGAAGGTCGCAGCGGCGTTCAAGATCATCACCGCCGATCCCAACGTGAGGGGCATCCTGGTCAACATCTTCGGCGGCATCATGAAGTGCGACGTGATCGCCGAGGGCGTCACGGCCGCGGTGCGTGAAGTCGGCCTCAGCGTTCCCCTGGTGGTCCGCCTCGAAGGCACCAATGTCGAGCTCGGCAAGAAGATCATCCGTGAATCCGGACTGAACGTGGTGCCCGCCGACAATCTCGACGACGCCGCGCAGAAGATCGTGAAGGCCGTCAAGGGAGGCTAAGGCCATGGCCCAGGACCATCTCGCCGCATCATCTCCGCTTCCCGAGCATGCGCGCCTCGCCGCGTTCGCCGGCGAATGGGATGGCGAAGAGGTGGTCTTCCCGTCGCGCTGGACGGCGGGCGGGCCGGCGACATCGCGCACCGTCGCGCGCATGGACCTCAATGGGTTCTATCTGATCCAGGACAGTGTCCAGATGCGCGACGGCAAGCAGCTCTTCGCCACGCACGGCCTCTTCACCTACGACCGCGACGACCGGACCTACAAGCTGTTCTGGTACGACTCGCTCGGCTACACGCCGCCCTCGCCCGCGTCCGGCGGGTGGGTCGGCCAGACCCTGACGCTGGTGCGCGGCTCGCTCCGCGGCAATGCGCGCCACGTCTACGAAATCATCAATGAGAATTCCTACTCGTTGAAGATCCAGTTCTCGCCGGATGCGGAAGGCTGGGCCGACGTGCTCACCGGCGTCTACCGCCGCATCCACTGACCCTCTCACTCCGTTAGTTTCGCGAAAGCAGACCTCATGTCCATCCTGATCGACAAGAACACCAAGGTCATCTGCCAGGGCTTCACCGGCAAGAACGGCACCTTCCACTCGGAGGCCGCGATTGCCTATGGGACCAAGATGGTCGGCGGCACCTCGCCCGGCAAAGGCGGCTCGACGCATCTGGGCCTGCCGGTGTTCGACACCGTGCGCGATGCGCGTGAGAAGACCGGCGCCGACGCGTCGGTGATCTACGTGCCGCCGCCGGGCGCGGCGGACGCGATCTGCGAAGCCATCGACGCCGAGATCCCGCTGATCGTCTGCATCACCGAAGGCATTCCCGTCATCGACATGGTGCGGGTCAAGCGCTCGCTGGTCGGCTCCAAGTCGCGCCTGATCGGGCCGAACTGCCCGGGTGTCATGACCGCCGGCGAGTGCAAGATCGGCATCATGCCCGCCAACATCTTCAAGACCGGCTCGGTCGGCATCGTCTCCCGTTCGGGCACGCTGACCTATGAAGCCGTGTTCCAGACCTCCCAGGAAGGCCTCGGCCAGACCACCGCGGTCGGCATCGGCGGCGACCCGGTCAAGGGAACCGAGTTCATCGATGTCCTCGAAATGCTCCTGGCCGACCCCAAGACCGAATCGATCATCATGATCGGCGAGATCGGCGGTTCCGCCGAGGAGGACGCCGCCCAGTTCCTCAAGGACGAGGCCAAGCGCGGCCGCAAGAAGCCGATGGTCGGCTTCATCGCCGGCGTCACGGCCCCTCCCGGCCGCCGCATGGGCCATGCCGGCGCGATCATTTCGGGCGGCAAGGGCGACGCCGGTTCCAAGACCGAAGCGATGAAATCGGCAGGGATTACAGTGTCCCCGTCGCCCGCACGCCTCGGCCACACGCTTGCCGAAAAGTTGAAAGGCTAATTCACTTCTTCGTACTTTTCCGGGCGAAGTTTCGCAGCAAATAGGGTAAAGGGTGCCTGTCGCGCCGAGCCTCTGCCGGGGAGCTCGGTGCCAGCGCCGTTTGTTATGCGCGAACCGAAATCGCCAGGAACTCAAGTATGTCTCGCCAGGACGCGAACGCAGCCTTTGCCCTGTCATCCTTTTTGCAGGGCACCAACGCCACCTACATCGACGAAATCTACGCCCGCTACCAGAAGGACCCCTCCTCGGTCGACGCCGAGTGGCAGGAGTTCTTCAAGAGCCTGAATGACGCGCCTGCTGACATCAGCAAGAACGCGGAAGGCCCGTCCTGGGAGCGCGACAACTGGCCGCTCACCCCGCAGGATGACCTGACCTCCGCGCTCGACGGCAATTGGGCGGAAGTCGAGAAGGCTGTTGGTGCCAAGATCGCCGCCAAGGCGCAGGCCAAGGGCGGTGACAAGGGCGGCGCCGGCCTCTCCTCAGGCGACCTGCTCCAGGCGACGCGCGACTCGGTCCGCGCCCTGATGCTGATCCGCTCCTACCGCATGCGCGGCCACTTCCACGCCAAGCTCGATCCGCTCGGCATCGAAGCCCAGCGCAACCGCGAAGAGCTCGACCCGCGCACCTACGGCTTCAGTGAAGCCGATTTCGACCGCAAGATCTTCCTCGATCACGTGCTCGGTCTCGAATACGGCACGCTGCGCGAGATCACCGCGATCTGCGAGCGCACCTACTGCCAGACGCTCGGCGTCGAGTTCATGCACATCAGCAACGCCGCGCAGAAGGCCTGGATCCAGGAGCGCATCGAGGGACCCGACAAGGAGATCTCGTTCACCCGCGAAGGCCGCCGGGCGATCCTGATGAAGCTGGTCGAAGCCGAAGGTTTCGAAAAATTCTGCGACACCAAGTTTACCGGCACCAAGCGCTTCGGCCTCGACGGCGGCGAAGCGCTGATCCCCGCGCTCGAGCAGATCATCAAGCGCGGCGGCAATCTCGGCGTGAAGGAGATCGTGCTGGGCATGCCGCATCGCGGCCGCCTCAACGTGCTGACGCAGGTGATGGGCAAGGCCCACCGCGCCCTGTTCCACGAATTCAAGGGCGGCTCGGCCAACCCCGACGCGGTCGAAGGCTCGGGCGACGTGAAGTATCACCTCGGCGCCTCCTCGGACCGCGAGTTCGACGGCAACCGCATCCATCTGTCGCTGACGGCCAACCCCTCGCATCTCGAGATCGTCGATCCCGTCGTGCTCGGCAAGGTGCGCGCGAAGCAGGACCAGCACGGCGATCCGCCCGACATGCGCATCTCGGTGATGCCGCTCTTGATGCACGGCGACGCCGCGTTCGCCGGCCAGGGCGTGGTTGCCGAGTGCTTCGGCCTGTCGGACCTGAAGGGCTACCGCACCGGCGGCTCCGTGCACTTCATCGTCAACAACCAGATCGGCTTCACCACCTATCCGCGCTATTCGCGCTCCTCGCCTTATCCGTCGGATGTGGCGAAGATGATCGACGCGCCGATCTTCCATGTGAACGGCGATGATCCCGAAGCCGTGGTGTTCGCGGCCAAGGTCGCGACCGAATTCCGGCAGAAGTTTCACAAGCCGGTCGTCATCGACATGTGGTGCTATCGCCGCTACGGCCACAACGAGGGCGACGAGCCGGCCTTCACCCAGCCGGTGATGTACAAGCGGATCGCGGCCCATCCCTCGACGCTGACGCTCTACTCCAAGCGCCTGATCGCCGAAGGCGTGGTCACCGAGGGCGAGGTCGACAAGCTCAAGGCCGACTGGCGCGCCCGGCTCGATGCCGAGTTCGAGGCCGGCACCTCCTACAAGCCGAACAAGGCCGACTGGCTCGACGGCAAGTGGTCCGGATTCAAGATCGCCGACCAGGAAGAGGACGCCCGTCGCGGCGTCACCGGTGTCGACCTGCCCGTTCTCAAGGACATCGGCCGCAAGATCACCAAGGTGCCGGACGGTTTTCGCGTCCACCGTACCATCCAGCGCTTCCTCGACAATCGCGCCAAGGCGATCGATACCGGTGCCGGCATCGACTGGGCGACCGGCGAAGCGCTGGCGTTCTGCACGCTGCTGCAGGAAAACCACCATGTCCGTCTGTCCGGGCAGGATTCCGAGCGCGGCACCTTCTCGCAGCGCCATTCGGTCCTGATCGATCAGGAGACCGAGAACCGCTACACGCCGTTCAACCATCTCGGCAACGAGCAGGGCCATTACGAGGTCATCAACTCGCTGCTGTCGGAAGAGGCCGTGCTCGGCTTCGAATACGGCTATTCGCTCGCCGAGCCGAACACGCTGACGCTGTGGGAAGCGCAGTTCGGCGACTTCGCCAACGGTGCGCAGGTCGTGTTCGACCAGTTCATCTCCTCGGGCGAACGCAAATGGCTGCGCATGTCCGGCCTCGTCTGCCTCTTGCCGCACGGCTATGAGGGCCAGGGACCGGAGCACTCCTCGGCGCGCCTCGAGCGTTTCCTGCAGATGTGCGCGGAAGACAACATGCAGGTGGTCTACCCGACCACGCCGGCGAACTACTTCCATGCACTGCGCCGCCAGCTGCATCGCGAGATCCGCAAGCCGCTGATCATGATGACGCCGAAGTCGTTGCTGCGTCACAAGCGGGCGGTGTCGCGCCTCGAAGAGCTGGCGAAGGGAACGACCTTCCACCGCATCCTCTATGATGACGCCCAGATGCTGCCGAACGAGGCCATCAAGCTCGTTCCGGACGAGAAGGTCCGCCGCATCGTGCTGTGCTCGGGCAAGGTCTATTACGACCTCTACGAGGAGCGCGAGAAGCGCGGCATCGACGACATCTATCTGATGCGCGTCGAGCAGCTCTATCCGGTGCCGCTGAAGGCGCTGGTGGCCGAACTGTCGCGTTTCAAGAAGGCCGAAGTGGTGTGGTGCCAGGAAGAGCCCCGCAACATGGGTGCCTGGCACTTCATCGAGCCCTATCTGGAATGGGTGCTGAACCAGGTGAACGGCGCGAGCCGGCGTCCGCGTTATGTCGGCCGCGCCGCTTCCGCCGCGACCGCGACGGGTCTGATGTCCAAGCATCAGGCTCAGCTGAAGGCGTTCCTGGACGAAGCACTGAGCTGAACTTTTTGAACTGCGTCATGCCCCGCCTCGTGCGCAACGCGCTCGAGGCGGGGCACCCGGTACGCCGTGACTGCAACGTCGCGGCTTGCTGGTTGGCTTGCTTTTCGCGGGCCATTGACGACCGACCTATGACCGCATTGGCGATCCCTTAAGGAAAAGACCATGACTGAAATTCGTGTGCCGACGCTCGGCGAATCCGTCACCGAGGCCACCATCGGCCGCTGGTTCAAGAAGGCCGGCGATCCCGTCGCTGTCGACGAGCCCTTGGTGGAGCTCGAGACCGACAAGGTCACCATCGAAGTCCCCGCGCCCTCCGCCGGCACGCTGAGCGAGATCATCGCCGCTGATGGCGCGACCGTTGCGGTCGGCGCGCTGCTCGGCCAGATCACCGATGGTGCCGGTGCTGCGAAGCCTGCTGCCGCGCCCGCCAAGCCTGCCGCGGCTGCGGCCCCCGCCGCTGCTGCACCGGCTCCGGCCGCGAAGGCCGCGCCGGCCGATGCGCCGCTCGCTCCGTCAGTGCGCAAGCTCTCGGCCGAGAGCGGTGTCGACGCTTCCACCGTTCCGGGCTCCGGCAAGGACGGCCGCGTCACCAAGGGCGACATGCTGGCTGCGATCGAGCGCGCCGCCTCCGCGCCGACGCCGGTCAACCAGCCCGCTGCCGCCGTGCAGGTTCGTGCGCCGTCGCCGGCCGACGACGCCGCCCGCGAAGAGCGCGTCAAGATGACCCGGCTGCGCCAGACCATCGCGCGCCGCCTCAAGGACGTGCAGAACACCGCGGCCATGCTCACGACCTTCAACGAGGTCGACATGACCAACGTGATGGCGCTGCGCGCGCACTACAAGGATGCGTTCGAGAAGAAGCATGGCTCCAAGCTCGGCTTCATGGGCTTCTTCACCAAGGCCGTCGTGCAGGCGCTGAAGGACATCCCGGCCGTCAACGCCGAGATCGACGGCACCGATTTGATCTACAAGAACTACTACCACATCGGCGTCGCCGTCGGCACCGACAAGGGCCTCGTCGTGCCCGTGGTGCGCGACTGCGACCACAAGTCGATCGCCGACATGGAGAAGGGCATCGCCGATTTCGGCCGCCGCGCCCGTGACGGCCAGCTCAAGATCGACGAGATGCAGGGCGGCACCTTCACCATCACCAATGGCGGCATCTACGGCTCGCTGATGTCGACCCCGATCCTGAACGCGCCGCAGTCCGGCATCCTCGGCATGCACAAGATCCAGGAGCGTCCGATGGTCGTCGGCGGCAAGATCGAGGTCCGCCCGATGATGTATCTGGCGCTGTCCTACGATCACCGCGTCATCGACGGCAAGGAAGCCGTCACCTTCCTGGTGCGCGTCAAGGAGAGCCTGGAAGATCCGGCGCGCCTGGTGCTCGATCTCTGATTCCTGATGCTCTGCGAGCGCCGTCGCTACTTGCGACGGCGCGTGTCGAACCATGGAGGCGCGCGTGACCGATAAAGTCGTTGTCATCACCGGCGGCAGCCGCGGCATTGGGCGGGCGACTGCGCTTGCGGCGGCCGCGCGCGGCTATCGCGTCGTGGTCGGGTACGCCAGCAACAAGAAGGCCGCCGACGAGGTGGTCGCTACGATCGAGGCCAGCAACGGCAAGGCCGTTGCGGTGAAATGCGATGTCGCCGAGGAGCGCGACATCATCGACCTCTTCAAGGAGGCCGACAAGTTCGGCACGCTCGGGGCGCTCGTCAACAATGGCGGCATCGTCGGCACCAGCGGCGTGCGGGTCGACGAGATGTCGGCCGAGCGCATCCAGCGCGTGCTGGCGGTCAACGTCACCGGCTCGATCCTCTGCGCGCGCGAAGCCGTCAAGCGGATGTCGACCAGGCATGGCGGCCAGGGCGGCGTCATCGTCAATTTGTCGTCGGTCGCCGCCAAGCTCGGCGCGCCCAACACCTATGTCGATTATGCCGCGTCCAAGGGCGCGATCGATTCCTTCACCACCGGTCTCGGCTATGAGGTCGCCGGCGAGGGCATTCGTGTCGCGGGCATTCGCCCCGGCCTGATCGACACCGAAATCCACGCCTCCGGCGGCGAGCCCGACCGGCACCATCGCCTGGCCCATATGGTGCCGATGAAGCGCGTCGGCACCGCCGACGAGATCGCCAACGCCATCATCTGGCTGATGTCGGACGAGGCCTCCTACATCACCGCAGCCACTCTCGATGTGTCCGGCGGACGCTGAGGCGCCGCGCGGACGCTGACGCATCCTCATCACGTTAAACTCACGGGACTTTCTCTCATGGCTACCTACGATCTCGTCGTCATCGGCACCGGACCTGGCGGTTATGTCTGTGCGGTGCGCGCCAGCCAGCTCGGCATGAAAGTCGCCGTGGTCGAAAAGAACGCCACCCTCGGCGGCACCTGCCTCAATGTCGGCTGCATGCCGTCGAAGGCGCTGCTGCACGCGTCGGAAATGTTCGAGGAAGCCGGCCACTCCTTCGCCAAGATGGGCGTCAGCGTTTCCGCGCCGAAGCTCGATCTGCCCGCGATGATGAACTTCAAGCAGCAGGGCATCGACGGCAACGTCAAGGGCGTCGAGTTCCTGATGAAGAAGAACAAGATCGACGTGCTCAAGGGCACCGGCAAGATCTTGGGCACCGGCAAGGTCGAAGTCTCCGCCGACGGCAAGTCGCAGGTGGTCGAGACCAAGAACATCGTGATCGCCACCGGCTCGGACATCGCGCGCCTCAAGGGCATCGAGATCGACGAGAAGCGCATCGTGTCCTCGACCGGCGCGCTGTCGCTGGACAAGGTCCCCGGCAAGCTCCTGATCGTCGGCGCCGGCGTGATCGGCCTCGAGCTCGGCTCGGTGTGGCACCGTCTCGGCGCCGAAGTCGTCGTCGTCGAATTCTTGGACCGCATCCTGCCCGGCATGGACGGCGAGATCGCCAAGCAATTCCAGCGCATCCTCGAGAAGCAGGGCTTTGCGTTCAAGCTCGGCGCCAAGGTCACCGGCGTCGACACCTCCGGCAAGTCGCTGAAGGCGACGATCGAGCCGGCCGCCGGCGGCGCGGCCGAGACGCTGGACGCCGATGTCGTGCTCGTCTGCATCGGCCGCGTGCCCTACACCGAGGCGCTCGGCCTGAAGGAAGCCGGCGTCGCGCTCGACGCGCGCGGCCGCGTGCAGATCGATCCGCATTTCGCCACCAGCCTGAAGGGCGTCTATGCCATCGGCGACGTCGTCGCTGGGCCCATGCTGGCGCACAAGGCCGAGGATGAAGGCGTTGCGGTCGCCGAGATCATCGCCGGCCAGGCCGGCCACGTGAATTACGATGTGATTCCGGGCGTCGTGTATACCACGCCGGAAGTGTCCTCCGTCGGCAAGACCGAGGAGGAGCTGAAGCAGGCGGGCACCGCCTATACCGTCGGAAAGTTTCCGTTCACCGCCAACGGCCGCTCCAAGGTGAATCAGACCACTGACGGCTTCGTGAAGATTCTCGCAGATGCGAAGACCGATCGTGTGCTCGGCGTGCACATTATCGGCCGCGAGGCCGGCGAAATGATCCACGAGGCGGCCGTTCTCATGGAGTTTGGCGGCAGCGCGGAAGATCTCGCGCGCACCTGTCACGCCCATCCGACCCGGTCGGAGGCCATCAAGGAAGCCGCGCTTGCAGTCGGCAAGCGGGCCATCCATATGTAGCAAGCGCCCAGCGCCGAATCGGGCGGGAAACACATGTTGCGCCGCCTTCTTCAACCGGTCTGGGTCCTGCTTGCGATCATCTTCCTGATCGAAGCCTGGCTGTGGGACCATCTCGAGCCGATCGTCGCGCGCGTTGTCGCGGCGATTCCGCTGGCGCGCTTCAAGCAGTGGCTGACGGAGCGCGTCGACGCGTTGTCGCCGGCGGCGACGCTGATCATCTTCGCCGTGCCGATCATCCCCTTGTTCCCGCTCAAGCTGATCGGCCTGTGGCTGCTCACCCACGAATATTGGATGACCGGCGTATCCACGTTCCTGTTCGCAAAACTGCTCGGCGTCGGCGTCACCGCCTTCGTGTTCGACGTCACGCGCGACAAGCTGTTGGAGATGCACTGGTTCGAGCGGATCTACGATCTCGTGCTGAAGATCCGCGCCAAGGCCGCCGAGCTGGTCGATCCCATCAAGCAGCGCATCCGCGAGCTGATCGCCGGCAACGGCGAAGGCTGGTCCGCCCGTACGCTGCGTCTGATCCAGCGCTTCAGGAAGAGCGTTCACCAGGCGCGGTAGTTGCCAGCCACACGCTCGGCTGTCATCGCCCGGCTTGACCGGGCGATCCAGTATCCCAGAGACGTCAATGATTGAACCGAGAAGCCGCGGCGTACTGGATGCCCCGGTCAAGCCGGGGCATGACACTGTCTGTGTGGCGTCAAACGGCGCGCCACACGCACCGACTAATGCAGATGCAGCAGATGCGGCCACCACAGGCCGAGCGCGGTCATGAAGAGGCCGGCGATCGTCAGGATGCCGCTGACATAGGCCAGCGCGAACATGCCGGTGATGATGGTGGCCGAGGCCAGCACGATGCCGATCTGGAAGGCGGCCGAGGCCAGCTCGAAATGGTGGTATTTCGCGGTCGCCTCGTCGCGGTCGTGCTCGGCATGCTTGGCCTTCTCGGCGAGCTGCTCGGTGCCTTCGCCGGTCTCGGGCTCGGAGCGGTAGCGCTGCGCCGTCTTGGTCCAGTCCTCGACCTGCTTCTGCACGGCGGGCTTCTGCGCCTCGTCCGCGGTGGCGAGCGTGAGCTTGCCCTGTTCGGCCGCGGTCACCACCACGGTGCGGCGGATGCTCTTGGCCTGGAAGAACGCCCAGAGGTTGGCCGCCTCGACATTCTTGCTGATCGATTCGGTCTGGGCGCCCTTGCCGAGCGTCTCCGAGACCGCCAGGAACAGCGCCAGCACCGCGATCAGGAGCGCGATCTTCTTGTTGGAGCCGGACGCGTGTTCGGCGTGCTCGGCATGCTCCATGCTTTCGTGTGCGCTCATGATTCCCCTCCGCTTCGGTTCCGCAACGATTGACCGAACCGTGCGGCCTGCGCAAGAGGCACGCGCGTTGTGACGTCGGTGTGTCAGCAGCTCTCGTGTCCCGGACGCAGCGCAGCGTGCAACGCTGCGCTGCTGAGCCGAGACCCAGAAGCTACAGGCGATCACGCGGTGGGATAGGCCCCGGCTCTGCAGCGCACCGCTAAGGAGCGCTGCGCCGCGTCCGGGGCACGATAAATCGTGAGACTTCAGCGCCGCGGATGGGCGCTGGCATAGACTTCCAGCAAGCGCTCGGAATCGATGCCGGTATAGACCTGGGTGGTCGAGAGCGAGGAATGGCCGAGCAATTCCTGGATGGCGCGCAAGTCGCCGCCGCGCGAGAGCAGATGCGTGGCGAAGGAATGACGGAGCGCGTGCGGCGTGGCGCTGTCGGGCAGCCCAAGCGCGCCGCGCAGCCGCTCCATCGCGAGCTGGATGATGCGCGGGCTCAAGGGACCGCCGCGCGCGCCGACGAAGATCGGCCCCTCTGCCGGCAGCGGATAGGGGCACATCGCAACGTACTCTTGCACCAGCTCGAGCACGTTCTGCAGCACCGGCACCATGCGGGTCTTATTGCCCTTGCCGGTGACGATCAGCACGTCGCCTTCGCCGGGCTTCGGCACCTCGCGGCGCTTCAACCCCAAGGCCTCGGAGATGCGCAGGCCCGAGCCATACAGGAGCGCCATCACGGCTGCGTCGCGCGCGAGAATCCAGGTCTCGCGATCCTCGCCGGCGCGCTCGTCGGCATCGGCAAGACGTTTGGCGGATGCCATCGGCAGCGGCTTCGGCAAGCTCTTGGCGACTTTCGGCGCGCGGATCGCGGAGAGCGCGCCGACCTTGCCCTTGCCCTCGCGCTCCAAAAACCGTCCGAACGAGCGCAGGCCTGCCAGCGCGCGCATCAGGCTGCGGCCGGCGATGTCGTCGGCCCGGCGCATCGCCATGAAGGCGCGCACGTCGGTTGCTTCCAGCGCGGCGAAACGTTTCAGCGTGACGCGCTCGCCCCAATGGGCGCAGAGAAAATCCAGGCATTGCCGCAAATCGCGGCCATAGGCTTCCAGCGTCTTCGGCGACAGCCGTCGCTCGGCGCCGAGATGCGACAGCCAGCGCGTCATCTCCTGCGCGATCGAGGGATCGGCGCTGGCGAACTCGATTTGGGGTGCGGCGGCTTTGCTCATCGCTCTGGACGGATTGATTCCGCTCAGTATATCGCATCACACCCGTTTACTGTTCGCTAAGGCCGCCCCAGGGCGCTAGCCTTGGCGCTCCAGGTTCCGATTCTCCCTGCAAAGACCGTTGATGGACCATTCGTCGCGCAGCAACGCCGCCCCCACCAACGCGACCGGCATGGTCGACGTGCTGGTGCCGGTTGCGCTCGACCAGACCTATTCCTACAAGGTGCCGCGCGGGATGGAGCTGAAGGCGGGCGATCTCGTCGGCGTGCCGCTGGGGCCGCGCGAGGTGCTCGGCGTGGTCTGGGGAGAGAACGCCAATCCGGATCCGCGCCTGCACAACCGCCTCAAGGAGGTCAGCGAGAAGCTCGACATCCCGCCGCTCAAGCCCGAGCTGCGGTCCGTGGTCGACTGGGTCGCCAATTACACGCTGAGCCCACGCGGCATGGTGCTGCGCATGTGCCTGCGGATGGGCGAGAATCTCGGCCCCGAGCGGGTGCGTCCCGGCGTGCGCCTCACCGGCGATCCGCCGAAGAGGCTGACGCCGGCACGGGCGCGCTTGCTCGAGGTGCTGTCGGACCGGCTGCTGCACGGCAAGTCGGAAGCCGCCAAGGAAGCCGGCGTCTCCTCGGGCGTGATCGACGGCCTCGTCGACGAAGGCACGCTCACGGTCGAGCCGATGCCGCCGCCTGCGCCGCCACCTAGCCCCGATCCGGAGTTCGGCAGGCCGGATTTTTCGCCGCTGCAACGGGCCGGCGTGGATGCGATGCGCGCGCTCGCGGCCAACGGCACGTTCCATGTCGCATTGCTCGACGGCGTCACCGGCTCGGGCAAGACCGAGGTCTATTTCGAGGCCGTCGCTGAAACCATCCGCCGCGGAAAACAATCGCTGATCCTGATGCCGGAGATCGCGCTCACCGGCCAGTTCCTCGATCGCTTCGCGCAGCGCTTTGGCGTGCGCCCGATCGAGTGGCACTCCGAGCTGACCCCGCGCACACGTGCGCGCAATTGGGCGGCGATCTCCTCCGGCACCGCGCCGGTCGTGGTCGGCGCGCGCTCGGCGCTGTTTCTCCCTTACGCCAATCTCGGGCTGATCGTCGTCGATGAAGAGCACGACCAGGCCTACAAGCAGGACGACGGCGTGCATTATCACGCCCGCGACATGGCGGTGGTACGCGCGCATATCGCCAGGATTCCGGTCGTGCTGGCGTCGGCGACGCCGTCGGTCGAGTCCGAGGTCAATGCGCGCAAGAACCGCTATCAGCGCGTCGCGCTGCCTTCGCGCTTCGGCGGCCAGCACATGCCGCATATCGAGGCCATCGACATGCGCCGCGAGCCGCCCGCCCGCGGCCGCTTCATCTCGCCGCGGCTTGCCGGCGAGATCAGGACCGCGATCGAAAAGCGCGAGCAGGCGCTGCTGTTCCTCAATCGCCGCGGCTATGCGCCGCTGACGCTGTGCCGGGCTTGCGGCCATCGCTTCGCCTGCACCATCTGCGATGCCTGGCTGGTCGATCACCGTTTCCGCCAGCGACTCGTCTGTCACCATTGCGGCTTCTCGATGCCGCGGCCGCCGACCTGTCCGCATTGCGCGGCGGAGGAATCGCTGGTCGCGGTCGGGCCCGGCGTCGAGCGCCTGCAGGAGGAGGCGGCCGCGCTGTTCCCGCAGGCACGCACCATGGTGCTGTCGAGCGATCTCATCACCTCGATCGAGACGATGCGCTCAGAACTCGCCGAGATCGCGGAGGGTCGCGTCGACATCATCATCGGCACGCAGCTCGTCGCCAAGGGCCACAATTTTCCGCGGCTCAACCTCGTCGGCGTGGTCGATGCGGATCTCGGCCTCAGCAACGGCGATCCGCGCGCGGCGGAGCGCACCTGGCAATTGCTCAACCAGGTGATCGGCCGCGCCGGTCGCGAGCAGGGCCGCGGCGTCGGCTATTTGCAGACGCACCAGCCCGACCATCCCGTGATGAAGGCGCTGATCGCCTGCGACCGCGAGGCCTTCTACGATAGCGAGATCGACCTGCGCGAGAGGACGCTCTATCCGCCGTTCGGCCGGCTCGCGAGCCTGATCATCTCCGCCGGCGACCGCCCGAGCGCCGAAGGTCTCGGCCGCCGTCTCGTCGCGCTCGCGCCGCGCGACGAGCGCGTCGTGGTGCTGGGACCTGCGGAAGCGCCGCTCGCCGTGATCAAGGGCCGCTACCGCTTCCGCATCCTGGTGAAATCGGCCCGCGGTTTCGACCTGTCGGACTATTTGCGCAACTGGCTCGCGGTGTGCCCGAAGCCGACGGGCAATCAGAAGCTCGAAGTCGACGTCGATCCGCAGAGCTTTTTGTAGGAAATGGTCTCGTGCCCCGGACGCAGCGCAGCGCTTCTTCAGCGGTGCACTGCAGAGCCGGGACCATGCGGAGCGGACTTCGTGGCTCCTGGGCTCTGCGCCGCAACGCTCACACGTTGCAGCTTGTCCGGGAGACCAGCGGCAATGACAGCACGAAAAAAAGCCCGCGGTCCCCCAAGACCGCGGGCTTGTTTTATTCGCGCAGCAAACTGATGGAAAACTGCGCGATCACTGAGGCGCTAACGCGCCTTAGGAGACGACTTCCGCGGTGACGCGGCCGACGCCGGCGCCGGTGAGGCCGATGGCGCGGGCCGCACCCGTGGAGAGGTCGAGAACCCGGCCGCGAATGAACGGGCCGCGGTCGTTGATGGTGACGATGACGCTCGAACCGCGGTGGGTGACGCGCAGCTTGGTGCCGAACGGCAGCGAGCGGTGCGCCGCGGTCAGGGCGTTCTGGTTGAAGCGCTGGCCCGAGGCGGTGCGGCTGCCGGACTCGTTGCCGTAATAGGAGGCCATGCCGGAGAAGCTGTGGCCGCCGCCCGAGGTCGGATTCATCGACGCGTTGGCGTTGCGCCAATCGGAGGTCGCGTTGGTATCGGTCTGGGCGTGGTGGCGGTGGTGATGATGCCGGTGATGCCGGGATTTGGCGGAAGCTTCGGTGGCAGTTCCACCGATGAGGAGAGTTGCGGCAACGAAAGCGATCGCCGTACGCGGCCGGGTAACAAGGCCCAGCGTCTTCAAAGACAGCATTTAGTGGTCCCTAAGCTAGTATTGCCACATATGTGGCTAGTGGAGCCCCCATCAGTTTGTGAGCGGGTTCGCGTTTCGATTCCCAATGCGGCGTGAATTGGGCAGTAAATCCGTTCCGTGTCGTCATGAAACATCTTGTTACCGGCGCAGGATATTCAGCTTGCATCTCCAAATCTTCGCTTTTAACGATTTGTTAAGCAGGTGATTACTTCGAAATACTGTAAAACGAAGTTATCGCTTTCATTGTTTAGAATTGGGTAAGTATTCGGGGCGGGGAGCAACGGACGTCGGAATCACGCCTCAGCGATCCGTGTTCATGGCCGCTATGCGCTGGAGGCAGGAACCAACGGGGGAGTTGAGGGCGGCCGGGCTCAAACCATTCCGCGACACGGTAGCCCGTCACCCAAGTCCTTGATCCCTTCGTGATCGATCCTTGGATCAGGCAGTGTTCGGTGTCTCGCAGCGTGCGACGAACTGGCGACAGAACCTCGTGCCTTTAATTTGGCGTCATGTTGCACCTGCGCGCCTGCTATGTTAGCAAAGCCGCGATTTTAACGAGCCCGGCACGTCCCGTGCTGGTCGAAAATCGAAGTCCCGCTTGAATTCCAAGGGCTTGGATCGCTAGGCGCCGCTTTGTGGCGACGGTTTTTCCCTTGCGAGTTTGACAGCAAAAAGAGCGCGTCTGTGGCTGCAGAAGATACGTCCGTTTCCGGTGTGTCCGGCCGTTATGCAACGGCATTGTTCGACCTGGCCCGCGACCAGAAAGTGGTCGACGAGGTCAAGGCCGACCTCGAGAAATTCGAGGGCTTGCTGAACGAAAGCGCCGATCTCACGCGCCTCGTTCGCAGCCCGGTGTTCGCCGCCGACGCCCAGTCCAAGGCCCTGTCGGCCGTGCTGGCCAAGGCCGGCATCGCCGGCATCTCCGCCAATTTCCTCAAAGTGCTGACCGCCAACCGCCGCCTGTTCGCGGTGACGGACGTCATCCGCGCCTACCGCGCCCTCGTCGCCAAGTTCAAGGGCGAGACGACGGCCGACGTCACGGTGGCGGAAGCGCTCTCTGACAAGAATCTCGACGCCCTCAAGGTTGCCCTGAAGTCGGTGACCGGCAAGGACGTCGCGCTGAACGTGAAAGTCGATCCCGCGATCATCGGTGGCCTCGTCGTCAAGCTGGGCAGCCGCATGGTCGATGGTTCGCTTCGCACCAAACTCAATTCGATCAAGCACGCGATGAAAGAGGCAGGCTGATGGACATCCGCGCCGCGGAAATTTCCGCGATCCTCAAGGACCAGATCAAGAATTTCGGCCAGGAAGCTGAAGTCTCCGAAGTCGGACAGGTGCTGTCCGTCGGCGACGGTATCGCTCGCGTCTACGGTCTGGACAACGTCCAGGCCGGTGAAATGGTCGAGTTCGAGAACGGCACCCGCGGCATGGCGCTGAACCTCGAAACCGACAACGTCGGCGTCGTTATCTTCGGTGCCGACCGCGAGATCAAGGAAGGCCAGACCGTCAAGCGCACCCGCGCCATCGTGGACGCCCCGGTCGGCAAGGGCCTGCTCGGTCGCGTTGTCGACGGTCTCGGCAATCCGATCGACGGCAAGGGTCCGATCCAGGCCGACAAGCGCATGCGCGTCGACGTCAAGGCGCCCGGCATCATTCCGCGCAAATCGGTGAACGAGCCGATGGCGACCGGCCTCAAGGCGATCGACGCCCTGATCCCGATCGGCCGCGGCCAGCGCGAGCTGATCATCGGCGACCGTCAGACCGGCAAGACCGCGATCGCGCTCGACACCATCCTGAACCAGAAGCCGCTCAACGCGCAGCCCGACGAGAACATCAAGCTGTACTGCGTCTACGTCGCGGTCGGCCAGAAGCGTTCGACCGTCGCTCAGTTCGTGAAGGTTCTGGAAGAGCAGGGCGCGCTCGAATATTCGATCGTCGTCGCCGCCACCGCATCCGATCCGGCGCCGATGCAGTACATCGCGCCGTTCACCGGCTGCACCATGGGCGAGTACTTCCGCGACAACGGCATGCACGCCGTCATCATCTATGACGATCTGTCCAAGCAGGCCGTCGCCTATCGCCAGATGTCGCTGCTGCTGCGCCGCCCGCCGGGCCGCGAAGCCTATCCCGGCGACGTGTTCTATCTGCACTCCCGCCTGCTCGAGCGCGCGGCGAAGCTGAACAAGGACCAGGGCTCCGGCTCGCTGACCGCTCTGCCGGTCATCGAAACCCAGGCCAACGACGTGTCGGCCTACATCCCGACCAACGTCATCTCGATCACCGACGGCCAGATCTTCCTGGAAACCGACCTGTTCTTCCAGGGTATCCGTCCCGCGGTGAACGTCGGTCTGTCGGTGTCGCGCGTCGGTTCGTCGGCGCAGACCAAGGCCACCAAGAAGGTCGCCGGCAAGATCAAGGGTGAGCTCGCGCAGTACCGCGAAATGGCGGCGTTCGCGCAGTTCGGCTCCGACCTCGACGCCTCGACCCAGCGCCTGCTGAACCGCGGTTCGCGCCTGACCGAGCTCCTGAAGCAGCCGCAGTTCTCGCCGCTGAAGATGGAAGAGCAGGTCTGCGTGATCTGGGCCGGCACCAACGGCTATCTCGATCCGCTCCCGGTCAACAAGGTGCGCGCGTTCGAGGATGGCCTGTTGTCGCTGCTGCGCGGCAAGAACGCCGACATCCTCAATTCGATCCGCGACACCCGCGACCTCACCGACGACACCGCTGCCAAGCTGAAGTCGGTGGTCGAAGGTTTCGCGAAGAGCTTCGCGTAAGAAGAACGCCGTCATGGCCGGGTCAAGGAGCGAAGCGCGTCTTCGCAACTGAAGTCCCGGCCGTCCACGCCTTACGGTGTGGGAGGCGAGACGTGGATGCCCGGGACGAGCCCGGGCATGACGACAGAGATAGGCTAGCGGCTTGATCCGAGAGATCGAACCGTCGGGGACGAAGAATGGCGTCACTTAAAGACATGCGCGTCCGCATCGCCTCCACCAAGGCGACGCAAAAGATCACCAAGGCCATGCAGATGGTCGCGGCCTCCAAGCTGCGCCGCGCGCAGACCGCGGCGGAAGCCGCGCGTCCCTACGCCGACAAGATGAGCGCGGTGATCTCCAACATCGCCAGCGCCGCGGCGGGCTCGCCCGGCGCGCCGGTTCTGCTGGCCGGCACCGGCAAGGATCAGGTTCACCTGC
Source organism: Bradyrhizobium sp. CCBAU 53351 (assembly GCF_015291745.1). NCBI lineage: Bacteria > Pseudomonadati > Pseudomonadota > Alphaproteobacteria > Hyphomicrobiales > Nitrobacteraceae > Bradyrhizobium > Bradyrhizobium sp. CCBAU 53351. The sequence goes on from NZ_CP030059.1 coordinate 427,939, forward strand.
TGCTGGTCTGCACCGGCGAGCGCGGCCTGTCCGGCGCTTTCAATTCGTCGATCGTGCGTCTCGCCCGCGAGCGCGCCCAGGCGCTGATGGCGCAGGGCAAGGAAGTCAAATTCTTCTGCGTCGGACGCAAGGGTTACGAGCAGCTCCGCCGCCTGTTCGACAAGCAGATCGTCGAGCACATGGACCTGCGCAGCGTCCGCCAGCTCGGCTTCGTCAATGCCGAGGAGATCGCCAAGAAGGTTCTGGCGCGGTTCGACAACGGCGAGTTCGACGTCTGCACGCTGTTCTATTCGCGCTTCCGCTCGGTGATCGCGCAGATCCCGACCGCCCAGCAGATCATTCCGCTGGTGGTCGAGACGGCCGCTGCCGCCAACACGACGTCTTACGAATACGAGCCGGAAGAAGACGAGATTCTCACCCGTCTTCTGCCGCGCAATCTCGCGGTCCAGATCTTCCGCGCGCTGCTCGAGAACAACGCCTCGTTCTACGGCGCGCAGATGAGCGCGATGGACAACGCGACGCGCAACGCCGGTGAGATGATCCGCAAGCAGACGCTGGTCTACAACCGCACGCGTCAGGCGCAGATCACCAAGGAACTGATCGAAATCATCTCGGGCGCCGAAGCCGTCTAAGGACGCGTCGGCACCCATTCAACCCATCATCCCGGTCGTTGACCGTGGTCTAGAAGTTCGGATCGAAGGAGACATTCAATGGCAGCCCAGGTCGGTCGCGTCACCCAGGTCATCGGCGCCGTCGTCGACGTGCAGTTCGAAGGCCACCTCCCGGCCATTCTCAATTCGCTCGAGACCAAGAACGGCGGCAACCGCCTGGTGCTCGAAGTCGCCCAGCATCTCGGCGAGTCCACGGTCCGCACCATCGCGATGGACACCACCGAAGGTCTGGTCCGCGGCCAGGAAGTGACCGACACCGGCGCTCCGATCCGCGTTCCCGTCGGTGAAGGCACGCTCGGCCGCATCATCAACGTCATCGGCGAGCCGATCGACGAAGCCGGCCCCGTCAAGACCGAAGGCCTGCGCGCCATCCACCAGGAAGCACCGACCTACACCGACCAGTCGACGGAAGCTGAAATTCTCGTCACCGGCATCAAGGTCGTCGATCTTCTTGCCCCGTATGCGAAGGGCGGCAAGATCGGCCTGTTCGGCGGCGCCGGCGTCGGCAAGACCGTGCTGATTCAGGAGCTGATCAACAACGTCGCGAAGGCGCACGGCGGTTACTCCGTGTTCGCCGGCGTCGGCGAGCGCACCCGCGAGGGCAACGACCTCTATCACGAGTTCATCGAATCCAAGGTCAACGCCGATCCGAAGAATCCGGATCCGAGCGTGAAGTCGAAGTGCGCGCTGGTGTTCGGCCAGATGAACGAGCCCCCGGGCGCCCGCGCCCGCGTCGCGCTCACCGGTCTGACCATCGCGGAAGACTTCCGCGACAAGGGCCAGGACGTGCTGTTCTTCGTCGACAACATCTTCCGCTTCACCCAGGCCGGCTCTGAAGTGTCGGCGCTGCTCGGCCGTATTCCTTCGGCGGTGGGTTATCAGCCGACGCTCGCGACCGACATGGGCGCGCTGCAGGAGCGCATCACCACCACCCAGAAGGGCTCGATCACCTCGGTGCAGGCCATCTACGTTCCGGCCGACGACTTGACCGACCCGGCGCCCGCGACCTCGTTCGCGCATCTTGACGCGACCACCACGCTGTCGCGCTCGATCGCCGAAAAGGGCATCTACCCGGCGGTGGACCCGCTCGACTCGACCTCGCGCATGCTTTCCCCGCTCGTCGTCGGCGAGGAGCACTACGCGGTCGCCCGTCAGGTCCAGCAGGTGCTGCAGCGTTACAAGGCCCTGCAGGACATCATCGCCATTCTCGGCATGGACGAGCTTTCGGAAGAGGACAAGCTGACCGTGGCCCGCGCCCGCAAGGTCGAGCGCTTCATGTCGCAGCCGTTCCACGTCGCCGAAATCTTCACGGGCTCGCCGGGCAAGTTCGTCGACCTCGCCGACACCATCAAGGGCTTCAAGGGCCTGGTGGAAGGCAAGTACGACCACCTGCCGGAAGCCGCCTTCTACATGGTCGGCACCATCGAAGAAGCCGTCGAGAAGGGCAAGAAGCTGGCGGCGGAAGCCGCCTAAGCTGGCGAATAGCGAATAGGGAGTGGCGAATAGCTGCTCCCTCTTTCAACCACTCGCCACTCACCATTCGCAGGTTTCTCATGGCCACCTTCCATTTCGATCTCGTCTCTCCGGAAAAGCTCGCCTTCTCGGGCGAGGTCGATCAGGTCGACATTCCCGGCGTCGAGGGTGATTTCGGCGTGCTGGCAGGGCATGCGCCGGTCGTGGCGGCGATCCGCCCCGGCATTCTCACCATCACCACCGGCGGCAAGCACGAGAAGATCATCGTGCTCGGCGGCCTCGCCGAAGTCTCCGAAAAGGGCCTGACCGTGCTCGCCGACGTTGCGACGTCGCTCGCCGAGCTCGACCGTGCGCAGTTCGCCGAGACCATCTCGGAGATGGAAGAGAACCTGAAGGAGCATGAAGGCGGCGAGCTCGATCACGCCATCGAGCGGCTCGACCATTACAAGAGCATTCAGCATCAGCTCAACGCGACGGCTATGCACTAAGCCCCGGGGCACTGCTCCGGGGCTTTGGGCCTAGGATTCCTGAACAGGTTCAGCGCTCGTCACCGGCCGGTGGCGGGCGCTGAAACTTTGTTGCACCGCGCTTGCGATAGCGGCATTCTCCCCGGTGAATTTTGTTCCCGGGGCAGGGTGCAGATGAAACGCAAGATCGCAGCGATCTTCGCAGCCGATATTGCCGGTTACTCGCGGCTGGTCGCGGAAGACGAGGAGGAGACGCTGCGGCGTCTGGCCTCCTATCGTGAGGTCGTCGACGATTTCATCGCCAAGGCCAGCGGGCGCGTCTTCAACACGGCGGGCGATGCCGTGCTCGCGGAATTCCCCAGTGCGGTCGATGCGGTGCGCTGCGCGATCGACATCCAGGAATCCCTGCGGACCCGCAACATGGCCTATCCGCCGAGCCGGCAGATGTCGTTCCGCATCGGCATCACCATCGGCGACGTGGTCGAGCGCGACGGCGATCTCTTGGGCGACGGCGTCAACATCGCGGCACGGCTGGAGGGCCTCGCAGAGGTCGGCGGCATCTGCGTCTCCCGCGCGGTACACGAGCAGGTCGCCAACAAGCTCTCGGTGCAGTTCGCCGATATCGGCGCGCAGGAAGTGAAGAATATCCCGACGCCCGTTCACGCCTACATGGTGGCGATGCGGCGCGAGGACGGGACCTATGGCAAGCCGCAACTGAAGAAGCCGGCCGCCAAGCTGGCCGCCGCCCCGGTGTGGATGTGGCCGCTGGTGGTCGCGGTGGTCTCGATCGTCGGCATCGGCGTCACAGGCTTTCTCTACAACACCAAGCTCAAGCAGGCGGCGAATGTCGCCGTGGCGCCGCTCGCCGCGACGCCGAACGCAGCCCCCAGCACGGCGCCAACGGCAAGTGCCGTCTCGCCGAGCCCGTCACCGACCCAGCTCGCCAAGGCGCCGATGGCTCCAATGGCATCGCCGAGCGTTAGCGCCGCGATGGCGCCGACGCCGTCGGCATCACCGATGTCAGTCAAATTCTCCGCCGACAGCGTGCCCTTCATCAACGAGCGCGTGCGCAGTTTCCTCGCGGGCGACTACGCGGCCTCCGGAGATCACAAGGCCTTCGCGCTGAATGTCGGCGGCTTCACCGGCTCGGCGCTGAACCAGGCAAGCGAGGAGGCGGCGCGCAACACCGCGCTCGAGCAGTGCCAGAAGCGCGCCGACGCCGCGCAATCGCCGCGCCGCTGCGAGCTCTATGCGGTCGGCGACACCGTCGTCTACGCGCACGGCAAGCCGCCGATGCCGCCGTCTCCCTACTTCCGGCATGATGCGATGACGGAGCGAGCCTTCGCGCCGAAGGATTTTCCGATCGTGCGCGAGCCGCAGAAAGTCCGGCTCGAGAACATCTTCGTGCCGGCGGCGAAATCCCGCTCGGTTGCGCTCGGTCCGGGCGGGCAATATTTCATGGTGCTCGGCGCCTCATCCGCCGAGGACGCGGCGCGACGGTCGCTGGAATCCTGCGGCGCGATCGCCGGCGTCGCCTGCCTCGTCGTTGCGATCGACGACAATTTCGTCGTGCCGATCCCGACCCTGTTCAGGATCACCGGCTTCTTCAATGCCGCTTCCAACGCTTCGATCGTGGCCGATGCGCGCGGCGAGGTGGTGCGCAAGCTCGGCGACGCCATGGGTTGGAACGCGGTCGCCGTCGGCACCGCCGGCCGGCCGGGCCTCGGCCTCAAAGCCGCCGCGGAGCAGGCCGCCGTCACCTCGGCCCTCGCCGACTGCGCCAAGCGCGACAGCGACTGCCACGTCATCGCCATCGGCCCATTCACGGTGGGACCGATTAATTAGAAATTTCCGGCGAAAATTCTTCAACAATTCCAACCCCCATTCTACTGCGCATGGGGTTGTTTTCGCGATTTCAGTTTGCGAACACCGCAAACTCCCGCGCCACGGCCTGATAGACCTCGCGCCGGAACGGCACCACGACGTCCGCGACGCGGTCGAGGCGCTCCCAGCGCCAGGCGTCGAACTCGGCGGGCTGGCCGTTGCGCGGCGTCAGCGGGTCGATCTCGTCGTCCTTGCCGGTGAAGCGCAGCGCGAACCATTTTTGCCGCTGGCCGCGAAACTTCGCGAGGCGATGCGTCTGCGGGCCGTCGTAAGGCGGGAATTCGTAGGTGAACCAGTCCGTCTCGCCGAGATAATCGGCGCTGACGACGCTGGTCTCCTCCCAGAGCTCGCGCATCGCCGCATCGCGCAGGTTCTCGCCTTCGTCGACGCCGCCCTGCGGCATCTGCCAGTCGAGGCCGGGCAGGATGATCTCGGGGCCGTCGCCCTTGAAGCGGTGGCCGATCAGGACGCGGCCGTCGGCATTGAACAGGGCGATGCCGACATTGGGACGGTAGGGTTTTTCAGGCGTCACTTGCAGGTCTTTCGTCGTCATCCGGGTTCGTGCTTCGCACGCCCCGGAATGACGATGCAAATCATTCCTCCGCCAGCGCGGAAAATTCCTGCACCACGCGCTCGTAGACCGGGCGCTTGAACGGGATGATCAGCCCGGTCAGGTTCTTCATCGGCTCCCAGCGCCAGCTGACGAACTCGGCCTTGTGGCCGCCGCCGCCGGGCTTTTCGACGTTGATCTCGCTGTCCTTGCCGGTGAAGCGCACCGCGTACCATTTCTGGCGCTGGCCGCGGTAGCGGCCTTTCCAGGCGCGCCCGGCGACCGTGCGCGGGATGTCGTAGGTCAGCCAGTCCGGGACCTCGCCGAGCCGCTCGACCGAGCGCACGCTGGTCTCCTCATAGAGCTCGCGCTTGGCGGCCTCCCAGGTGTCCTCGCCGGGATCGACGCCGCCTTGCGGCATCTGCCAGACATGGGTGTCGTCGACATGCTCGATGCCGCCGGCACGGCGGCCGATGAACACCAGTCCCGCTGTGTTGATCAGCATCACGCCGACACAGGTCCGGTAGGGCAGATCCTCATAACGCGCCATTCCGCCAGACCTCTCGCATGCTGCCGGTACGGCTTAACCGGCCCCCCGCCAGGACCCGTGCCGTACCAATCCGTTGATTTAGCTGGATTTTGATTTCAGCATCGCGGTTGTCAATGGCACCAGAAGAATACCCCGGTCGCCCAATGTCTTGGTCCAGGCACCGATGCGGTCGATCGAGACGGGCAGGGCGGAGGCCGTGCCGACGGCGATGCCGCGCTCGCGGGCCGTCGATTCGAGCTTGTTCAGGGCGCGGTCGATCTCGGTCGCCGTCGGCACCACGTCGATCGCAAGGTCGCCCTTGCCGAACGGCATGGCCTGGTTCGCCGCCGCCTGGCCTGCGATGCTGCGGGGCGAGGAGCCGTCGTCGAAGAAGCCGAGGCCGCGCTTGGCTGCCTCGCGGATGATCGGCTGCATCGCCGGCTCGGTCGCGACGAAGCGCGCACCCATGAAGTTGGCGATGCCGGCATAGCCCTGCATCCGGCTGAGATGCCAGTACAGGCGGTCCATGTTCTGGTCGGCGCTGAGCGAGGTCAGCAGCGTCTGCGGTCCCGGGTCGTTGTCGGGAAAGTCGTAGGGCTCCATCGGGATCTGCAGGAAGATCTCGTGGCGCTGCGCGCGGGCCCGTTCGGCGAGCTTGCCGGGGTCGGCGCCGTAAGGCGTGAAGGCCAGCGTCACCGCGGCCGGCAGCTTCATGATGGCGTCGGTTGTCTTGGCGGCGCCGACGCCGAGGCCGCCGATCACGATGGCGACCACCGGCATCTTGGCCGCCTTGGCGCGATCGGCCTCCGCCGCATAGACGTTGAACGGCTTGAGGTCGCCGGAGACCATTGGAATCATGCCGTAGCGCGATTTCTCCAGCAGCTTCTGGTCGATCCCGGCCATCACCGCCGGCGGCGCCGAAGCTGCGGCTGCCTCGCTCTTGCCCGCGGCATCGCCGCCGATCACCACGTCGTGGCGCGCGCCGGTGGAGCCGTCGATCATGGTGACGGTCTTTTGCTCGCCCGGCGGCTTCGGCGTCTCATTGGTCTCGTGCTTGCTCTCTTGCTTGCTGTCGCCGGCATGGCTCGAGGCCGCCGGCTTTTCGTCTGCGGCCTTGTCCACCGGCTTGATCGCGATCCGCGTCAGCGGCTCGCCGCCGAGCGGATCCTTGTTGAAGATGGCGAAGCCGGCAAAGGTCAGGAGGAACAGGCCGAGCAGCACGGCGATCAGCTGCATGGCCGAGAACGGCAGCCGCAGCCGGCGTTTCCGGCGCGGCTTGTCCTGTCCGAGCGGGGCGCTCAGATCATCGGCCGTTTCAGTCATGCGCGATCCCGAATCACTGCGACGGACGATACCACGCCGAGGTCAAGCGGCGGCAGGCCGGGATAGGCCGGGGATGCCACTGTTCAATACGAGTTCCCAAGCAAAAAGGGCGGCTCCAGGAGCCGCCCTTTGCGTTGGGATCGTGTGATTCCGACCTAGTTCGCCGCTTTCGGCTTGTCGGTCGTGGCCTTGTTGTCGCCGCTAGGCGTGGGCGCGGCCGAGGCGCTGTTCTTGATGCCGTGGAGCAGGTCGCCGGCGAGCTTGAGCGCCTTGTCGTCCTTGGCGTCCGGCGGGACATAGGATTGCGAGCCGGTCTTCTCGTCGCCGTCGTTCTTGAGATGGCCGCGCAGCGAAGCCTCGCCCTTGGTGTCGGTCCGCGACTTCAGCTCGTCCGGCACGTCCTGCAGCACTTCGATGTCGGGCACGATGCCCTTGGCCTGGATCGACTTGCCCGACGGCGTGTAGTAGCGCGCCGTGGTCAGACGGAGCGCGCCGTTGCCGCTTCCGAGCGGGATGATGGTCTGCACCGAGCCCTTGCCGAACGAGCGCGTGCCGACGATGGTCGCGCGCTTGTGGTCCTGCAGCGCGCCGGCGACGATCTCCGAGGCCGAGGCCGAGCCGCCATTGACCAGCACGATGACAGGCTTGCCCTTGGTGAGGTCGCCTGAATGCGCGGTGCGGCGCTGGGTCTCCTCGGCATTGCGGCCGCGGGTCGAGACGATCTCGCCCTTCTCCAGGAAGGAGTCGGAGACGGTGACGGCTTCCTCGAGCAGGCCGCCCGGATTGTTGCGGAGGTCGATGATGTAGCCCTTGAGCTTGTCGCCGATCTGGTTCGAGAGGTTGGCGACCTCGCGCTTCAGGCCTTCGGTGGTCTGCTCGTTGAAGGTGGTGATGCGGATATAGGCGATGTCGTCCTGCTCGACGCGCGCGCGCACCGAGCGGACGCGGATGTTGTCGCGCACCAGGGTGACGTCGATCGGATTGTCCTGGCCCTTGCGGATGATCTTCAGCTTGATCTTGGTGTTGACCGGGCCGCGCATCTTCTCGACCGCCTGGTTCAAGGTCAGGCCCTGCACCGCCTCGTCGTCGAGGTTGGTGATGATGTCGTTGGCCATGACGCCGGCGCGCGAGGCCGGCGTGTCGTCGATCGGCGAGACCACCTTGATGAGGCCGTCTTCCATCGTGACCTCGATGCCGAGGCCGCCGAACTCACCGCGCGTCTGCACCTGCATGTCGCGGAAGCTCTTGGCGTCCATGTAGCTCGAATGCGGATCGAGGCCGGTGAGCATGCCGCTGATGGCGGATTCGATCAGCTTGGTGTCGTCGGGCTTCTCGACATAGTCGGAGCGCACGCGCTCGAAGACGTCACCGAACAGGTTGAGCTGGCGATAGGTGTCCGCGGTGGCGGCTCGCGCGCTGGAGCCCATGAACACCGCGCGCGGCTGGGTCACGAACAGCGTCAGCGCCGCACCGGTGGCTGCGCTGAGGAGGATTACTGAAGTCTTGCGCATCATCCGCGAACCTTCTCGCCTTCATTTGCGGCCCACCATGGGCCTGGATCGATTGGAGTGCCGTCCTTACGGAACTCGACATACAGCACAGGTTGACTCGCGTTCGTCGCGAGAATGGAGGCGACTTGAGATGTCGACCCCATGGTCGCGACCGGCTCCCCCGTGAGCACAAACTGTCCGATGTTGACCGAAATGCGCTCCATCCCGGCGATCAGGACATGATACCCGCCCCCGGCGTTGAGGATCAAGAGTTGTCCATAGCTGCGGAACGGGCCGGAATAGACCACCCAGCCGTCACACGGGGTCGTGACCTGGGAGCCGGGCTTGGTCGCCAGCGAAATGCCCTTCTGGACCCCGCCGACACCGTCGGAACCGCCAAAATCCCTGATCTTGTTACCGTTAACCGGAAGCGGCAGGAGACCCTTGGCGGAGGCGAAAGCGATTGCGGGGGTGGTGCGGGACCGATCCTTGAATGCGGCCGGGCCCGACTTGGCGCTGGCGGCTGCCAGCTTGGCTTCCTTGGCCTCGGCCTGCTTTGCGGCCTCGGCGGCTTTCTCGGCGGCCTTGGCGGCGCTTTGCAGATCCTGCTCCATCTTGGTGATGAGGCCCTGGAGATCGCCGACCTGCTTTGAAAGCATGATCGCGCGCGTGTTCTCGGCGTCGAGATCCTTTTCGCGCGCCGCCTGCTGGCGCTGCCGCTCCTCGACCAGGGCGGTGAGCCGGGTCTGGTCGCTGCGGACCTTGTCGCGGTCTGCGGCGAGCTGGTCGCGCTCGGTCGCGATGGTCTTGCGCAAGGCCACGAGCTCGCCGAGCTCGCCTGCGATCTTCTCGGCGCGGCCGCGCAACTCCGGCACGACGGCGCCGAGCAGCATCGCGGTGCGCAGCGATTGCAACGCGTCTTCGGGCCGCACCAGCAGCGCCGGCGGCGTGCGCCGGCCGGCGCGCTGCAAGGCGGCCAGCACCTCGACGATGTCGGCGCGGCGCGAATCCAGCGACGCGCGCATCTGCTGTTCGCGGCCGTTCAGGCTTCGCAGCCGCGCTTCGGTGTCGTCGATCTTGCTCTCGACCCCGCGCACATTGGCGGCGGTGTCGATCAGCTGCTGGTTGAGCTGGGTGCGGTCCCTGCCGAGCGAGGTGATCTCGGCCTTCAGCTTGGCCTGCGCCTCTTCCGCGCTCTTCTGCCTGGCGCGGGCGGCTTCCAGCTCCTGCTCGCGCTGCTTGATGGCATCGGGCGAGACGGCCGCGGTCTGTGGCGCCGGCGTTGCCGTCTGAGCTTGCGCGAGGCTTGTGCTTGCTTGCGCGAGGCTTGCGCCGGCAACGCCAGTGATCAGCAGCAGGTTGAGGAGCGGCGCTCGCATCGTGTCGGCAAAGATGCTCGTTATGGCGCGCATCACGCGCGGTGATAGGGGTGGCCGGCCAGAATGGTGGCGGCCCGGTAAAGCTGTTCCAGAAGCATGACGCGGACCATTTGGTGCGGCCAGGTCGCAGAGCCGAACGCGATCGCGAGCTTGGCCTTACGGCGCAATTCGGGCGAAAGTCCGTCCGCCCCTCCGATCACGAAGATAGTATGTCCGGCACCTTCATCGCGCCAGCGGCCGAGATGCCGTGCGAATACGGTGGAATCGAGATTCTGGCCGCGCTCGTCGAGCGCCACCAGGATCGATTTTTCCGGAATATGGGCCGAGATCGCCGTGGCCTCCTCGGCCATCCGCGTCGCGGTGTCGCGCGCGCGGCTCTCGGGGATTTCGTGGACGACGAGCTCGCGGAATCCGAGCTTGCGACCGGCCTCGTCGAACCGCTCGAAATAGCGGTCGGCGAGCTCCCGTTCGGGGCCCTGCTTGAGCCGGCCCACCGCAATGACAGCCACACGCATGGATTCTTCGGAGCCGTGTTTCAAGACCGCGCGCAACGAGCGCGCGCACGACGCTAGCATGCGCGTCAGCCGATTCGAAATCGGCCCGATGAGCCTAGATCGCCTTCGCCGCCCCTGGGCCCTGCGTGTACAATCGCTCGAGATTGTAGAACTCGCGGACCTCGGGTCTGAACACGTGCACGATCACATCGCCGGAATCGATCAGCACCCAGTCGCAATTGGGCAAGCCCTCGACGTGGATGTTCTTGATGCCGTTTTCCTTGAGGCCCTTGGCGACGTTCTCCGCGATCGCGCCGACGTGCCGGTTCACCCGGCCGGTGGTGACGATCATGTAGTCGGAGTAGGCCGATTTGCCGCGAAGGTCGATGGTGACCGTCTCTTCCGCCTTCATGTCGTCGAGGCGGGAGAGGATCAGGCTCAGCGTCTTGTCGGCGTCGGGTTGCGCCTTCAAGGCCGCAGCTTTGGTCGATGTTTTACGCGCCGGTTTTGCCTTGGGTAAAACAGACTTCGTTGAAGCTGACTTCGCTGAAGTTGACTTGGACAATACAGATGTGGTCAGGGACCATTCCTTTCACTGTATCGCGAACGCCGAATCCGGCGCCCACCGGTTACACTACATCATGTGGGGTTAAGGGTTTCAATATGCCAGAGAGCCCGGAGCCACCCCCGTCCGCACACTCTGTCTCACTTCGTACCTTTCCAGCTCCCGTCCGGGTTCCGCAGGCCCGTGGAGGACAGATTCAGCTTCAATCCGGTCAGGAACACCCAGGCGGGCGCCGGCTCATCCGCGAGCAGCGCTGCCTTGTTCTCGGGCAGGCGGTAACGCGCTAGGGCTTTGGCGGCAGGCGAGGCGAGGGCGCGAAAGCTCTGGGGCGGACGGTCGATGACCGCCATCGGCACCTGGCCCGCGATGCGCCGCCAGTCCTGCCATCGATGGAATTGAGCGAGGTTGTCGGCGCCCATGATCCAGACAAAGCGCAAGCCCGAGAGGCGGCGGCGCAAGGTGTTGATCGTGTCGATAGTATAGCGGGTGCGAATGACGGATTCGAGACAGCTCACCTCGATCCGCGGGTCGTCGGCGACGTCGCGCGCCGCCTGCATGCGCTCGCCGAGCTCATACAGCGTGCCGTTCTCCTTCAGCGGATTGCCTGGCGTCACCAGCCACCACACGCGATCGAGCTGAAGCCGCTTCAGCGCGAACTGGCTGATCGCGCGATGGGCCTGGTGCGGCGGATTGAACGAGCCGCCGAGCAGGCCGATACGCATGCCCGACGTGTGGGCTGGTATGGCCTGCGCGAAGAAGCGTGGCGCGACGAAATTGTTGCTCAATGCTCCGCGCCTTGCGTCGGTTACGGCCGCGTCTGCCCGGTGCCGCGAACGCGATATTTGAAGCTCGTCAATTGCTCGGCGCCGACAGGGCCGCGGGCATGGAAGCGGCCGGTGGCGATGCCGATCTCGGCGCCAAAGCCGAACTCGCCGCCATCGGCGAACTGCGTCGAGGCGTTGTGCAGCACGATCGCGGAATCGACCTCGCTCAGGAATTTGTTCGCAGCCGCCTCATCCGCGCTCACGATCGCATCGGTGTGATGCGAGCCGTGGTTCTGGATGTGCGCGATCGCGCCGTCGACGCCGTCCACCACCTTCGCCGCGATGATCGCATCGAGATATTCGGTGTCCCAATCATCTTCGCTGGCAGGTTTTACGCGCGCGTCGGCCTTCTGCACGGCGTCGTCGCCGCGCACTTCGCAACCCGCCTCGAGCAGCATCTCGACCAGCGGCTTGAGATTCTTGCCGGCAGCGGCGCGATCGACCAGCAGCGTCTCGGCTGCGCCGCAGACACCGGTGCGGCGCATTTTTGCGTTGAGCACGATCGACTTCGCCATGGCGAGGTCGGCGCTGGCATCGACATAGACGTGATTGACGCCTTCGAGATGCGCGAAGACGGGCACGCGCGCTTCCTGCTCGACGCGCGCGACGAGGCTTTTTCCTCCGCGAGGCACGATCACGTCGACCGCGCCGTTCAGCCCTGACAGCATCATGCCGACCGCCGCGCGGTCGCGCGTCGGCACCAGCGTGATGGCGGCCTCGGGCAGGCCAGCTTCGCGCAGGCCTTGCACCAGGCATTCATGGATCGCGCGGCACGAACGAAAACTGTCCGAGCCGCCACGCAGGATCACGGCATTGCCCGACTTCAGGCACAGCACGCCGGCGTCCGCGGCGACATTGGGCCGGCTCTCGAAGATCACGCCGACGACGCCGAGCGGCACGCGCACGCGTTCGATGGTCATGCCGTTCGGCCGCTGCCAGCTCTCGGTGACGATGCCGACAGGATCGGCGATGCCGCGCACGATGCCGATGCCCTCGGCCATGCCCTCGATGCGCGCCGGGGTCAGCGTCAGGCGGTCGATGAAGGCGGAGGTGGCATTGCCGGAGGCGCGGGCCTCCGCGACGTCCTCGGCATTGGCGGCGAGAATGGCGGCCGCATTGCCCCGGATCGCCCGCTCCATGGCCTCCAGCGCCCGGTTCTTCTGCTCCGGCGGCGCCAGCGCCAGCACGCGCGCGGCAGCGCGGGCACGGGTTCCGAGATCGGACATCAGCGCCTGAAGATCGGCAGTGCCGTCAACGGCTTTGAGGGGGGCGGCCATGGGAGTTTCAACCTTCTGCTAAGGTGGTGTCCTAGCACGGAAATCCCGGGCCTGCGAAGGGCGGGGCGGGTATGGCAGGGCCTCGGTTCGCCGCCGGTCGGCCAATGGCCGGGTTGTGCGCCGAATGCTCGATCGATCCTTGCGAACACCCAAAATATCAACAATTATCATTATTTGATATCGGAGCCCCCTATGGCCAGCAGCTACAGCATCGGCAAGCATTTCGAGGACCTGATCGATGGTCTGGTCGAGAGCGGGCGCTATGCCAGTGCGAGCGAGGTGATGCGCGAAGGTCTTCGCTTGATTGAGGAGCGCGAAGAACAGCGCAAGCTCAAGCTGCAAGCGCTGCGGGAGGAAATCCAGAAGGGCTTTGACAGCGGGCCGATGGAGGAGATCGGCGACATGTTCGAGCGGATCAAGTCAGAGGGTCGGAAGCGTCTGGCGGCTAAAAATGCCAAAAAGACCACTTAAGAGTCCGCAGACAGAAGTCGACCTTATGGCGATCTGGACTACATCGCCGCGGAAAGTGTGAGAGCGACCGATACGCTGATCGATCGCATCGATGCAACATTCGATATGCTGGCAGAGACGCCGTTTGCCGCCCGTGATCGCAGCGAATTGCGCGCCGAGTTACGTAGCTTTCCGGTCGGCAACTACCTGGTTTTCCACGTACCCACACCCGACGGTGTTGAGGTCGTCCGGGTCATGCATGGCCGGCAGGATATCGGCGCTGACGACATGCAATAGTTGGCGGCCTGTCCGCTCTTACCCGCCCACCACCAGATCGTCGCGGTGGATCATCTCGGCGCGGCCGCTGATCCCGAGAATGGTCATCACGTCGGGGGAGGAGCGGCCCTTGATCCGCTCGGCCTCGTCGGCATCGTAGGCGATCAGGCCGCGGCCGATCTCGCTGGTGTCGGGGCCGCGCACGATCACGGCATCGCCGCGGGCGAACTGGCCCTCGACCTTGATCACGCCGGCCGGCAGCAGGCTGGCGCCGGCGCGCAGCGCCGTCACGGCGCCGGCATCGATGGTCAGCGTGCCCTTCGGCTCCAGCGTGCCCGCGATCCAGCGTTTGCGCGACGTGATGGGATTGGCGGGCGTCAGGAACCAGGTGCAGCGGCCGCCATCGGCGATCGCCTGCAGCGGATGCTCGATCTTGCCGGAGGCGATCAGCATATGCGTGCCGCCTGTCGTGGCGATCTTCGCGGCCTCGACCTTGGTGCGCATGCCGCCGCGCGACAGCTCGGATTCGGCGTCGCCCGCCACGGCCTCGATCTCCGAGGAGATGCTCTCGACCACCGGAATGAGCTTTGCGTTCGGGTTGTTCTTCGGCGGCGCGTCGTAAAGCCCGTCGATGTCGGACAGCAGCACGAGCAGGTCGGCGCTCGCCATGGTGGCGACGCGCGCGGCGAGGCGATCGTTGTCGCCGTAGCGGATCTCGTTGGTCGCCACCGTGTCGTTCTCGTTGATCACGGGAATGGCGCGCCATTCCAGCAGCTTGCCGATGGTGGAGCGCGCGTTGAGATAGCGGCGGCGCTCCTCCGTGTCCTGCAAGGTCACCAGGATCTGGCCGGCACCGATGCCGTGCGCCCCGAGCACCTCCGACCAGATCCGTGCCAGCGCGATCTGGCCGACGGCGGCGGCGGCCTGGCTCTCCTCCAGCTTCAGCGGGCCGCGCGGCAGCTTGAGGCGGCTGCGGCCGAGCGCGATCGAGCCGGAGGAGACCACGAGGACGTCGCGGCCTTCCTTGTGCAGCTTGGCCATGTCGTCGGCCAGCGCAGCGAGCCAGGACGCCCGCACCTCGCCCTTGTCGGAATCGACCAGCAGCGCTGAGCCGACCTTGACGACGATGCGGCGGAATTGACTGAGTTCGGGGCTGGCCATGTGTCTATGTGTACTTGGGCGCCTGGACGATCTGCACTGCATTGGAGACGGCGGAGCGAGAAAGCGGCGCCGATGGGCCTGCTTTTGCAGCAGGACGATGGCCGGCGCAAGGCGGCCAAGATGGCAACGGATGGTAAACGGCGAAGGTCGGCCTTGTCCGGGACGCTGCTCTGGTTCTAATTGATGCCAACTAAAATGGGGTCAAAAGGGGAAACGCATGGATCGCCGCGAATTCATGGCCGGATGTGTCGCTCTGCCGCTGCTGGCGCAGGCCGGCAACGTGCACGCGCAGGCCGGGCTGAGCAAGATCATCTTCCCGTTCGCCGCGGGGGCCGGCGGCGACACGCTGTGCCGCTTGATCGCGCAGGAGATGGCGCCGGCGCTGCAGCGGACCATCGTGGTCGAGAACCGCACCGGCGGCGACGGACTGATCGGCATCAAGGCGGTGAAGGGCGCAAGCCCCGACGGCAGCATGGTGCTGGTGACGACAGGCCCCACCATGTACCTGCTACCAATGGTGGAGACGACGCCGAGCTTCGACACGGCGAAGGATTTCATGCCGCTGTCACTGCTGGCGCGGTTCGAATTCGCGCTGGTGATCAATCCGGCGGTGGAGGCCTCCGATTTCAGGAGCTTCGTGGCCTGGCTGAAGGCGCATCCGGACAAGACCTCGTTCGGCGTGCCGAGCAACGGCACCATTCCGCACTTCATGGGCTCCAAGCTCGAGAAGGACCTCGGCATCCCGCTGACCCGCGTGCCCTATCGCGGCAGCGCGCCGATCCTCAACGATCTCGTCGGCGGCCATATCTCGTTCGGCATCGTGACATTGGCCGACGCGCTGCCGCAGCATCGTGCCAAGGGTGTGAAGATCATCGCGGCCTCGAGCGCCGAACGTTCGCCATTCGCGCCTGAAGTCCCGACGTTGAAGGAGAGCGGCATCGATCTCGTCGCCGATGCCTGGTACGGCATGTGGCTTCCCGCCGGCAGCCCGCCCGAGTTCGCCAGCAAGCTCGGTGCGGCCGCGAGCGCGGCGCTCGCCAAGCCCGAGGTGAAGGAGAAGCTCACGGCGATCGGGCTGATCCCGGTCGGGTCGACCCCGGATGGGTTGACCAAGGAGCTCGCCGCGAACATCGCGCTGTGGCAGCCGATCGTGAAGGCCACGGGCTACAAGATCGAGAATTGAGTCGCCCGCGGCGCCGCACACTCAGCCGTCGTGGCCGGGCATGACGAATGGAGAGGGCCTCGCTCCGGTCGCTCACATCTTTCCGCGCTGCGCGATGCCGTCCTTGATCGCGGCGAGTTCGTTCTCATCCCAGATGCCGATCAAAACGCCGTTCTTCACCTGGAGCTGGTTGTCGGCATAGGCCGCGATCTTCTCGCGCGGGGTGGTGATGTGGCCGCTCGGATGCAGCGCCCAGTCGAACAGCTCGGCCTGCAGCCGCGCGATGATCGCCGCACACTCCGGGTCGTCGCCGCGATCCAAAAACTCTTCCGGATCGGTTTCGAGATCGTACAGCATCGGACGGAAGCCGGAGACGTGGATGTATTTCCAGCGGCCGTCGAACACCATGAACAGGCGGCAGCGTTCGATCGGCTGGTTCAGCTTCAACCTGACGTCCTGCATGGCATAATCGTATTCGGAGAACGCGACCTTGCGCCAGTCTGACGGCTTCTCGCCGCGCAGCAGCGGCAGCAGCGAGCGCCCCTCTAGGATGTGGCCGGGCACCTTGCCGCCGAAATAATCGACGAAGGTCGGCGCGAGATCGATGCCTTCCACCAGCGCGTCACTGCGTGTGCCGCGCGTGGCGTCGGCTTCCCTGGAAGGATCGATGATGATCAGCGGAATTTTTGCGGACTGCTCGTGGAACAGGTCCTTCTCGCCCATCCAGTGGTCGCCGAGATAATCGCCGTGATCCGACGTGAACACGATCATGGTGGTATCCAGCAGGCCGCGCGCCTCCAGAAACGTCATCAGCACGCCCATCTGGTCGTCGATCTGGGTGATCAGGCCCATATAGGTCGGGATCACCTTCTCGCGGGCGTCGTCGCGCGCCATGTTGCGGGAGTAGCGCATGTCCATATAGGCGCCGAACACCGGATGCGGATTTTGCCGCTCGCGCTCGGAGCGGATCGCCGGAATCATGTCATCCGTCGAATACATGCTGGCATAGGGCTCCGGCGCGATATAGGGCCAGTGCGGCTTGATGTAGGACAGATGCAGGCACCACGGCTTGCCGTCGGTCTCGGCTTCGCTGATGAAGTCCATCGCGCGCCGCGTCATATAGGGCGTCTCGGAATGCTCCTGCGGCACGCGCGCGGCCTTGTCGGCATGGACCAGCAGCCAGCCGTTCTGCAATGAGCCATCTTCCGCCGCGCCTGAATTGGCCCAGTGCTCCCAGGGATTGCTGGCTTCAAAGCCGTGCTGACGCAGATACTCGTCATATTTCGGGCGCGGCCGCCCCGTGGGATGCAGGCCGTCGTCGCGCTCATAAGGCTCAAAGCCGCATTCGGCGACGTGCACGCCGATGATCGATTCCGGGGGAATGCCGAGCGCCTTCATGCCTTCGATATCGGGCGCCATGTGGGTCTTGCCGACCAGCACGTTGCGCACGCCGATCTTGTTGAGGTGATCGCCGAGCGTGGGTTCGCCGACACGCAGCGGCCAGCCGTTCCAGTGGGAGCCGTGCGAGCGCATGTAGCGGCCGGTGTAGAACGACATCCGCGAGGGCCCGCAGATCGGTGATTGCACATAGGCCTTGCTGAACAGCACGCCGCGCCTCGCCATGGCGTCGATGTTCGGGGTCTTCAGCGTGGGATGGCCGGTGCAGCCGAGATAGTCATAGCGAAGCTGGTCGCACATGATCCAGAGAACGTTCTTCGCGCGCGCCATGCGTCATCCCTGCCGTTTCTTGATTGTGTGATGCTGCGATATCGGAGCGATGAAGACAAGCCGGTGAGGTGCATGCCCCAGCCGCACGCACCGCTGTCGTCCCCGCGAACGCAGGGACCGATAACCCCAGGGAGTAGTTTGGCGAAGATTCGTAGTTCGGTACTGCGACCATCCGCAATCGAGAGATCACGCGATATGGGTCCCTGCGTTCGCAGGGACGACAATTACGCCGACCACGGCTCCGCTTCGGCCGCGCTCTTTGCCTTGGCCGACACCGGGGCCTCGCCGATCACCTCGGCCAGCGCGCGCAACGCTTCCGTCACGCCCTGACCGGTCACGCCGGACAGCAGCAGCGGTGTCTTCTTGGCGGCGCGCTTCAGCCGGTCCTTCTGCTTCTTGAGCTCGTCCGGCTCGACCGCGTCGATCTTGTTCAGCGCGACGATCTCGATCTTGTCGGTGAGCTGCCCGGCATAGGCGTCGAGCTCCGCGCGCACGGTCTTGTAGGCCTTGCCGGCATGCTCGCAGGTGGCATCGACCAGATGCAGCAGCACGCGGCAGCGCTCGACATGGCCGAGGAAGCGGTCGCCGAGGCCGGCGCCTTCATGCGCGCCCTCGATCAGGCCGGGAATGTCGGCCAGCACGAATTCGCGGCCGTCGGCATTCACGACGCCGAGCTGCGGATGCAGCGTGGTGAAGGGATAGTCGGCGATCTTCGGCTTGGCCGCGCTGACCTTGGCGAGGAAGGTCGACTTGCCGGCATTGGGCAGGCCGACGAGGCCGGCATCCGCAATCAATTTCAGCCGCAGCCAGATCCAGCGCTCTTCGCCCGGCTGGCCGGGATTGGCATTGCGCGGCGCGCGGTTGGTCGACGACTTGAAATGCGCATTGCCGAAGCCGCCATTGCCGCCCTCGGCCAGCACGAACTTTTCGCCGACCTTGGTGAAGTCGTGGATCAGCGTCTCGCGATCCTCGTCGAAGATCTGCGTGCCCATGGGCACCTTCAGCACGATGTTCTTGCCGTTGGCGCCGTGACGGTCCGAGCCCGAGCCGTTCTCGCCCTTCTGGGCCTTGAAGTGCTGCTGATAGCGGTAGTCGATCAGTGTGTTGAGGCCGTCGGCGACCTCGATGATGACATTGCCGCCGCGGCCGCCATTGCCGCCGGAGGGGCCGCCGAATTCGATGAACTTCTCGCGGCGGAACGCCACGCAGCCGTTCCCGCCGTCACCGGAGCGGATATAGACCTTTGCTTCGTCGAGGAATTTCATGGGCCATAGGTAGGCCAGCCGGCCCCCTGCGGCAACCCGGATAGACCCGCAAATCGGCCGAAATTCCGCGAATTGCGACCCTTGCTTAACCCGCCGGTCGCTTCCGGATCAGGAATTTCTGCGCTCCCTCCAGCACCAGCTCCTTGCGCTGGTTGAACACGGTACTGCGCAGCGTCACCGCGCCGGTCGTGCGGCCCGGCACCAGCTCGATGACCTCGAGCGCCGGATAGATCGTGTCGTCGGCGAACACCGGCTTGAGAAACCGGCTCGACTGCTCGAGGAAGCCGACCAGGGAGTCCTCGACCATGAACGGAAACAGGCCGGCGCCGGGCGCGGTGTGGATCAGGGTCTGGAAGCCGTGGGCGAGCAGATGCGGCATGCCGCGGCTGCGGCAATATTCCACGTCATAATGCACCGGATGGGTGTCGCCGCTCGCGGTCTGGAATGCGGCGAAGATCGCCGAGGTCTGGGTGCGGCTCGGCAGCACGAAGCGTTCGCCGACGACGAAATCCTCAAACCAGCGTTGCGTGGAGATCATGCGATGCCGGGTCGGGTCGAAATCGGTCATGTCAAAGCTCGCTTTGTCGATGTGGCGTCTATCGCTACTGCGATGCGAAGAGTGCGACAATCCGTTCAATTCAGCGTGGCGGGCTTGTCCGTATTGCTCATGGCATTACAACGGCGCCAATGCCCATCTTCAAGAACCTCTCCGCCTATGACGATCGCTCCGCGCGCCTCGCCGGCATTGCGCTCATGGTGCTGTCGATCTTCATGTTCTCGTTCGGCGATGCCATGGGCAAGTTCCTGGTCGGGACTTATTCGGTGGGGCAGCTGTTGTTCCTGCGCGCCTGCGCGGCGCTGCTGCTGCTGTCGCCGCTGATCTGGACGCAGCGTCACCAGTTCCTGCATCTGGAGCGGCCGCGCCTGCAGCTGTTTCGCGTCGTGCTCTCGACGCTGGAGGTTGCCGCCTTCTTCCTTGCGACCGTCTATCTGCCGCTCGCCGACGTCATCACCTATTATCTCGCCGGCCCGATCTTCGTCACCGCGATGTCGGCGATCTTCTTAGGGGAGAAGGTCGGCTGGCGGCGCTGGACCGCAATCCTGATCGGCTTCAGCGGTGTCCTGATCGCGCTGCGGCCCTCGGCGCAGACCGTCAGCCTGCCGGCGCTGATCGCGCTCGGCGGCAGCCTGTCTTTCGCGACCTTGATGCTGATCACGCGCAGCCTGCGCAAGACGCCCGATATCGTGATGGCGTCCTCGCAATTCGTCGGCACGTTTTCGCTCGGCGCCGTGTTGTCGGCGTTCAACTGGGTGCCGCCGACATCGGGCAGCCTGGTGTTCTTCGCGCTGGCCGGGGTCGTCTCGGTGACGGCATTGTTCTGCGTCAACCGCTCGCTCAAGCTGGCGCCGGCCAGCGTCGTCGTGCCCTATCAATATTCGATGATCGTCTGGGCGGTGATCTTCGGCTTCGTCGTGTTCGGCGACGTGCCGTCGGTCGCAACGCTGATCGGCGCGGCGATCATCATCGGCGCCGGGTTCTACATCTATCTGCGCGAGAGGGATCTCGGGCGCGAGAGCGCCGAAGTGAATCCGCCGGCGTGATGCCCACCCTCCCCCTCCAGGGGAGGGTAAGCGCCGCCCTGCCTACCTCATCCGCCGCGCGCTGCTCCAGCTCTTCAGCGAGGCCCACACGCCGCGGGACAGGCGGAAGCAGTCGACCGGCGTCGAGGAGCCCAGCGCCAGGAAGCGATGCAGCTGCACGCCGCTCCATTGGAAGCCGCACTTCTCCAGCACCTTGCGCGAGGCCGGGTTGGTGACACGCGCGCCGGCATGGAGATGCTCGTCCTCGAATTCCTCGAAGAAGAAGTCGATCGCGCCGCGCGCAGCTTCCGTGGCAAAGCCCTGGCCCCAATGCTCGACGCCGAGCCAATAGCCGAGCTCGGCATTGCCGGGCGTGGAGCAGTCGATGCCGACCATGCCGACCGGGTTGGTATCGTGCTCGATCAGGAACACGGTCTCAGCTCCGAGCGCGGCGGTGGCGCGGATGAATGCGACGGCGTCGTCCTGCGAATAGGGATGCGGCAGGCGGCGGGTGTTTTCGGCGACGCGGCGGTCGTTGGCGAGCCGGGCGATGGTCCTGACATCGGCAAGCGTCGGCCGCCGCAAGGTCAGCCGTTCGGTGGCGACGACGCCAGGTCTCGCCTCAGCCAAGGTCACGCTCGAGAAATCCTGCAACATGTCCGGCTCCGCTAGAAAGTCACTAAGTCAAAGTGAGCAAGTCAAAAGAAAAGGGGAGGCCGGTTTCCCGCCTCCCCCTGGAGCCTTCGATCTCTATGATCTGGACTCCGCCGGTTCAGTCGGGACCGGCGGACTCCAATTTGATCCACCGTCTATTCAGCAGCCTCTGCGATCGGGAGTACCGATACGAAGGTGCGGCCGTTGGCTTTGGCCTGGAACGCAACACGACCCTCGATCTTGGCGAACAGAGTATGGTCCGTGCCCATGCCGACATTAAGGCCGGGGTGCCAGGTGGTGCCGCGCTGACGCGCAATGATGTTGCCGGGAGTGACGACCTCCCCGCCGAACGCCTTGATACCGAGGCGCTTGCCCTTGGAATCGCGTCCGTTACGCGATGAACCGCCTGCTTTTTTGTGAGCCATGGCTCGTCTCCGAAATCCTGCGTAGTTCTAGGTCAATTCCTTGACGGAATCATTTCAAAATTTCTCACGCATCAATTCGTGAATTGGCGTGATCGATTTCAGCTATTCGGCGGCTTCCGCTGCCGGCTCCTTCGCCACTTTTTCCTTCTTCGGACGCGGGCCCTTGGTGGGCTTGGCGCCGTCGGTCAGGATCTCGCTGATGCGCAAGACAGTGATCTCGTCGCGATAGCCGCGCTTGCGGCGCGAATTCTTGCGGCGGCGCTTCTTGAACGCGATGACCTTGGGGCCGCGCTTGTGGTCGAGCACCTCGACCGCAACGGAGGCGCCTGCCACCGTCGGAACGCCCAGCACCGGCGAGTCGCCGCCGACCACCAGAACTTCATTCAGCTGCACGATCGAGCCGACTTCGCCTTCGATCTTGCCTACTTCGAGAACATCATCCGGCACGACGCGGTATTGCTTGCCGCCGGTTTTGATGACTGCGAACATCGTTTTTTTCTCCGTGTTCAATCCCGGCCTCGCGACTGCTACGTCGGGGCCGGCTTTTTGTCAGTCGCTAAGGGTTTATACGAGTCTTGTGCGGGCAGGGTTTATCCCTTTGAAAACCCACGCAAAAACAAGCGGCGCGAGAAACGCCCCACGCCGGTTGTGGGACTTATAGCCGCGATCAGCCAAGAGTCAAGCAAGAGTCAGGGAAAAGCCGGCGAAAAGCGCCCGGATTTGAAGGATTTGGCTCTCTCGCGGCCTTCAGCCGAATCTCGATTTGGCTTTGCAACAAACCGGTTCCCGCGCCGTTAGTCAGGCCGGAACAGATCAGCGGGCAAGGGCTCTTCAATGGCAACGGACGAACTGGTCAAGACGACGACGGGCATCGCCCATCACGGCGCCGAGCGGCTGCCGTCGGTGGACATCGACAGCTTCAACATCGAGATGAAGGACGAGGACGGCTTTCTCGGCGACCGCGCCAGCAAGGGCGCGTTCCGCGACATCCTCGACCGCTGGCGCAAGCCGCTGCGCAAGACGGGCGAGGACCCGTTCGGCAAGGAGCCGTCGGAGAACATCAGCAAGAAGACGCTGGATGCGATCCTGGTCGGTGACGACACCGAGGCCTCCGCGCTGGTGCATAGCGCCATCGAGGATTTCGCCCAGGAGCTCGCTTACGTCACGCGCCGCTTCCTGAAGACAAAAGCCTGGGCCAAGACCGAGCGCATCGTGGTCGGCGGCGGTTTCCGCGATTCCCGGCTCGGCGAGCTCGCGATCGCGCGCACCGAGATCATCCTCAAATCGGAGGACTTCAAGATCGACATGATGCCGATCCGCCATCACCCGGATGAAGCCGGCCTGATCGGCGCGCTGCATCTGGCGCCGTCCTGGATCTTCGAGGCCCATGACAGCATCCTCGCCGTCGACATCGGCGGCACCAATATCCGCTGCGGCCTCGTCGAAACGGCCTGGAAGAAGGCAAAGGACCTGTCGAAGGCCAAGGTGGTGAAATCCGAGCTGTGGCGTCATGCCGACGACGAGCCGACGCGCGAAGGCGCGGTGAAGCGGCTCACCAAGATGCTGAAGGGGCTGATCACGGAGGCCGAGAAGGACGGCTTCAAGCTCGCGCCCTTCATCGGCATCGCCTGTCCCGGCGTGATCAACGCGGACGGCTCGATCGAGAAGGGCGCGCAGAATCTGCCGGGCAATTGGGAGAGCAGCAAGTTCAACCTGCCGGCGAGCCTGCTCGAGGGCATTCCGCAGATTGGCGAGCACGACACCGCGATCCTGATGCACAATGACGGCGTGGTGCAGGGCCTCTCCGAGGTGCCGTTCATGCAGGACGTCGATCGCTGGGGCGTGCTCACCATCGGCACCGGCCTCGGCAATGCCCGCTTCACCAACCGCCGCAAGGAGAACGGCAAGGACGCGGACAACGGGAAGAAAAAGGACAAGGACAGCAAGAAGGGCGACTAGCCGCTGCTTCTTCCTGGGTGCGATCGCCGCCACGGCGGAGGTCCACTCCCTCTCCCGCCTGCGGGAGAGGGCCGGGGAGAGGGTGCCTCCGCGTTGGGACCCCCTGCGGACAGAGGCGTCCGCCGCGCCGTCGGCGCGACCGCCGAACCGTCCCCCCAAGTAACCTTGACCGGTTAGGTTAAGGACCGGATTGCGTTGCGGTGCGCCCGCCGCACGCTAGGGTCGAACCGTCGCTTCCACCTGGCCGGCGAAGCCGCCCTTCCCAGCCAGAATTTCAATGAGCGGCACCGGGACCGCCAGTGTTTACCGCGTCTGGCGGTCCCACCCCGTTTTTCCAAGCATGTTTTGAATCCGGCCTCCGCCCCACCGGCGCTGCGCCCCCTCCCCCGCTTGCGGGGGAGGGTCGGGGGAGAGGGTCTCTCCGCGCTGGGATCGCCAATGGCATTTGCCCCGTTGGCCGAGATCATCAGGTGCTCCATGCCAGTTCCTCCCCCAAGGCAGAGCCGTTGTCGCGCAAGGCGGCCTCCGATTCGCCCGACAAAACGCCTCAACCCGGCAATCCGCACCACCTTTCCGGAGCGTTCGTGCCGGGAAGCCCGGGCAGCGGCCGAAACAGGCAGCGGATTTTCCCCTTTCGCGCCTTGTCTGGCCCGCCATCCTCGCCTATTAACGCCCCCAACCACAGGGGCCCTGCTCCTACCATGGCGCCTTCAGGAGAGGTGGCAGAGTGGTTGAATGCACCGCACTCGAAATGCGGCATAGGTGCAAGCCTATCGGGGGTTCGAATCCCTCCCTCTCCGCCAGCTCAGTCAAAATCTCCGGTCAAAGATTCGCGGCCGTCGCGGGAGCATTCCCTCATGGACAGCTTCGTCGCGCGAATGCGGGACGGATGCTTGGCCTTGATTTTGTAGGACGTTCGTCCTAATTCTTAGGTCAATTGTCCTACGTGCGGTCTTGCCGTCCGCACCGATCGTGAAGCAGCCATGGGCGCCAGCGAAACTCGCCAGCAGATCGTAGAAGTCGCCGACCGGCTCTTCTATGAGCGCGGCTTCGACGCGACCTCTTTCGCTGACATCGCAGCGGCGGCGGGCTTGTCGCGCGGCAACTTCTATTACCACTTCAAGACCAAGGACGAGATTCTCGACGCCGTGATCGCGCGGCGCGTGGCCGATACGCTCAACATGCTCGATGCTTGGCAACAAAGCACTTCTTCGCCGGTGGATCGGGTCCGCAGCTTCGTCCACATCCTCATCGCGAACCGGACCAAGCTCATGGTGTTCGGTTGCCCGGTCGGCACGCTGTGCACCGAATTGGCAAAGCTGGATCATATCGCAAGGGCCGACGCGGCTGCCCTGTTCACATTGTTTCGCGACTGGCTGCGCCGCCAGTTCACCGAACTCGGGCGTGAAGCAGATGCGGATGCGCTGGCCCTGCACGTCCTGATGCGCAGCCAAGGCGTTGCGACGCTCGCCGCCGCGTTCCGCGATGAAGCGTTCATCCGCCGCGAAGTTGCGGACTTGGACGCGTGGGTGCTTGCCCAAAGTCGGGGCGCTCCAAATTCAAACGCCCAACAACTTGCTTGATGGAGAGATCATGTTTGTCATCACCCTTCGCTTTGCGGACAAGGCCAAGGCGCCTCTTTTCATGGAGGGGCACAATGTCTGGATCAAACGGGGCTTCGACGATGGCGTCTTCCTGTTGACGGGAAGTCTTCAACCGAACGCCGGCGGCGCAATCCTCGCGCACAATGCCTCGCCCGAGGACATCGCGGCGAGGGTCCAGGACGACCCCTTCGTCGCCGAGGGCGTCGTCAATGCTGAAATCCACGCCATCACGCCTGGGCGTACCGACGAGCGGCTCGCCTTTCTCAAGGCCTGAGCTGCGCATGCTGGCCGATCGCTCAGCCTTCCGCAGGCCAGTTGAACCCACGCCGCGCCCGCCCCGACCCAGCAATGCCCCGCCCTCCGGCGGGCCCGAGGTAACCCACCCCGATGTTCGAGAAGACCTACCGCGACCGCCTCGACGCCGATCTTGCGCGATGGGAGGCCGACGGCGTGATTGCGCCGGCGGCTGCCGCCGCGATCCGCCATGCACTGCCGCCGCTGCCTGCGGGCATCAATATCGCGGTGGTGGTCGGCATCGTCGGTGGTCTCTTGATCGCGGCGGCGTTCCTCGCCTTCGTCGCCGCGCACTGGACGGAGATCGCGCGGCTGCTGCGGTTTGCGATCCTCATCGCCGGCATGGTCGTGACCTCTGCTCTCGGCGCCTGGTTCGCTGCGCGGGGGCGTGAGGTTCTCGCCGATCTCTGCGCCAGCATCGGTGCGATCATCTTCGGTGCGGGCATCGCGCTGGTCGGCCAGATGTATCATCTCGGCGACGACTTTGCCGGCGGCATGCTGCTGTGGTCGATCGGCGCGTTGGCCGCGGCGCTGCTCACCGGCTCGCGCGGGGCGCTTGCGGTCGGCCTCGCCGCCGCCGGCATCTGGACCTGCATGCGGATCATTGATGCGCCCGACATCCTGCATCTTCCGTATCTGGCGGTCTGGCTGCTCGCCGCCGGCCTTGCGTTCGCGTGGAATTCCCGCGTCGCGGCCCACCTCGTCGCGCTCGCGGTGCTGCCGTGGTGGATCGCCACCTCGCTGCGCTTCGACTTCGACGGGCCGCAGCCGTCCTTCGTGCTCGCGAACAGCGCGGCCCTGCTGTTCGGCGCCGGGCTTGCGATCGCAGCTGCGCCCTCGCCGCGGGCGTTGCAACTCGGGAGCGTGCTGTCGATCTACGGCGCGTTCTCGCTCGCCGCGGCCGCGGTCCTCGAGGTCACGACGGTCGACGACATCATCCGCTTCCGCACCGGCGCGGGATCCGCCCAGCCCTTGTGGGCGATCCTGTGCGGAGCGGCCGGCGTGGTCCTCGCACTCGTCTCCGCCGCGCTCACCAAGCGCAAAGGTGAGATCCTCGCAGCCTGCGCGATCGGGCTGGTGTTGCTTGCCGCACCGCTCTGGCCGGTCGCGACAGCCGGCGAGCCGTGGCTCGCTTATGCCGCGCTGCTGTGCGCCATGCTGTGCCTCGTCGTCTCCGGCGTGCTCGACGACGTGCGGCCGCGCATCGTGGCCGGCTGGCTCGGCATTGCCGGCGTCATCGCCGGCATCACCTGGGCGGTGAAGGGCTCGCTGCTCGCCCGCTCGGCGTTCCTTGCGGCGGCCGGCATCGTCGCCGTCGCCTTCGCAACGGCGCTCAACCGCGCGCTGCCGAGGAGTGCACGATGAACCAGCTGATCACATCCATGTCCGCGCTCTGGCAGCGCATCCCGAAGCCCGTGCTGTTCGGCGTCGCCGTTCTGCTGCAATGCCTGCTGCTGGTGCTGATGGTGGTCGACCGCGTGCAGATCCTGCGCGAAGGCACCGAGGTCACGCTGCAGACCCAGCCGGTCGATCCGCGCGATCTCCTGCGCGGCGATTATGTCGTGTTGCGCTACGACATCTCGCAGGTCGCGGCCGGCGCGCTCGCCGGCAAGCCGGCGGAGTCGCGCAACCCCGCCGTGTTCGTCAAGCTCGTGCCCAACGCCGACGGCGTTTACGCCGCCGTTTCCGCGCATGCCGAGCCGGTGCCGGTCACCGCGCCCGAGGTGCTGATCCGCGGCCGCGTCAGCTATTCCTGCGGATCGCACATCCGCACCTTCTGCGACAAGCTGACGGTCAAATACGGCCTTGAAAGCTATTTCGTGCCGGAAGGCGAGGGCGGCAAGCTCGAGCAGGCCCGCAACCAGCAGAAGTTGCGCATCGTCGCCGCCGTGCTGCCCTCAGGCCGCGCCGCCATCAAGCGGCTGCTGCTCGACGGACAGCCGGTGTATGAGGAACCGCTGTATTAGGTTGCCTCGTGCGCGCCGTGACAATGCTTGTAGCGTTTTCCTGAATTGCACGGGCAAGGGTCATTGCGCCGCAAGCCTGCAACCTCCGCCGACGACCCCGGTTCGGCGGGAATCTTCATGACGAGCGTCGATGATCCATCCGAAGCTGCGGCCGGCAATGAAGCGGCCGGGGCGTTTCGGCGGTTCATCAGCCATCCGACGAAACATGAGGTCACCACGAACCCGCCCAGAAGCGCCATGCCCAGCTTGGTGTCGAAAGCCTGCTTGCGGTCCCGCTCCTCGGACTCTCTGGCCGCTTGCTGGCGCTGCTCTTCCCGTTCCACATACCATTTTGCGGCGGCTTGAAGCGCCGTCGCGGGAATGCTCCAGCTCACCGATGTCTTTTCCGGCCGCGAGAGCATGACGGCCCGCGACAGCAATGCCATCTGCGACGGAGAATTGCTTTCAGAGTTGATCCGGGTTGCTGTCACGCGCGATGCAAGGCCGAGCGACACCCCGCCGCACACCGATGAGACCAGCGTCATGCGACGGTTGCCCTTGGTCTCCTCGATGGTTTCCCAACGCCCCAGGCCTGGAAGTGTATCGGGCAATTCGACGTGATCGATCTCGTGAGCGTCGATCAGCCGCGTGAGCTCATAATGGTGGAGGTTCTGCTCCTTCAGCATATGGGCGATCGCGAAATGCCGGTAGATATTGTACATGTCGCGCCAGATCGGCTCGGCGCGGATGGTCTCTTCCATGCGGGCGGTCCAGTCGCAGGCGAACTCCCTTGCGATGGGATCTTCGTTGCCGCTCTTGGCGCCTGCATCCGCATTGGCATCGGCGTCGCTGAGGATCACCTGGGCCGACTGCAGCGACGCTATTTGGTAGTCGTGTGAATATTCGAACTTGCCTGGCTCGAACCAGAACCGGCGCCGGCTGCTCCAATCGCCCATGGACGTGCCGGCCCGCAGCATCTGTCGCGACTGATCGAGCCGGCGCGCGAACGTCCCGGGCAAGGGCGGACTGACCGGCAATTGCAGCGTGCCCTGCGAAACCTGCTTCATGCGATAGTCGGCTTCGACCAGCACCTTCGTCACGCGACAATGCCTGGGCAGGGAGTCGACGCGAACCTTTTGCGGCTGCTGGGAGCACATCCGCAAATATTGCTGCTTCGCGGCTGCATCGCGCCCCGAAATCTGGTCGAGATGCGGCGTTTGATCTCTGTCCGGATCCAGAGAGATTCCCGGCTCGATGTTGCCGTACTTCCTCGCGGCCGACCTGATCGCGACGATGAGATCGTCGAGATAAAGATCCGGCTGCCCCTTCTCGGCAATGCCGCAGAGCAGGATGTCGTAGTCGTCGTCCCGGCAGACGGTATCGATCCGGCTCAATCCGGTGAGCCGCTTTGACCCGCCCGATTTCGCCCGCTTCAACGCCTCGCGCAGCGAGACGGCGACCTCCGCCCGCATGTCCGTTTTCGAAACCGCGGCGGGAACGCTGCACGACTTGTCCGCCGCCATCGCAGCCAGGGGCTTTTGCAGGACTAACGCGCTCACTCCTGACGCCAGAAAACCGCGCCGATCGACAAGCACCTTGTGCATCATGGAAGTCTATGTCCCCGCCCTTATAAATTCTTCGGTCAAGTATCCGGCTTCTTCAAATTGAGAATCTTGCGCCTGAGTTCGCTCAGGTCGCTTTCCGTCCCGGTCGGCGCCGCTCCGATGTGCACGCCGCCGACGGGCGCCGAAGCTGAGGGACGCGTTGGCCCGCTGACGTTCGACGCGGATGGCTTTGAGCCGATGTTGGGTGAATTCGGGCTCGAGCCGGCAGGCTCGCGGGAGCCGCTGACGCCCGATTCTCTGGTTGGGAAGGAATGTCCGCTCGGGGAGGAATTTGGCTTCCTGGCACTGGGAGCCACGCGCCCGCCACCGTCACCTGAAACGTCCGACTCCAGTGGCGTGCGCTGATTTCGCCAACGCTGCAGCTCCATCAGCTCGCGAGCGGCGGCGGCGGCGCTGTTCAGCCGCATCCGTTCCTCTTGAGGACTTTCGTAGTCCGGCCTGGTGACGAGATTCTCTCTCAACGAGAGCCTGCTGACGCATTGTCCCTGATTCCAGCCGATTTCAGCGACATCCTCTCCGCCCTTGTCGCAGTCCATGCATTTTTTGTACAGCTCATACAAGTCGAAGGAGATGTAGCTGCAGTTCCATCCAGGGCCGTATTTCTTCTGCAAGGTCTCGGCCTGGGCCGGACAATTGCAGATTGCGAGAACGGCAATTGCCGCGAGAATGAAATAGCGCATGAATGTCGTTCAGCTAATGATGTGACCGACCCGTGGCCGGCTGAAATTTACACTGCGCAGCTTAATCCAGCGGGCCCATGCCGCAACCTCTTTCTGCCCACTTAGCCCGTATCGGCGTTTCAGTTTGCTTAATCCCGTTGCCGCGGATCAGGCGCCGTTGTTTCGGGAGTGCTTTTTCAATGCCCGCCGCAGCACGTCCCACACCAGGGGATCGTTCATCTGCGCCACGTTGAAGCGCATGAAGTGCGAGGCGGTCTGCGCCACGCTGAACACGTTGCCCGGCGCCAGCACCACATCCTCCGCGAGCGCCGCGCGCGCGAGTTGTGCGGCGTCCTGCCCGCCCGTGAGGCGGCACCACAGGAAGAAGCCGCCGCGCGGCATCAGCCAGGGCTCGATGCCGATCGCCCCGAGTCTTCGCGCAACGTCCCGCCGGGTGCTCGCGAGCTTCTGCCGGAGTTCGTCCATGTGCTTGCGATAGCCGCCGCCGGCCAGCACTTTCGCGATGATCTCCGTCGCGACCGGGCTCGGACCGCCGAAGCTGGTTGCGACCTGGAGGTCGACGAGATGCTCGATCCAGTCGGCCCGCGCGGCGATGTAGCCGGAGCGGACCGAGGCCGACAGCGTCTTGGAGAAGCTGCCGATGCGGATCACGCGATTGAGCCCGTCGAGCGCGGCAAGCCGCGCCGAGCGCTCCGGCTCGAGGTCGCCGAAAATGTCGTCCTCGATGATGGTGAGGTCGTGCGCCGCGGCCGCCGTCAGCAGACGGTGCGCCGTCTGAAGCGACAGCGTCGCGCCGGTCGGATTGTGCAGGGCCGAATTGGTGATGTAGAGCCTGGGACGCTCAGTGGCGAGGATCTGCTCGAAGCGCGTGATGTCCGGGCCCGTCGGCGTCATGGTCACGCTGACGATCCTGGTCTGATGCGCCCGCAGCAGCGCACGGAAATTGAAGTAGCAGGGATCGTCGACCAGCACCGTGTCGCCGGGACGCAGCAGGAAGCGGCAGACGAGGTCGGTGGCTTGCGTCCCCGAGCCCGTCAGCATGAGCTGATCGACGGACGCGTGAATCGCATCCTCGGCGAGGCGCGCGAGCAGCAGCCGGCGCAGCACAAGTCCGCCGCGCGTGCTGCCATAGTCGGTCAACAGATCCGCATCGGTCCGCGCCAGCGCACGGATCGCGCGGCGCAAGCCAGCCTCCGGCATCCAGCTCGCCGGCAGCCAGCCGCAACCGGGCTTTGGCACGCCAGCTTCGGCATCGAGCGATTGCCGGGAGACCCAGAACGGATCGACCTCCCGGTCGCGCCGCGGCCCGCCTTCGGCAAGCGCAAGCGGCGGCATGATCGCCGGCGCAACATAGAAGCCCGAGCCGCGACGGGCGCGGATCAGGCCTTCGGCGGCGAGGCGGTCATAGGCTTCCACCACCGTGGAGGGCGAGACGTTCATCGCTGCGGCGAAGCTGCGGATCGACGGCAGGCGGTCGCCGGCACCGAGCGCGCGGCCGGCGACCTTGGCGCGGATCGCGCTCATCACGTCGATGGTCCGCCTGCCGCCGCGTCCCCTGGTTTGCGCCTCGCTGTCCAAAGTGTATGACCTTCCATACCCACACAGTTTTGCCGGATTGTACTGGATTGTCACTGGTCTCGCCACCGCCGAGGGCTCAGTGTCGCGACACAGGACAATGGGACGGCGATGCAATCTGCGGGCAGCGGCTGGGGCAACGGACTTCTCGGCGTCATCATCTTCAGCGGCTCCCTGCCGGCGACGCGCGTCGCGGTCGGCGGCTTCTCCGCGCTGTTCCTGACCTCGGTGCGCGCGGTCATCGCGGCGCTGATCGGTCTTGCCGTGCTCGGTCTGCTCCGTCAGGCGCGGCCGCAGCGCAAGGATCTCGTCTCCCTCACGATCGTCGCCGTCGGTGTCGTGGTCGGCTTTCCCCTGCTGACCGCGCTCGCGCTCCAGCACATCACCTCCGCGCATTCCATCGTCTTCATCGGCCTGTTGCCATTGTCGACGGCGGTCTTCGCCGTCGTGCGCGGCGGCGAGCGGCCGCAGCCGCTGTTCTGGCTGTTCGCGGGTCTCGGCAGTGCCACGGTGGCCGGCTTTGCCTTGTCCGGCGACGGATCGGCCTCGTTCACCGGCGATCTCCTGATGGTGGCCGCGATCGTGTTGTGCGGCCTCGGCTATGCCGAAGGCGCGGCGCTGTCGCGCCGGCTCGGCGGCTGGCAGGTGATCTCCTGGGCGCTGCTGCTTGCTCTGCCGCTGATGCTGCCGGTCGCGCTTCTCACCTGGCCGTCCGCATGGAGCGGCATCAGCGTGCCCGCCTGGGTCGGGCTCGCTTACGTCTCGATCTTCAGCATGTTCGTCGGCTTCATCTTCTGGTACCGCGGCCTCGCGCTCGGCGGCATCGCGCGGGTCGGCCAGTTGCAACAGCTCCAGCCGTTCTTCGGCCTCGCGCTCGCGGGCCTTCTGCTGCACGAGCCCGTCGCCTGGAGCATGATCGCCGCGACCGTGCTCGTGGTCGCCTGCGTGTTCTTCGCGCGGCGGTTTGCCTGACGGCACGTTAGCTCTGTCGCCTGCCCGACTGAGCCTTTTCGATTCCGGGAATTCGCGCGATCTGCCCGGCGAGGAAATCGACCAGCAGCCGTACCCGTGCGACGCCGGAGCGCTCCGGCACGATCAGTAGGCTCAGCGGGACGGGAGGCGGCGAATAGTCCGCGAGCACGCGTTCGAGCCTGCCGGCCGCGAGAAGATCGTGGACGAGCCACAGATGCGTGGGCCCGATGCCGCGGCCGGCCGCTAACGCCTCTCGCGCGGCAAGTCCGTGATCCACGCGCAATCGCCCCGTGAACGGGACCTCATGGCGTCCGCCGCGGCGGCCTTGCAGCACGAGCACATCACTGCCGGCGACGTTGGACATTCTGATTCCCTGGTGGCTTGCGAGGTCCAGCGGACGCGCGGGCCTGCCGCACCTCGTCAGATAGTCGGGCGCGGCAACAAGCAGCCGCCGCGACTGCCCCAGGGATCTGAGCTTCATCGAGCTCTCGGCGAGCGGCCCCAGGCGGAGCGCGACATCGACACCTTCCCTCACGAGGTCGACCCGTTCGTCCGTCAGATTGAGGTCCACCGACACATCGGGATAGCGGTCCTGGAAAGCGAAGATGAGACGGCTGACGTGGAGCACGCCGAACGCCGCGGTGCAGGATATCCGTATCGTTCCGGCGGGCGCGCCGCGGGCGCTGCGTGCCTCGTCGCCGGCGTGCTCGACCAGGCGCAAGATCTGCACGCAATCGGCATAATAGCGGCGCCCCTCCTCGGTCATCGTCACGCTGCGCGTGGTCCGCGTGAGCAGCGGCACGCCCACGGCCTGCTCCAGTTCCCGAATGTGCCGCGTCACGCTGGACTGGCCAACGCCGAGCTCGCGCGCGACGGCCGACAGGTTTCCCCGCTCGGCGACCCTCACGAAGCTGCGCATGCGCTCGAGGCTGACCTCCGATCTATCCATTTTTCGGTATGATCCTATCCATTACCGTCATCTAGCGGATTGCAGGGGGCCGCGCTAGCTGCGGGACATCCTCAACGAATGGTGCCGATCATGAAGGTATTGATAGTTTTTGCGCATCCGGAGCCGCGTTCGCTCAACGGCTCGCTGCGGGATGTTGCGGTCCGAGAGCTCGAGGCGCAGGGCCACGACGTGCGGGTGTCGGACCTTTACGCGCAGGGCTGGACCTCGGCCATCGGCCGCGCCGACTTCCCGGCGCTGCCGACGGATGCGCGCCTTGCGCCCGCGGCTGCATCCAAGCAGGCTTTCGAAAGCGGCGCGCTCACCCCCGACGTCAGGGGCGAGATCGAGAAGTTGCTATGGGCAGATACGCTCATTCTGCAATTCCCGCTGTGGTGGTTCAGCATGCCGGCGATCCTCAAGGGATGGGTCGATCGCGTGTTCGCCTATGGTTTCGCATATGGCGTCGGCGAGCACAGCGACACGCGGTGGGGCGATCGCTACGGCGAAGGCAAGCTGGCGGGCAAACGGGCGATGCTGATCGTGACGACCGGCGGCTGGCAGGAGCATTACTCGGCTCGCGGAATCAACGGGCCGATCGACGACCTGCTGTTTCCAATCCATCACGGCATTCTCTACTATCCGGGATACGACGTCCTTCCGCCGTTCGTCGTCTACAAGGCCGACAAGCTCGACGAAGCCGGTTTCGACGCGATGGCCGAACGTTTGCGGGAGAGGGTCAGGACGCTTGCGACGGCCTCGCCCATTCCGTATCGGCGCCAAAACGGCGGCGACTACCTGATTCCAAGCATGCAGCTGCGCCCCGGGCTCGAGCCTCCCGCGGCGAGCGGCTTTGCGATCCACCTCGCGCCCGAGGCCAGCACCGCGCCGAGAGACTCGACGAGAGAGGCGGGTGTTCACTTGCCGGCGGATGCCTGCGCCGCGAAAGCCTGAGCGCGAAGATTGCAAGGGCAGGCCGGCGAAGGCGCGGGCGAGACCGACAAGTCTCGCGCGCCTTCAACGACGTGAGCCGCAGGCGAACTTACTCCATCACCGTTTTCGTCAGCGTCGAACGGGCGAACTTCTTCAGCGGCATCGGCTTGCCGAACAGGAAGCCCTGCACGAGGTCGAAGCCGAGCTCGTTGGCCGCGACGAGGTCGGCGCGGCTCTCGACGCCTTGCGCCACGCTGCGCGCGCCATAGCCCTGCGCGAGCTCGACGATGTGGCGGCACACCGTGCGCTTGAGCCGGTCATTGCCGCTGCCGGTGACGAATTGCCGGTCGGCCTTCAGCTTCACGAAGGGAATTCTGTCGAGCTCCATCAGCGCCGGCCAGTTGGCGCCGAGATTGTCGACCGACAGGCCGATATTGTGCAGGCCGACCTCGCGCGCGACCTCGGTCAGGAGATCGAGGTCGCGGATCGCCTCCTCGCTGTCGATCTCGACCGTCAGCCCGCCGAAGGCCGGATGCGTCGGCACGCGGCGGCAGAGATCGCGCACCGCCTGCGGATCCCTGAGATAGGAGGCGGGAAGGTTGATCGACAGATCGACCGGGCTTTGATGTTCCAGAAGATAGTGCCAGTCCTGCATGGCGCGATCGATCACGAACTCCGACAGGTCGCGCAAATGCGGATCGTGCGGCTCCGGAATGAAA
Source organism: Bradyrhizobium sp. CCBAU 53351 (assembly GCF_015291745.1). Lineage (NCBI taxonomy): Bacteria > Pseudomonadati > Pseudomonadota > Alphaproteobacteria > Hyphomicrobiales > Nitrobacteraceae > Bradyrhizobium > Bradyrhizobium sp. CCBAU 53351. Next base: position 462,820 of record NZ_CP030059.1, read on the forward strand.
TAGGCCGGCGGCACGACGCCCCAGGTCGGATGCCGCATCCGCACCAGCGCCTCGGCGCCGCTGCGGACCAGCGTACGCGCGTCGATCTTGGGCTGGTACCAGAGCTCCAGCCAGCCGGCGTGCAGGGCTTCGCCGACATGGACGGCCGGGCTCGGCGCCGGTTCGTCCGGCAGCAGCATCGCGACACGCTCGCGCAGCGTCTCCGCGGCAAAGGGCGTGGTCAGCGGCGGCAGCATGGCAAGGCCATATTCCTCGCCGACCTGCCGCACGGCCCTGACGATGATGGATTCGCGCGCGCCGACCGCCAAAACTTTCCCGGCGAAGGCTTCACGCACCAATATCTCCAGAAACCGTCCCGGCTCGATGCCGTCGGTGGCGACGCCGAGCAGGATCAGATCCGGCAATTCGGTGGCGAGCACGGTCTGCAGCTCGTCCGCGCTGGCGCATTCGCTGGTGACGAAGCCGAGATCCTCCAGCACTTCGCTGAGGAAGGCGCGCAAGTGACGCTTGCTGTCGGCCACGCAGGCGCGCGGCGTCACCTTTCGCCGTCCGAAGGTCACAGGCCTTCGTCCGACGAGCTCAACCATCCCATCGTTCATCGTATACCACTCCCGTTCCGTGACGGTTTCTTAAACGGCGAGCGTGGGTCCAAATAAGGTGAGCTTCACATCGTTGTTGAATTATTTGAGTAACGTTAAACCCTGCAACTCGAGCTAATTTTTCGACGAATTCTTCGAAAACAACTCGCATACCCCAGCACCTCACGCGCAACGGCTGCACGCGCATGCAGATCTTCGATCGCGCAACATGGGCGCAACCTGCGCGCCGGCGGACGCTGGTGAGCGATGACGTGATGTATCCTTTCGAAGCACCTGCAACACCATCGGAAGATTAATTTAAGACGCCATTTTGCGATGCGCGACCGGCCGTGCGCGACGCCGATGGTGAATGGAGCGCCGTCCGTGGACAGTGTGTCAGTCGTCCACCCTAACCAACGAGCGAGGGTGGGCAGGGGACGGCTCGCGTTCGCGCGGTGCGGGCATGTTTCGCCAGTGCGCGCGGAGATGCTGCGACAACGCGGCCGCGCGTGCCGCCGCGAATGTGAAACGCATCACACGCGTATTGCTGCACTTGCGCTATTGCTCCGCGTAGCCGGTGGTGGGCTGTCGAGGATTTGCGACAATGACGACGCGGCGGTTGATGTATTGGTGGTTCAGGGTCGTGATGTCAGGGCGATTTCTCGATCGCTTCCTATGCCTGCCTCGCGCGCATTAAGCGCGACGTGCGATATCAGCTCTGTCCGATCAATTTGCGAAACGCTGCGGCGCCGTCCTGCATCGCGTCGCGCCCCTTCCAGGCCAGATAGGTCAGCTTGCCGCCGATCGTGTCATGGCTGCGCAGCCGGCGCGAGCCGAGAATATGGCCGACATTGGACGGGAAGCGGCTGACCTCGGCGGACACCAGGGCCGCGATCGCGTCCATCAATTGCTGAAGGCGGACGCCCCATTCGCAATTCTCGATGCCGTCGATGCGCACCTTGAGCGCATATTCGGTGTCGTAGATATCGGCGAGCAGATCGCGCGCGACCAGCACCCGGTTGTGCCGGAGCGCGACACGAAGCGCGAGGCGCTTGTCGTCGAGCCGGTCGAGCACCATGGGGATGACGCAGGCATAGGGCGTGGCGGCGACGTCAGCGGCGCTCTTGCTCGCGGCAGCCTTGGTGGCGAGGCGCGCCAATTGCCAGGACGTCGCGAGGCGCCGCGCCACCAGCGCCAGCGCGAAGGGCAGTGCTTCCGGATGGGCCTTCTTGAAGGCGTCGAGTTGCGCGGTGATCTGGGCAACCTGGCCGTCGCCGAACTTCGCGATCTTCTCGGGCAGCTTCTCGTTGAATTTCGGCAGCGCATTGCCGGCGCGCAGCACATGCAGCATCTTCTTGACGTCGTCGAAGGCGCTGCGTGATGCCGTGTACTGCGCGAGCTTGCCGCGAGCGAATTCGGCGCTCTCCGCCGAAGCGAACGTGCTCTCGAGAACCTTGACGACCTTGGTCTGGAAGGTCGACGCGATCTTCAGGACTTCCTTCGGGTTGTTGGCGGCGACCTGGTCGCCGATCGCCTTGATGTAGTCGCGTGCCATGGTCGGCAGCAGATCGCGGCAGATCCACTCCCAGATCGGCGTGAGGGTGTTGCGCGAGATCCGCCCCATGTTGGCGTGCTCGGGCGCGCCGTCGATCAGCAGCAGCTCGAGCGGCGCGAAGAAGTAGCGCGAAGGGCTGGTGGCGCGCGCCTGGGTCGATCCGTCCTTGCGAAATTCGGCGCGCAGTCGCGCCTGGATCTCCGCCGAGCCCGGCATGTCGATGCCGCACAGCTCGAGCCGCTCGAGTTCGCTGAGCAGACAGCTGCGCGACAGCGGCGTCAGCCTCTGCAGGAATTCCGACAGCCGATCGATCTCGTTCATGGCACGCAATCTTTCGCAGCGTTTCCCGCGGGCGTGCGGGCCCAATGCGTGGAGGCATTTGCGCGCTCTCAACCCCAAGAGAAGCAAGTCGCCGTTAATTATTCCGTAAAAACCGGGGGGCGCCCTCGCGGCGAAGGCCGCAGTTAAGGAGTTTTCGCCTGTCTGCCCAAGAATTAGCCAGGAATTCGGCGGGAAACTCAACCTCTGCGCGGTCGAGGGAAGCATGACTCAAGCACAAATTGTGCCGACGCCGCCATTTTAGCGCAAAACCGTCAAAATCACCGTAGTCTTACGGAGCAAAAAGTTAACCACAGAGCGCCCCGGGTTCCGCTAAATGAGTGACATGGGGTCACAGAATGAAACGGCCACCGATTCGCGGCCGTCGGAATGGTACGAAAGCAGCGCTGCTCCAACTGAAGAGCTCGATTTCGTCCGCCTGAGCGCCGCCCGGGCCAAGGCGGCCGACGAAATGGCCGCTGCCATCGCCCGCGAGCTCAACGGCCCCCTGACCGCGCTGCTGCTCTATATGGGCGAGATCAAGCATCACAGCGATCAGCTCGCGCCTGTGACCGGCGACCGTGCCTATCTGCAGCGGGTGGTCGAGAATGCGCTGGCGCAGACCGAGCGCGTCTGCGGCCTGGTCAAGCAGCTTGCCGGCCCTGGCAAGGGCGGCTTGCCGATCCCGTCCAGCGTCGAGGACGCGGAGACCAAGGCGATGCGCGCACAGCCCGCCCAGCGCGTGCCGAGCACCGAACTGCTCGGCCTGGCGGGCCAGAAGCGCCTGACCAAGCGCGAGCGCGAGGTGCTGAGGCTGATCAGCGAAGGTTACTCGAACAAGCAGGGGGCACTTCGGATGCAGATCAGTCCGCGCACCTTCGAGAGCCATCGGGCCGAGGCGATGCGCAAACTCGGTGCGCGCAACACCGCGGACCTCGTCCGTGCGGCGCTGCTGCATTCAATCGACTGAGGCTGGCGTGTTGCATTGCCGGCAGGCGGCGCCGGCAAGACCCGAGATCTCTCTCCGGAAGTCCGGAAAGCCCGATCGCGCTCAGAAATAGTCCTCGGCGAAGGGACGCGCGCGCGAGGCGGGGCGCAGCGGCTTGATCTCTTCCCTCGGCCCGTTCGGGATGATCGTGATGGTCCAGCGGGGAGGCATGGTCGATTCTTGCTCCAGCACCGAACGCACGAAGCCGGTCACCGTCGACTCGCCAGCCTTCACCGTCGCCATGCGGCCGTTGAACTGAGCGATGCGGAAGCGGCGAACCTCTTTCTGGTCCGCGGTCTCGTAGGTGAACATGGAAAACCCTCCTGGTTTTCCGGGACTATCGCCACCTATGATTAGCCATCTCTAAAAATCGCACGCCGTAGAAGTACGGCGGGAATGCACGCCCGAGTGGTTAGCGCGGCGGCTCCTGTGCGCGCGCGGCGGCGTAGGCGGCATCCATCAGGTCCAGCAGGTCGCGGAATTCGACATCGCCGAGCCTGTCCGCGGTCTTCTCCAGCACGAGCGCCAGCGCCGCGAGCCTGACATAGCCGAACGTTCCGGCCGCGCTCTTCAGCGAATGCGCTTCGCGCGCGATCCTGGCGTGGTGTTGCGCGAGCGAGAGCGTGCGGAAGAGCTGCAGGCGCGCGCAGGTCTCGCTCCAGAACACGTCGCGCACTTCACTCGCACCATCCTCGCCGATCTCGCGCACCAGTGCTTCATAGGCGCGCGGCTCGCGTGCGGGTTCGGCATCGAGCACTTGCTGCGCGGGCGCGATGGTGACGTCAAACATGGCCTTGCCTGATCATTGGTCATTGTCGCGCGGTACGTCCCGCGCGAGGGCACGTCGCCGTCTCTACGGCATTCGAATTTCAGTTCCGGTAGCGGGACATCAGGTGTTTGCAGGCCGGCGTTAGCCGGCGGTTCACCATGCGGGCCGCGGTCAGCGCGCGCCGAGCAGCCGGTCGTACTGGGCCTTGACGGTGGCGTAGCACTCGCACGCCGTCTGGCGCAGGCCGTCGAGGTTGACGATCTGGATGTGTCCGCGGCTGTAATGGATGAAATTGGCCTGCTGCAAGGTATTGGCCACCAGCGACACGCTGTTGCGCCGCGCTCCGATCATCTGCGCCATGGCCTCCTGGGTCAGCAGCAGGCGGTAGTCGCCCGACAGGTCGTGCGTGTGCAACAGGCAGCGCGACAGCCGCGACTCCACCGGATGGGCCGCGTTGCAGCCCGCGGTCTGCTGGACCTGGACGTAGACCGCCAGTCCGTGGCGCGTCAGCAAGGTGCGCAGGGTGCTGCTCTGATCGGCGGCGATCCGCAGCCGGTCGAGATCCATCACCGACGCAAGGCCCGGCACCAGCACGATGGCGGTGTTCAACGCACATGCATCGCCCAGGGTCGAGAGCGCCCCGAGCAGGCTGTCACGGCCGATCATGGCGACCTGGACATGTTCGCCCTTGGCGAGTTTCACCACCAGCGAGATGACGCCGCGGTGAGGAAAATAAGCGCGCTTCAGCGCCTCGCCGGTCTCGACCAGCACCGCCTCGTGGGGCAGATCAACTGTTCGCAGATGCGGGCGGATCAATTCATAATCGTCTGCCGGCAGTGAGGACAGGAAACCGTTGGACGAGCGCACCATCGTTTCCAAAGCTGCCTCCCGTTTCCCGCGCGCTCGTCTCGCGACACGCGACATCACGTCCTGCACGGGTAGGTTCCATCATGTTCCCGCCGGGATATATTGGCAATTGGGACAAGATGTCCGCCCCGGCGATCGTTCCCCGGATGCTGCATTCACGCCGGCACACGATTGAGGGCTGGAGTCATCCTCACGGCACGGCTCCCACCAGACGCAGATGTTGGGCCTTTACCGCCGCATAGCAGTCGCAGGACGTCTTCTCCAATGCCCGCAGATCGAGGATTTCGATCTGGCCCCGGCTGTAATGGATGATGCCGGCACGCTGCAGCGCGTGCGCGACCAGCGAGACGGCATTGCGCCGTACGCCCATCATCTGCGCCAGCGCCTCCTGGGTCAGCGGCAGTATTTCACTGTCGGACAGGTCGCGGGCCCGCAACAGCCAGCGTGCGAGCCGCGCTTCGACCGGGTGCAACGTATTGCAGAGCAGCGACTGCTGCGCATGCGCGAGCAAGGACTGCTCGTGCCGGACCATCAGCTCGCGAAACGGCGCGCTTGCGGCGGCGACAGCGCGGAAAGCCGCTATTTCAAGCGTGGAAGCCGCGCCGGGGAACAGCACGACCGCGTCCGTCGGCGCGATGCCGTCGGCAAGCGCCGCACCGCCGCCCACGACGCTGTCGCGGCCCAGCATCGCAACCTCGATCATCTGTCCCTCGGACAGGCCCACCGTGATCGAAACCGATCCGCCATGCGGAAAGTACACATATCTCAGCGCGGTCCCGGCTTCGCCCAAGACAGACTTCCTGACCATTTCGATCGTCGCGAGATGCGGACGCAGCAGATTGAAACCCGCGACGTCGAGCAGTTGCAGGATCTGATTGGGCGGCCGCCCGCTTGCGGTCATGCAGGTCAATCCGAGGGGTTCGATCGACGATCGGCGCGGCGTCCGTTCGTCGTTCAGCTGCACGGCGAACAAATACTATTGTAAAGGTTGTGGCGTCGTCCATATACCCGTTAGAGGGCAGACAGGCTGTCTCATTTGCGGCGGAAATATGAATGGCGCGCTGATTCGCTCGTGACGGCGCGTGTCCTGCAAGGGCATGCAGGAAAAAGCGGTAAGGGGGCCTTCATGAGCCGGAAGCATTGCACCCGTGCTGGCATCGGATGCCGGTCCACTCGCCCCGCCTCGTCCGCCGGACGAGCGCTTACGATGATCCGACATTGCCTTGAACCTTGGCGGCCGACGACCGCGGATTTTATCTCCGTCGTCTCCGTCTTGCTCGTTCCGCCAATGACGTTTGCGACCATTCCTCTCTTGTTCGAAAGCAAAGGAGAACGGCGTGCCCCACGGTTCAATTATTGAATCGCCGAAACCGGAAGCTCATACGGGGACCGAAAGTCTACGCCACATTCTCGTTGTCGACGACGACCCGATGGTGTGCATGGCCATCGATGTCTATCTTCAGCGCAACAATTTTCGAGTGACGATTGCCGAGGGAGGCGAAGCCGGCCTGCGTGCCCTCGAACATGGACAATTCGATCTGATGATCATCGATATCTTCATGCCGCACATGCGCGGGTTCGAATCGATCCGGATCTTTCACGAGCGTGCGCCGGTCGTTCCGTTGATCGCGATGTCCGGCTATGCTTTCGCCGACCTGAATTCGCCTGCACCGGATTTTCTTCGGATGGCACTGGAGCTCGGTGCCGCACGCTGCCTGCGCAAGCCGTTCACGCCGCATGCGCTGCTCGCCGCCATCAACGATTGCCTGGCGGAGCATCGTCCCGACGGCGGCATGACCTCGGCCGCGCGGTTGGGTTAGCGCGGCGCAGGCCGCCATGGCGACAGGGTAACCGTTCGTTTACCGCATGTGCGGACCTCGCAGGTCGCGGCGACCACGCGAAACAGGGGGCCCGGGTGCGCTCCCGATTGCGGACGGCTCGGGTCGACGTCCCGCAGGCCGTGCCTATCGCACTTCATGGGCAGGGCTTTCCCGCGCGCGCCGTCTCACTGTTATCGGCCCGTTTACTGCGCGACTCCAAGCTGCGGCGGCACGGAGCCGGGTTTGCCGAAAAGCGTTGCCGCACGCCGCCGAACCGCAAACTTCTCTTCAATATCCGTATTAGCACGGAGGATGAAATTAACGGGACTGTGAAAGGGGATGTCTAACGATCCAGAGGAGGGCTTCCGTCCGTGCCAAGGGTGGCTCAGGCGTCGAGGTCCCAGGGTTCAGGTCAGTAAGGCGTAGCTCATGGATGATCTGTTGCGGGAGTTTCTGACGGAGACCAGCGAGAGCCTGGACACCGTGGACAATCAATTGGTGAAGTTCGAGCAGGAGCCGAACAACGCCAAGATCCTGGATAACATCTTCCGCCTGGTCCACACCATCAAGGGCACGTGCGGCTTCCTCGGACTGCCCCGGCTCGAAGCGCTGGCGCATGCCGGCGAGACCTTGATGGGCAAATTCCGCGACGGCATGCCGGTGACGGGCCAGGCGGTCACGGTGATCCTGTCCTCGATCGACCGCATCAAGGAGATTTTGGCAGGCCTGGAGGCGACCGAGGCCGAGCCCGAGGGGAACGACCGCGATCTCATCGACAAGCTGGAAGCGATGGTCGAGCAGGGCATGGCGGCTATGGCGGCGGGTGCTGCTGCTCCTGTCACCGAGGCCCCGCCGCTGGCGCCGGAGGCACCTGTTGCTGCTGCCGCGCCCGCCAAGGACCTGACCACGGGCACGCTGATCGACCAGACCCTGGAGCGTCCGCTGCGCCCCGGCGAAGTCTCGCTCGACGAGCTCGAGCGCGCCTTCCGCGAGACCGCGATCGAAGCGCCTGTTGCCAAGGTCGAGGCTGCGCCGGCGCCGGCCGCCGAAGCCCCGGCTCCTGCACCCGCTGCGAAGGAAGCGGCCAAGCCCGCCAAGGAGAAGGCCGCCCCGAAGAAGTCGATGGCCGACGAGGGCGCCTCCGAAGGCGACCGCATCGCCAACCAGTCGATCCGCGTCAACGTGGATACGCTGGAGCATTTGATGACCATGGTCTCCGAGCTGGTCCTGACCCGCAACCAGCTTCTGGAGATCTCCCGCCGCAACGAGGACACCGAGTTCAAGGTGCCGTTGCAGCGCCTGTCCAACGTCACCGCCGAGCTGCAGGAGGGCGTCATGAAGACGCGCATGCAGCCGATCGGCAATGCCTGGCAGAAGCTGCCGCGCATCGTCCGCGACCTCTCGAGCGAACTCGGCAAGCAGATCGAACTCGAGATGCATGGCGCCGACACCGAACTCGACCGCCAGGTGCTCGACCTGATCAAGGACCCGCTCACCCACATGGTGCGCAACTCCGCCGATCATGGTCTGGAGACCCCCGCCGAGCGCCTCGCCAGCGGCAAGGGCGAGCAGGGCACCATCCGCCTGTCCGCCTATCACGAGGGCGGCCACATCATCATCTGCATCGCCGACAACGGCCGCGGCCTCAACACCGAGAAGATCAAGGCCAAGGCGATCTCCTCAGGCCTCGTCACCGAGGCCGAGCTCGAGAAGATGAGCGAAGCCCAGATCCACAAGTTCATCTTCGCGCCGGGCTTCTCGACCGCGGCCGCCATCACCTCGGTCTCCGGCCGCGGCGTCGGCATGGACGTGGTGCGCACCAATATCGACCAGATCGGCGGCACCATCGACATCAAGTCGGTGGCCGGCGAGGGCTCTTCCGTCACCATCAAGATCCCGCTGACGCTGGCCATCGTCTCGGCCCTGATCGTGGAAGCCGCCGGCGACCGCTTTGCGATCCCGCAGCTCTCGGTGGTCGAGCTGGTCCGCGCCCGCGCCAACTCCGAGCACCGCATCGAGCGCATCAAGGACACCGCGGTCCTTCGTCTGCGCAACAAGCTCTTGCCGCTGATCCACCTGAAGAAGCTCTTGAAGATCGACGACGGCGCGGCCTCCGATCCCGAGAACGGCTTCATCGTGGTCACCCAGGTCGGCAGCCAGACTTTTGGCATCGTCGTCGACGGCGTGTTCCACACCGAAGAAATCGTGGTCAAGCCGATGTCGACGAAACTGCGTCACATCGACATGTTCTCCGGCAACACCATCCTGGGCGATGGCGCTGTGATCATGATCATCGACCCCAACGGCATTGCCAAGGCGCTCGGCGCCGCCGGCTCCTCGGCCCATGACATGGGCGACGAGAACGGCGCGCACCACATCGGCTCGGGCGAGCAGACCACCTCGCTCCTCGTCTTCCGCGCCGGCTCGGCGCAGCCCAAGGCGGTCCCGCTCGGGCTCGTCACGCGCCTCGAAGAGCTGCCCGCCGACAAGATCGAGTTCAGTAACGGCCGCTACATGGTGCAGTACCGCGAGCAGCTGATGCCGCTCGTCGCCATGGACGGCGTCACCATTGCAAGCCAGGGCGCCCAGCCGATCCTGGTGTTCGCCGACGACGGCCGCTCCATGGGCCTCGTCGTCGACGAGATCATCGACATCGTCGAGGAACGCCTCAACATCGAGGTCGGCGGCTCCTCCTCCGGCATCCTCGGTTCGGCCGTGATCAAGGGCCAGGCCACCGAGGTGATCGACGTCGGCCACTTCCTGCCCATGGCGTTCTCCGACTGGTTCACCCGCAAGGAGATGAAGCCGTCGCTGCACTCGCAGTCGGTGCTCTTGGTCGACGACTCTGCGTTCTTCCGCAACATGCTGGCCCCGGTCCTCAAGGCCGCCGGATACCGCGTCCGCACCGCGCCGACCGCGCAGGAGGGCCTGGCTGCCCTGCGCGCGCAGAGCTTCGACGTGGTGCTGACCGACATCGAGATGCCCGACATGAACGGGTTCGAGTTCGCCGAGGTGATCCGCTCGGACAACAATCTCGGCTCGATGCCGATCATCGGCCTCTCCGCGCTGGTGTCGCCGGCGGCGATCGAGCGCGGCCGTCAGGCCGGCTTCCACGACTATGTCGCCAAGTTCGACCGTCCCGGTCTGATCGCGGCGCTGAAGGAGCAGACCGCGGGCGCCGCCGGCGCCTCCGAGCTGAGCCGGGCAGCGGCGTAACCAACGGGATCAGGAGATACGCTTATGGCCACCAACAAGACCCAATCCGCCGAAGGCGCCATGGTCGAATACGTCACCGCGATGATCGGCGGCCAGCTGTTCGGCCTGCCGATCTCCCGCGTCCAGGACGTGTTCATGCCGGAGCGCGTCACCCGCGTGCCCTTGTCCTCGCGCGAGATCGCGGGCGTGCTGAACTTGCGCGGCCGCATCGTCACCGTGGTCGACATGCGCGCCCGTCTCGGCCTGCCGCAGCCCGAGGACGGCAAGGTGCCGATGGCGGTCGGCGTCGACCTGCGCGGCGAATCCTATGGCCTGCTGATCGACCAGATCGGCGAGGTGCTGCGCCTGCCCGAGGCCGGCATGGAAGAGAACCCCGTCAACCTCGATCCCCGCATGGCCAAGCTCGCCGGCGGCGTCCACCGCCTCGACGGTCAGCTCATGGTCGTCCTCGACGTCGATCGCGTCCTCGACCTCGAAACCAAAGTGCAAATGGCCGCGTGAGCCAACGAAACATCGGAGCCGGAGAACCAAAATGAAAACCTGCTTGGTGGTCGACGATTCCAGCGTGGTGCGCAAGATCGCGCGTCGGATCCTGGAGGGCCTGGAATTCCAAGTGACCGAGGCCGAGGACGGCTCGAAGGCGCTCGAAATCTGCCAGCGGCAGCTGCCGGATGCGGTGCTGCTCGACTGGAACATGCCCGTGATGGACGGTTTCGAATTCATGGGCCACATGCGCCGCCTGCCCGGCGGCGACCAGCCCAAGGTGGTGTTCTGCACCACCGAGAACAATGTGGCTCATATCGCCCAGGCGCTCAGCGGCGGCGCCAACGAGTACATCATGAAGCCTTTCGACAAAGACATCATCGCCGACAAGTTTGCTGAGGTCGGCTTGCTCCCGGTCGGACAAGCCATGGTCTGAGTGAGTCTGGCCCGCGCATTTTGGCCAGAGTGTTCCAGTACAGCTTCGAAGAGGCTACCAGTGACCCCGACCGAGTATGAGTACCTGCGTAAGTTCCTGAAGGACAATTCCGGGCTCGACCTTTCCGCAGACAAGCAATATCTGATCGAAAGCCGGCTGCTGCCGCTCGCCCGCAAGGCGGGCCTCTCCGGTATTCCGGAGCTCGTGCAGAAGCTGCAAGGCGGCGCGCGTCAGCTGATCACCGACGTGGTCGAAGCCATGACCACCAACGAGACCTTCTTCTTCCGCGACAAGGTCCCGTTCGATCATTTCCGCGACACCATCATGCCGGAGGTCATCAAGGCACGTGCCGCCAGACGCAGTGTGCGCATCTGGTGCGCCGCCGGTTCGACCGGGCAGGAGCCTTACTCGCTGGCGATGTGCTTGAAGGAGATGGGCGCGGCCCTCACCGGCTGGCGCATCGAGATCATCGCGACCGATCTGTCGCAGGAGGTGCTGGAGAAGGCCAAGGCCGGCATCTACAGCCAGTTCGAAGTGCAGCGCGGTCTGCCGATCCAGATGCTGGTCAAATATTTCAAGCAGACCGGCGAGACCTGGCAGGTCAATCCCGAATTGCGGGCGATGATCCAGCATCGCCAGCTCAATTTGCTGCACGACTTCTCGCAGCTCGGCACGTTCGACGTCATCTTCTGCCGCAACGTGCTGATCTATTTCGACCAGGACACCAAGATCAACATCTTCAACCGGCTGGCGCGCCAGATCGAGCCCGACGGCTTCCTGGTGCTGGGCGCGGCCGAAACCGTGGTCGGCCTGACCGACACGTTCCGCCCGATTCCGGAGCGGCGCGGCCTCTACAAGCCGAACGATCCGCGCACTGCTGCCGCCAAGCCGGCTCTCGCCGGCGCGGCGCCGCGCCTGGCGGTCATGGCAGGGCGATAGACATGGCCGAGGATGGCAAGGGTACGGAACGCGTGACTTTCAGTCGTGGCTATGATGTCTGCATCATGGCCATCGACGGCACCTGGCGCCGCGACTGCAAGCTCAACGCGATCTCCGACACCGACGCCGTTCTCACGGTGGAAGGCTCGATCCAGGGGTTGAACCTGAAAGAGTTCTTCCTGCTGCTGTCGTCCACGGGACTTGCCTATCGCCGCTGCGAACTGATCCGCGTCAACGGCGCCGAAATGGACATCCAGTTCCTGCGCGGCAAGAACAGGAAGAAGCGCGGAGCGGCCGGCGGCCACGACGCCGCGGCGTGATCCGCCGCGTCCATTGCCGTCCTTCCGATCTCTTGCTTCACATTTTCTGAAGATATCAAAACGAATTCGCGAGGGCGGCTTTACGTGGCTTAAGCGCGAACATCGTATCCATTGACGGTCTCAATCTCAGGATACGGAAATGCCCAGAAGTTCTCTTTCGCCCATCACGTCAAACCTGGCCGACGGCACTGAGCGGCGTCCGCTTCAGCTTCTGGTGGTCGACGACGATGCCACGCAGCGCAGCCTGATCACGGTCGCCGCCAAACAGGCCGGACACGAGGTCACCGTGGCGCCGTCCGTGGCGGATGCGATCGAGAAGCTGCGCGCCGCCCGCTTCGATTGCGTGACGCTGGATCTCGTGCTGGAGGACGGCGACGGCATCGACGTGCTGCGCGAGATGGCGGCTGCGAAGTTCGGCGGTGCCGTGATCGTCATCAGCGGCATGGACGGCAAGCGCCGCAGCGCTGCCCGCAGCTTCGCCCGGTCCGTCGGGATCGAGCTGCAGAGCCTGCCGAAACCGCTCGACCTTGCGGCCCTGCGCATCAGCCTCGCCAATCTCGGCAAGACCGCGATGGGCCTTCCCGCGATCCACACCTGGGGTGGTGTCGCCACCGACGCGATCGTGGAACGGCACCGCGCCTAGGGTTCGCGGAGCTGCCATGCGATGGCATGCGGCCGGCGCGCCGTGCCGATCGCGCGCTATCCCGGCGTGCCGGATTCCGACAGACATTGCAGGGCGTGGCCAAGGCCCGCCCGACAGGCGTTGAGGGCGGCGCTCGCCGTCGCATAGCGCGGCGTGACGTCGTCGAGCACGAAAATATCGGCGGAACCGGCCGGATCGCCGCCCGTTTCCAATACGCCAGCTTCCATCATGGCTGCGTCGATCAGGCGCATGCTGCTCTCGATCCGTGTGATCAGGGCGCGAAGATCGGCGGCGATCAACTGACGGCTGTCGGTTTCAGCCATCGCGACGAGCGGGGGTGTGCCGGCGAAATTTAGCATGGATATTCTCCGTACCCCGCAATTAGGCACCCTGCCGCTACTTGTGCGTTAAGTCCATGTCCCGTACAAATACGGGTGGGCCGAATCCGCGCCGAACGCCATAAACGGTTGGGGCGGACGCGAGTCCTTCATGCCAACCGGATGTGGCACATGGCCGAACAAAGCTCTCGCGGTGAAATCTTCGTAGTGGACGACGACCCTGCCGTTCGCGACACCCTGTCGATGGTGTTGAAGGCGGCGGGCTATGAGGTGATCTGTTTTGCGGACGGCGCAGCGCTGCTCTCCGTCGCGCGAAACCGCACGCCTGCTGCGATCCTGCTCGACGTGAACATTCCCGGAAAGTCGGGCCTCGACATTCTCAAGGAGCTGCAGGGCGAGGACTATCCGGCACCGATCTTCATGATTTCCGGACAGGGCGACATCGCGATGGCGGTGGGCGCGATCAAGAGCGGCGCGCTCGACTTCATCGAGAAGCCGTTCCGCGGCAGCGAGATCGTCGGCCGGCTCGACGAAGCGATCGGCGCTTATGCGCGCAGGCAGGCGGAGAGCGCTTCGCCGAAATTCGGCTCGCTGCATTTCCCCGGACGCGAGCCGCTGACGCGCAGGGAGCGCGAGGTGCTCGAGCAGTTTGCTACCGGCGCGTCCAACAAGGAGGCCGGCCGCACGCTCGGCATCAGCCCGCGCACCATCGAGGATCACCGCGCCAACATCATGAAGAAGCTCGGCGCGCGCAACGCCGCCGATCTGATCCGCATCGTGATGACCGCGGCGCAGCGCGCGTCGTAGCGTTAGACGATGTAGAAAGAGATCGTGGGCACGGCATAAGTGCGCCTTCCACCCTACGAGAGCTCTGTCAGCGACCTTGCGTAGCCCGGATGGAGCGCAGCGCAATCCGGGGCTCGCGCGAGCGGCAAGACTGCCCCGGATTGCGCTGCGCTCCATCCGGGCCACGCGTTTCAGGCGCCCAGCGCCTTGCGGATGATGCGCGCCAGATCCGATTTGCGATAAGGCTTGGCCAGCAGCATCACGCCGGAATCCAGCCGGCCGTGATGGATGATCGCATTCTCGGTATAGCCTGACGTATAGACCACCCTGAGATCCGGGCGCGTCTTCAGGAGCTCGTCGGCGAGCTGCCGTCCGTTCATCTTGCCGGGCATGATGACGTCGGTGAACAGAAGGTCGAACGGCTTCCCGGCGGCGACGATCGCGAGCGCCTCCGCGGCGTTCGCGGCCTGCAAGGTGACGTAACCCAGCGAATGCAGCTGCGCCAGCACGTAGTCTCGCACCAGCCGGTCGTCCTCGACCACCAGGATCGTCTCGTGTCCGCCCTCGATCGTCGCCGGCGTCACCCCCTCGCCGGCCGCCGTCGGCGTCTTGCCGGGGGGCAGATACATCTTGATCGTGGTGCCGTGGCCTTCCTCGCTGTAGATCTTGATGTGGCCGGCGGACTGCTTGATGAAGCCGTAGACCATCGAAAGCCCGAGCCCGGTGCCCTTGCCCGGTCCCTTCGAGGTGAAGAAGGGGTCGAACACCCTGGTCAGGATGTTCGCAGGGATTCCGCTGCCGGTATCGCTCACGGCAATCAGCACGTAATGGCCGGGGCGGATGTCGTTGACGCTGGCATAGACCTCGTCGAGATAGGCGGCGCCGGTCTCCACGATCAGCTTGCCGCCACCGGGCATGGCGTCGCGCGCGTTGAGCGCGAGGTTGAGGATCGCGGTGGTGAGCTGGTTGGGATCGACGATCGCGACGCAGTTCTCGTCCTCGAACACCGATTCGATCTGGATCTGCTCGCCCAGCGTCGGCCGCAACAGCTTCGCGGTGTCGACGACCAGCGAGTTGATGTCGATCTCGCGCGGCTGGAGCGGCTGCTTGCGCGCGAAGGCGAGCAGGTGCTGGGTCAGGTCGGCGCCGCGCGCGGCCGCCTCGTCGATCATCTTGGTGATGGCGGCAAGCTCCGGCTCCTTCTCGACGGCCTCCGCGAGGATCTCGATCGTGCCGGTGATGACGGTGAGGATGTTGTTGAAATCGTGCGCCACGCCGCCGGTGAGCTGGCCGATCGCCTCCATCTTCTCGGCGTGCCGGATGCGCTCGTCGGCCGCGATCTTGTCGGTGAGATCGCGATAGAACACGTTGAACAGCAGGCCCTCGCGGCGCTTCAGCGCGGTGACGCTGACCTCGGCCCTGAATTCCTTGCCGTCGCGGCGGCGGCACATCAGCTCGCGGCGGCGGTTCAGCGTCCTGCCGTCCTCGTTCTCCAGGAACTGCTTCAGGCCGGCCCTGACCCTGTCGCGTTCGCTCTCGGCGACGATGAGGTCGATCGTGCTCTTGCCGAGCACCTCGTCGCGTCGCCAGCCGAACAGCTGTTCGGCCTGCGAGTTCCAGTTCAGGATGCTGCTGGTCTCGTCGGTCTGGATGAAGGCGTCGAGCGAGGTTTCGACGATATTGCGGGCGAGCCGCTCGCTCTCGCGCAGCGATTCCTGCGCGAGCCGCGCTTCCGTCATGTCGCGCCCGACAAAGAAGAAGCGATGCGCCTGCTCGGACCAGCTGCCCAGCCACGACAGCCAGACCTCGTGCCCATTGCGGTGGAAGCAGCGCGTGTCGCCGAGCTTGGGGCGCTCGCCGCGCCGCAGCGCGCGCATGTCCTCGCGCGATTGCTCCAGATGATCGGGATGAATGAAGTCGGCGCCGCTGCGGCCGATCATCTGATCCGGCCGGTAGCCGAGAATGGTCTCGCTGCTCGGACTGATCTGCGCGATATGGCCCCGCGCATCCATGATCATGATGAGATCCTGCGAGGTCTCGAAGATCTGCCGGCGTTCCTCGATCTGCTGCTGCAGCTGCCGCTCGGCCCGCCGCGCCTCGGTGAGGCTGTGCGCTGTCCCGGAGGCGCCGATGATCTCGCCCGAAGGCCCCCTGATCGGCGACAGGCTGAGCGAAATCTCGACCGGCGTGCCGTCCTTGCGCAGGCGCACCGTCTCGAACCGCTCGATCGGCTCGCCCCGCGCGATCCGTGCCAGATAGTCCTTGCCATGGTTACGGCGGTCGGGCGGGACGATGATCGCGGTGGATTTTCCGATCGCCTCGCCTGCCGAATAGCCATAGAGGCGTTCGGCTGCGGGATTCCAGCCCGTGATGATGGCATCGAGCGATTGCATCACGATCGCGTCGTCGGAGGATTCGACGGCGGCGCTGAACAAATGCTCGCGCGCCGCATGATGGCTTCGCGCTTCCTCGGTGCGGCGATGCTCCTCGATCTCGCGCTCGAGCGCGGCCGTTTTCGCCCGCGTCTCCTCGACCATCCGGGCGAAGGCGCGTGCCAGCACGCCGGTCTCGCCGCTGGCGTCGACGGGAATGTCGGCGTGACGGCCGCGGCCGATCGCCTCCACGGCCGCGGTCAGGCGACCGATCGGCCGCGTCAGCGAACGTGACAGGAGCACCGCAAGCGAAGCTGCCGCGAGCACGGCCAGGAAGCCGACCAGCAGGGACGTCTTTTGGATCGCCGCCGGGACCACGCCAAACACAGGCGCGGGAATCGTCTCGATGATCGCGACCCATTCCTTGCCAGCCAGCAGCGCAGGGGCGATGGCCGCGCCGCTTGGCTTGCCCGACCCATCGGTCATGAGCCGCGTAGATCCTTCCCGTGTGCCCGCCAGAGCCGCGAAATACGGAAAGTCCTTGCGCCAATCGTCGGGACGGTCACGCAATGTGCCGAATTCGCGCGCGCGATCGGGGTGGACGAGATAGTCGCCGCGCCCGTTCACGAGGTAGATGTCTCCTCCGGAGCTCGCGGTCGATCGGACCTGGTCGAGCGCCGGGCGCATGTCGACATTGGTGACGATGATGCCGAACGGCTTGCCGCCCGGCGCGAAGAGCGGCATCGCCGCCCGCAGGGTCGGAACGTGAGGGGCCGTGGTTCCCCCCTGCCGCGTGGCGAGCTCGACGGCCGAAATATAGATCTCGCCAGGCCCGAGTCGGATCGCCTCCTGGAAGTAGGTTCGATCGCCCTTGCGCTCGAGCTCACTGTCGGGGACGATCCGCGCGGCTCCGTTGGGGCCGGAGCGATCGACACGAACCAGCTCGAGCTGATCGTTATCAACGCCGATGATTCGAAACTGCCCGTAGATGGGCTTCGCGTCGATCTCGGCCGCCAACCGTGTCGCGATACGCTCTCGCCAGGTTTGCTCGGAGACACCGTCAGTAGGATCAACTCCGCCGCCGATATGGGCACGGATCAGGCCCTGGATGGCCGCGGCGGCGTGATAGCCGATCAGATCGCCGCGCACGCCGGCGACGTATGATTCAAGATTGGTCGCGAGCAGCCGTGACTGGGCTTCGACCCGCTCCAGCACCCGCGGAATGACGGCTTGGCTGGTGTTGCGATAGCCCAGCCAGCCCACCGCGGCCACGGTGACCGCCACCAGCAGGATCATGGCGATGGCCAGCCGCGTGGCGAGCGTCATGGGGATGCTCGTCGCGGCATTTCCGGGATGATCGCGGTCGATCTGGCCTGAAGCAGCGGAGCCCTCGTTATCTGCGGCCGGAGCTGACATCGGACCCCTCCGGCTCGCCGGCCTTCAGGCAGCCATCGACCGCGGCGAGCAGCGCCGCGGGCCTGAATGGCTTCTGCAGGCTTGCCACCGCGCCGAGCTTGGTCGCCATCTTCAGGAAGTCCGGCTCCGCATAGGCATCCGGCGTGATCGAGCGGCCGGAAATGACGATGATCGGAATGGCCGGAGCCAGCGCCCGGATGTGACGCATCGTCTCCAGCCCATCCATGCCAGGCATGAAGATATCGAGAAACAACAGATCGAACCGGCTCGCCTCGAACAGCGCAAGTCCCTTGCGGCCATCGCCGGCGACGGTGACGTGATGACCGGCCCTCTCCAGGAGCAGCCGGATCGTGAGTTGAACGGCCGGGTCGTCATCCACGATCAGGATGTTGGCCACGTCTAAATTCCTCCGGGCCGGACAGGACGTTCCTACCGGCCGCAAATCAAACCATCAAAGACGAAATTGTTGCGCGGATTCCGCTCATCCTGCAAGCACTTCGCGAAGTGCGCGCGGCCGCTTGGTCCGGTCTCGGCGGATGCCGTCATTATGCATGGTTCCGTGCACATGGCGCCGCCGCACCTTATCCCACCTGCGCGATGGCCAGAACCGTTTTTCTCGCCGTAGTTGCACGGGAGCGAGATTTCACTGAAATGAAGGCGGCCGATCAAAGTCGGCGTCAGTTCCGAAGAATGCGGCTCAATCGTGTGCAACGATGAAACGATCGGCGCGGGCTCGTTCACCTCTCCCGCAAGCGGGAGAGGGAGTGCGCCTTTCCTCGTGGCGCTAGCCCCCGTCTCATCGCTCTAATCCGTCAGATATTCCGGATAATGGCTTCGGATCTTGTCGAGCTCGCTCAGCGTGCCCGACAGGTGCTTGCGCAGATGCTGCTGCGCGGCATCGGGGTCGCCGGCCTCGATCGCACGGGTAATCAGCTTGTGGTGGCGGACGATGTTCTGGGCCTTGCCGGGTGAGGGCAGATGCAGCCTGCGCAGCCGGTCGATATGTCCACTGCTTCTGCGCACCAGCGTCCACAGCTCCTGCTTGCCGGCTGCGGCATAAAGCTGCGCGTGAAAATCATTGTCGGCGGCGATGAAGCTCGCGAAATCGCCGGCCTTGGCGAATTGCTGCTGGAGCGCGATCGCGTGGTCGAGGCGGAGGACCAGGGCCTGGTCGTGCTGCTCGGCGAGCAGCCGGACGATTTCGAGCTCGAGCGCCTGGCGCAGGAAGTGCGCCTGCTCGGCGCGGCCGACATCGACCCGGCTGACCACGGTCGCGTGCTGCGGAAACACGTCGACCAGACCTTCCTCTTCCAGCCGCATCAGGGCATCGCGGATCGGCGTCGAGCTGACGCCGAATTGCGCGGCGAGATCGGTGCGTGACAGCGGCGCGCCCGGGGGGAGTTCGAGCGCGAGAATGGCGTTGCGCAGCCGCTCGAACACCTGCGGTGCGGCCTGCCGCGCCCGGTCCAGCCGCGGCCCGCGGCGGGCGGTCGCGCGGGGCGCGGGATGGGCGGTTTCCATGCGAAGGGCTCCGGCGGGCTTGCCTTTGATGCACTAATGCATTAGTGCATCAGCAAGGCCGCTCGTCAATGGCGCCCGGAGGAAACGAACAATTATGATCAAGCCCTTTCAGCGTGGCGTTGCCGCCATCGCCCTGATCGTCGCGACCGTGCTGGCGGCTTCGCCGGCGCGTGCGCAGCAGAAGTCCGAGATCGCGCTGTCGCGCCAGCCCGGCATCTTCTACATGCCGAGCCACATCATGGAGAAGCTGAAGCTGATCGAGAAGCACGCGGCTTCGCTCGGTGTCTCCGGCGTCACCACCAAATGGATCACCTTCTCCGGCGGCGGCGCGCAGACCGATGCGCTGCTCGCGGGCGGCGTCGACATCCTCAACACCGGCACCGGCAATCTGCTGCTGCTGTGGGACCGCACCCGCGGCGGCGTGAAGGGCATCGTCGCGACCTCGGCGCAGCCGATGACGCTGATCAGCCGCGACGCCAACATCAAGTCGATCAAGGACTTCGGCCCCAGCGACAAGATCGCGGTGCCGACGGTGAAGGTGTCCACGCAGGCGATCGTGCTGCAGATCGCGGCCGCCGAGGCTTTCGGCGCCGATCAATGGTCCAAGCTCGACGCCAACACCGTGCAGCTCGGCCATCCCGACGCCTATGCGGCGCTGTCCAATCCCAAGCACGAGGTGCACAACCACTTCTCGATCCCGCCCTTCACCTTCCTGGAGCTGAAGAACGTGCCGGGCGCGCATATCGTGCTGTCGTCGCCCGATGTGATGGGCGGCCCGCTCAGCCAGGCGCAGTTCTTCACCACCACGAAGTTCGCCGACGCCAATCCGAAGATCATCCAGGCCGTGCGCGACGCCACCAAGGAAGCGCAGGACCTGATCCGCAGCGACACCAAACAGGCGGTCGAGATCTACAAGGAGATCACCGGCGACAAGACCTCGGTCGAGGAGCTGCTCCATCTTCTGAAAGAGCCCGGCATGATGGAGTGGAATCTGGAGCCGCAGGGCACGATGAAATTCGCGGCCCATCTGTTCAAGACCGGCACGCTAAAGAACCAGCCCAAGGCCTGGACGGACTATTATCTCCCCGTCGCGCACGATCTGAAGGGCAACTGATGGCGCTGCTCGACGTCAGTGGGGTGACGCTGCGCTACAAGACCTCAAGCGCCGTCGTCACCGCCACGGAGAGGGTGAGCTTTAAGGTCGACAAGTCCGACCGCTTCGTTCTGCTCGGTCCCTCCGGCTGCGGCAAGTCCACGCTGCTCAAGGCCGTTGGCGG
Organism: Bradyrhizobium sp. CCBAU 53351; assembly: GCF_015291745.1. NCBI lineage: Bacteria > Pseudomonadati > Pseudomonadota > Alphaproteobacteria > Hyphomicrobiales > Nitrobacteraceae > Bradyrhizobium > Bradyrhizobium sp. CCBAU 53351. Next base: position 483,462 of record NZ_CP030059.1, read on the forward strand.
CTACATGACGCCCAGCGAAGGCCGCATGACGATCAACGACCGCGAGATCCACGGTCCCGGCGCCGATCGCATGATGATCTTCCAGGAGTTCGACCAACTGCTGCCCTGGAAGAGCGTGCTCGCCAACGTGATGTTCCCGCTGCTGACCGCGCGCAAGCTCTCGCGCAAGGACGCGGAAGCGAAGGCGCGGGCCTATATCGAGAAGGTCGGCCTGACCCGCGTCGTCGATGCTTATCCGCACACGCTGTCGGGCGGCATGAAGCAGCGCGTCGCGATCGCGCGCGGCATGGCGATGGAGCCCGATATCCTCCTGATGGACGAGCCATTCGCAGCGCTCGACGCGCTGACGCGCCGGACCTGCCAGGACGAGCTGCTCCAGCTCTGGAGCGAGACCAAGTTCACGGTGCTGTTCGTGACCCATTCGATCGCGGAAGCGATCCGCATCGGTAACCGCATCCTCTTGCTGTCGCCGCATCCCGGCCGCGTCAAGGCCGAGGTGGTCGATGTCGACAAGGTCGGAAGCGAAGACGGCAGCGCCGGCCGGCTGGAGAAGGAGATCCACGATCTCCTGTTCGCCGGCGAAGCCACCGCGCATTGAGGAGCCTCTGATGGGCGAAGCCAAGATATTGCTGCGCGCAGAGCCGGCCGCCGCTTCGGCTGCCGGCGAGGTCGAGCGCAAGCTGAGCGTGCCTGAAATGCTCTGGAACGACGGCTTCGTCCGCAAGACCGTCATCATCCTGTTCCTGGCGGCGATCTGGGAAGCCTACGGCGTCGCTCTCGACAATCCGCTGTTGTTCCCGACGCTGCATGACACCGCCATCACGCTGTTCGACCGTGTCAAGGATGGCACCATTCCGATGCGGGCTTGGACCTCGCTGAAGGTGCTGTTCATGGGCTATTCGGCCGGCATCGTGCTGGCGGCGATCTTCACCATCCTCGCCATCTCCACCCGGATCGGCACCGATTTCCTCGAGACGGTGACCGCGATGTTCAACCCGCTGCCGGCGATCGCGCTGCTGCCGCTCGCCTTGATCTGGTTCGGCCTCGGCAATGGCAGCCTGGTCTTCGTGCTGATCCACTCGGTGCTGTGGCCGGTCGCGCTCAACACCCATTCCGGCTTCAAGAGCGTGTCCAACACGCTGCGCATGGTCGGGCGCAATTACGGCCTGCGCGGCTTGCCCTATGTCGCCAGGATTCTCATCCCGGCCGCCTTCGGCTCGATCCTCACCGGCCTCAAGATCGGCTGGGCCTTCGCCTGGCGCACGCTGATCGCGGCCGAGCTGGTGTTCGGTGTGTCCTCGGGCCAGGGCGGGCTCGGCTGGTTCATCTTCGAGAACCGCAACCTGCTCGACATACCCGCAGTGTTCGCGGGCCTCTTGACGGTGATCATCATCGGGCTCTTTGTCGAGAACCTGATCTTCCGCGCCATCGAGCGGAACACCGTGCAGAAATGGGGCACCCAATCATGACCAAGAAGAAAACACCCGACCAGCTCCGCAGCGCGCGATGGTTCGCGCCCGACGATCTCCGCTCGTTCGGCCATCGCTCCCGCACCATGCAAATGGGCTATGCGCCCGAGGAGTGGAAGGATCGCCCCATCATCGCGATCCTCAACACCTGGTCGGACGCGCAGCCCTGCCACATGCACTTCAAGTCGCGCGTCGACGACGTCAAGCGCGGCATCCTGATGGCCGGCGGCCTCCCGCTGGAGCTGCCCGCGCTGTCGCTGTCGGAATCGCTGCTCAAGCCGACCACCATGCTCTATCGCAATCTGCTGGCGATGGACGCGGAGGAGCTGCTGCGGAGCCATCCGGTCGACGGCGTCGTGCTGATGGGCGGCTGCGACAAGACCACGCCGGCACTGCTGCTGGGCGCGACCTCGATGAACATCCCGGCGATCTACCTGCCGGCAGGCCCCATGCTGCGCGGCAATTGGAAGGGCAAGACGCTCGGCTCCGGCTCGGACGGCTGGAAATATTGGGACGAGCGCCGCGCCGGAAAGATCTCCGACAAGGACTGGCTCGACATCGAGGCCGGCATCGCCCGCAGCTACGGCACCTGCATGACCATGGGCACCGCTTCGACCATGACCGCGATCGCGGAGGCGATCGGCATGACGCTGCCCGGCGCTTCCTCGATCCCCGCCGCCGATGCCAATCACATCCGCATGGCCAGTGAATGCGGCCGCCGCATCGTCGAGATGGTGTGGGAGGATCTGACGCCGAAGACGGTCCAGACCCGAAAAGCCTTCGAGAACGCGATCGCGGTGGCGATGGCGATGGGCTGCTCGACCAACGCCATCATCCACCTGATCGCCCAGGCCCGCCGCGCTGGCCAGGACATCGGCCTCGATGATTTCGAGATCGCGAGCCGCAAGGTGCCCGTGATCGCCAACGTCCGTCCCAGCGGCGATGCCTATCTGATGGAGGACTTCTTCTACGCCGGCGGCCTGCCGGCGCTGATGGGCCAGATCAAGCCGCATCTGCACCTCGACTGCATCACCGTGACAGGGAAGACGGTGGCTGAGAACATCGAAGGCGCCGAGGTGCACAATGCCGACGTGATCCGCGGCGTCGACAATCCCATCTACAAGGAGGGCGCGCTCGCGGTGCTCAAGGGCAATCTCGCGCCCGATGGCTGCGTCATCAAGCCGAGCGCATGCGCGCCGCGCTTCCTCAAGCACACGGGACCAGCGCTGGTGTTCGACGATTATCCTTCGATGAAGAAGGCGGTCGACGATCCCAACCTCGACGTCACCGAAGATCACGTCCTCATCCTGCGCAATGCCGGGCCGCAGGGCGGGCCGGGCATGCCGGAATGGGGCATGCTTCCGATCCCGACAAAGCTGGTGAAGCAGGGCGTGCGCGACATGGTGCGCATCTCTGATGCGCGCATGAGCGGGACCAGCTACGGCGCCTGCATCCTGCACGTCTCGCCGGAATCCTACATCGGCGGCCCGCTGGCGCTGGTGCAGAACGGCGATCGCATCACGCTCGACGTGGCCGCGCGCACCATCAATCTCGACGTCCCCGAAGCCGAGCTCGCAAAACGCCGCGCCGCCTGGAAGCAGCCCGAGCGCCGCTTCGAGCGCGGCTATGGCTGGATGTTCACAAAACACATCAAGCAGGCCAATGACGGCTGCGACTTCGACTTCCTCGAGACCGATTTCGGCGCGCCGATCGGCGAGCCTTCGATTTATTGATGACCCCGTCATTCCGGGTTCGCGCTACGCGCGCCCCGGAATGACGACAGAGAGAGCGTAACAAATGACAAGACTCAGCGAAGCCACCCGCACCAAGCTCAAATCGGTCTCCACCGCGACCGTCGCCACCGCGCTGTTCAAGCGCGGCCTGCGCATCCAGATGATCCAGGACGTGCATCCGGTCGGTGCGGACCAGCCGACCATGGTCGGCGAAGCCTTCACGTTGCGCTACATGCCGGCGCGCGAAGACCTCAACACGATCGAGGTCTTCAAGGACCGCTCGCATCCGCAGCGCAAGGCGGTCGAGGATTGTCCGCCGGGTGCCGTGCTGGTGATGGACAGCCGCAAGGACGCGCGCGCGGCCTCCGCCGGCGCGATTCTGGTGACGCGCCTGATGAAGCGCGGCGTCGCCGGCGTCGTCACCGACGGCGGCTTTCGCGATTCCGCGGAGATCGCCAGGCTCGGCATTCCCGCCTATCACCACCGCCCGAGCGCGCCGACCAACCTGACGCTGCACCAGGCGATCGAGATCAACGTACCCATCGGCTGCGGCGATGCGCCGGTGTTTCCGGGCGACGTCATCCTCGGCGATGCCGACGGCGTCATCGTCATCCCCGCGCATCTCGCGGACGAGATCGCCAACGAGACCTTCGAGATGACGGCGTTCGAGGATTTCGTCACGGAAGAGGTCGGCAAGGGCCGCGGCATCTTCGGTCTCTATCCCGCCACCGACCCGCAGACGCTCACCGATTTCGCGGAATGGCGGAAGAAGAACGGCCGGTAAGGCATAACGAAATCACGTCGAGAAACGGGCCGGCCGCATCAAGCGCCGGCCTTTTGACAAGCAGGGAGGATTTCCATGAACTTCACGCGACGTAACCTCATGGCCGGCGCCGGTGCGGTGGCCGCTTCCACGTTGCTCGCCCGCGCCGCCGGCGCGCAGTCGTTCCCGTTCACGCCGAACCAGCGCTATCCTGATCCCGCGGTCCAGATCCTCGATCCGAGCTTCGCCAAATACCGGCTCTATTCTTCGACGGTGGAGCAGGTCGCGACCGGCTTCCGCTGGGCCGAAGGCCCGGCCTATTTCCCCGAAGGCGGCTACCTGCTGTTCTCGGACATTCCCAACAACCGGATCATGAAGTTCGACGAGAAGACCGGGCAGACCAGCGTGTTCCGCGCCAACGCCAACTACGCCAACGGCAATGCGCGTGACCGCCAGGGCCGCCTCGTCACCTGCGAGCATTCCGTCACCCGCCGCATCACCCGCACCGAGAAGGACGGCAAGATCACCGTGCTCGCCGACAAGTTCGAGGGCAAGCGGCTGAACGCGCCGAACGACATCGTGGTGAAGTCTGACGACAGCATCTGGTTCACCGATCCGCTGTTCGGCATCAACGGCGAGTGGGAAGGCAAGAAGGAGAAGGCCGAGCAGGCCACCACCAACGTCTACCGCATCGCCAAGGACGGCAAGATCAGCGCCGTGCTCACCGACCTCGTCAATCCCAATGGCCTCGCCTTCTCGCCAGACGAGAAGAAGCTCTATGTCGTCGAATGGAAGGGTACGCCCAATCGCAGCATCTGGAGCTACAATGTTGGCGACGACGGCGCGCTCAGCGGCAAGACCAAGCTGATCGACGCCGCCGACCAGGGCTCGCTCGACGGCTTTCGCGTCGATCGCGACGGCAATCTCTGGTGCGGCTGGGGCTCCAACGGCGCGCTGCAATCCGAGCCGAGCGACATCGGCGGCCGCAAGGTGTTTCAGCTCAAGGCGAGGCCCGAGGATCTCGACGGCGTCATGGTGTTCAATCCGGACGGCAAGCCGCTCGCCTTCATCAAGCTGCCCGAACGCTGCGCCAATCTCTGCTTCGGCGGGCCGAAGAACAACCGGCTGTACATGGCGAGCAGCCACTCGGTGTATGCGCTGTATCTCGAGGCGCACGGGGCGGTGTGAGCCTTTTGCCTCTCCCCGCTTGCGGGGAGAGGCCGTAGCCCGGATGGAGCGAAGCGTAATCCGGGAGCAGTCTTCAGTTGCGCGAACCCCGGATTTCGCTGCGCTCCATCCGGGCTACAAGATTACGCCTCCGCCATCCCCGCCGCCCATAGCGCGAACGCATAGACGATCGCGACCTCGTCGAGCCGGTCGAACCGCCCCGAGGCGCCGCCATGGCCGGCACCCATGTTGGTGCGGAGCAGGACCGGGCCGCCGCCGCTCATGGTGGCGCGCAGGCGGGCGATCCATTTGGCGGGCTCCCAATAGGTGACGCGCGGATCGGTCAAGCCGCCCATCGCCAGGATTGCCGGATACTCTTTCGCCGCGACATTGTCGTAGGGCGAGTAGGACAGGATGGTGCGAAAATCCTTCTCGCTCTCGATCGGGTTGCCCCATTCCGGCCATTCCGGCGGCGTCAGCGGGAGCGTGTCGTCGAGCATGGTGTTGAGCACGTCGACGAACGGCACCTCGGCGACGATGCCGGCGAACAATTCACCGGCGCGGTTGGCGACCGCGCCCATCAGCATGCCGCCGGCCGAGCCGCCATGGCCGACGATGCGCTTGGCGCTGGTGTATTTCGCTGAGATCAGCGCGCGCGCGCTGGCTGCGAAATCGTCGAACGAATTCGTCTTCTTCTCGCGCTTGCCGTCGAGATACCAGCCCCAGCCCTTGTCGGCCCCGCCGCGAATATGGGCGATGGCGTAGACGAAGCCGCGGTCGACCAGCGACAGGCGGTTGGCGTTGAACGAGGCCGGCATCGCCATGCCGTAGGAGCCGTAGCCGTAGAGCAGCAGCGGCGCCGTGCCGTCGAGCTTCAGCCCGCGGCGATGGAGGATCGACACCGGCACCTCGGCGCCGTCATGCGCCTTCGCCATGATGCGCGTCGTGACGTAGTCGGCCGCATCGTGGCCAGACGGAATCTCCTGGCGCTTGCGTAAGGTGCGCGTGCGCGTGACCATGTCGTAGTCATAGACCTCCGACGGTGTCGTCATCGACGAATAGGCGAAACGCAGATTCGTGGTTTCGAATTCGTAGGAGCCCATCGTATCCAGCGAATAAGCGGCCTCGTCGAAGGCGATGGCGTGCTCCTCGTTCGACGTGAGATCGCGGATCACGATCGACGGCAGCGCGTTGGCGCGCTCCAGCCGCACCAGATGACCGGCATAGAGATCGAGGTCGATGATGTAGATGCCGGGGCGATACGGAATCAGGTCGCGCCAGTTCTTGCGTTCGGGCTGGGCAAGCGGCGCCGTGACGATCTTGAAGTCGATGGCATCATCCGCATTGGTCAGGATGAACAGTTCGTCGCCGCGGTCGGCGAGCGAATATTGCACGCCCTCTTCGCGCGCCGCGACGAGGCGCGGCGGCGCCTCGGGATTGGCGAGGTCGATCAGCCGCTGCTCCGACGTCTCGTGGTCGCCGCCCGCGATCACGCAGAAGCGGCCGCTGGTGCTCTCGTGCAGATGGGTGAACCAGCCGGCATCCTGCTCCTCGTAGACCAGCGTATCGTCGGCCTGCTTGGTGCCGAGCCTGTGACGCCAGACCTGCATGGGGCGGTGGTTGTCGTCGAGCTTCACGTAGAAGAAGGACTTGGCATCCGCGGCCCAGACCACGCCGCCGTCGGTTTCCTCGACGAGGTCGTCAAAGTCCCTGCCGCTCGCCCAGTCGCGGACGCGGATGGAGAAATATTCCGAGCCGTTGGTGTCCGCACTCCAGGCCTGCATCTTGTGATCCCAGGAGTGCCGGCTGCCGCCGAACTTGAAATATTTGTGGCCCTTGGCGAGCGCGTCGCCGTCGAGCACGATCTTGCCCTCGCCCTCGCCGCCATCGCGCGGCATGCGGCCGAACAGCTCGTGCTGCCCGCCCTCGCGGAACCTGCGGAAATAGGCGAACGGCCCGTCCGGCGACGGCACGCTGGAATCGTCCTCCTTGATCCGCCCGCGCATCTCGCGCACCAGCGTCTTCTGCAAGCCCGCCGTATGGCCGAGCAGGCTCTCGGTGTAGACATTCTCTTCGTCGAGATATTTGCGGATGTCAGGATCCAGCACGGTGGGATCGCGCAGCACCTCCTGCCATTTGTCGTCCTTCAACCAGGCATAGTCGTCGGTCACGGTGATCCCGTGCCGCGTGAAGGAATGCGGCCGGCGCGGGGCGACGGGGGGCTTCGAAGGTGTATTGGTCTGGGTCACTCGGTCCTCGTTCGTGTCCGACGTCGCTGCGTTTCACCTCGCCGCTTGCGGGGAGCGGGCTCGCGCGTTCCCTTATATCGTCCCGATTCCACGAATTGCCAGCACGTCTGCTGGAGATCGCCGGGTTGTTGATCGCTCCCGTCTATGCTTTACGAACCAATATCCCCGCCGCCGGTCCAGCCTGATGCTGTTCAATTCCTACCCGTTCATCCTGCTGTTCCTGCCGATCGTGCTGGCCGGCTATTTCTGGCTCGGGCGGCGCAGCAATCTCACGCCGGTGATCTGGCTGGCGCTGGCCTCGCTCGCCTTCTACGCGATCGGCAACTGGCAGTTCGTGGCCCTGTTGCTGCTGTCGATCGCGTTCAACTACGGCATCGGTCATCTCCTGATCGTGGCGAAGCTGACGTCGTCGCAACGCAAGGCGGCGCTCGCGCTCGGCGTCGCCGGCGATCTCCTCGTGCTCGGCATCTTCAAATATGCCGGCTTCGTCACCGAGAACGTCAACGCGCTGCTCGGCACGCATGCCGCGGTCCACATCCTGCTGCCGGTCGGCATCTCCTTCTACACCTTCACGCAGATTGCGTTCCTGGTCGATGCCTATCGCGGCCAGGTCGCGGCCTATGCGCTGCCGCATTACGCGCTGTTCGTGACCTATTTCCCGCATCTGATCGCAGGGCCCATCCTGCACCACAAGGACATGATCCCGCAATTCGAGCGGGAGGAAACGAAGCATCCGGACGGCCATCTCATGCTGTGCGGCGTCATCATCTTCGCCATCGGCCTGTTCAAGAAGACCTGCCTGGCCGACGGCATCCAGCCGCTGGTCGCGCTCGCCTTCGAGGCGCGCTCGCCGAGCTTCGACCAGGCCTGGCTGGGTGCGCTCGCCTACACCTTCCAGCTCTATTTCGATTTTTCCGGCTATTCCGACATGGCAATCGGAATTTCGCTGATGTTCGGCATCTTCCTGCCCGTGAATTTCAACTCGCCCTACAAGGCGACCAGCATCGTCGAGTTCTGGCGGCGCTGGCACATGACGCTGTCGCAATTCCTGCGCGACTATCTCTATATCGCGCTCGGCGGCAACCGCAGGGGACGCGTGCTGCGTTACGTCAATCTGCTGATCACGATGCTGCTCGGCGGCCTCTGGCACGGCGCGGCCTGGACGTTTGTCGTGTGGGGCGCGTTGCACGGGGTGTATCTCTGCGTCAATCACGCCTTCAATGCCTTGGTGCCGAAAGCTCCGCCGCTGCTTGAACGCCCGTCTCGCATCGCGGGCGCTGCGCTGACGTTCCTCGCCGTCGTGGTCGCCTGGGTGTTCTTCCGTGCCGCGACTGTGGAATGGGCGTTGCGCGTCCTTCGCGCCATGGCCGACCCCTCGAATATCGTGTTCGGCCGCGAGGAGATCGCGGCGCTGGTGATGGTCGCCATCTACGCCGCGCTGGTCTGGCTGGCGCCGAACACGCAGAGCATCATGGGATACGACCACGCGGGCCGCAGGGTCGGCGAAGCCTTGCGGGCAGGGCGGATGCGGCCGCTGTTCCTCTATGCGGCGTCGCTGGTGCTGGCGTTCGGGATCCTGGGGATCCAGAGCCACAGCGAATTCATCTATTTCCGGTTCTGATGCAGGGTGCGTTCACACAATTGAAGCGTCTTTTGCTCGCCGGCATCGCGTGCGTGCTGGGCGCGGCCTTGCTCACCTATGCCGTCGATCCCCTGCAACTGTTCCGCCCTTCGCATCTAGCCTTCTATTCCGACGACACGCGGGTGCAGAATGCCGGGCTGATCCGCAGCCAGTCGTTCGACACCGCCTTCATGGGCACCTCGCTCGCGATCCATTTCCGCCAGAGCGACATCGATCGCGCGCTCGGCACCCGCTCGCTCAAGCTGGCGATGACCGGCTCCAACTCGCGCCAGCAGGGTTTCGTGCTGGAGCAGGCGATCGACCGTGGCGCTAAGCGCGTGATCTGGGCGATGGACGATTTTATCTTTGTCGATGCCGCCGACATCGAGACCGATCCTTATCTCTCCGTCGATCTCTATCGCGGGACGGCAAAGGGCATCGCGTCCTACCTGTTCAGCGCCGCCATGGCGAAGGAATCGCTGTTCGCGCTGCTGCGGTCTGTGCCACCGCTGCGGACGCCGCTGACGCGAGCCGCGCCCTATCTGCCCGTCAAGTTCGCGCTCGCCGACGTCGACGACATCTACGCGCTGCCGCGAGATTTCGACGTTGCGCGCGACTACAACGCGAAGAAGGCGCTTGCCTCCTTTGCCTATATCACCAGCCCGGTGCGCAGCCGCTTCCTCGGCGAAGGCTATAGTTACGACGCCATGGTGCGGCATTTCGAGCGCGACGCCGTCGACTTGGTCGCGCGCCACCCCGACGTGACCTTTGACATCTACTTGCCGCCCTATTCGATCCTGCAGTTCGTCGCGATGCGCGAGGCGTCACCGGAGACGCTGAAGATCGTCACCGACCTCACGGCGCGCATCGCCGAGCGGCTGACGCAGCTTCCCAATGTTCGCCTGCACGACTTTCGCGCGATCAAGGCGGTGACTCACGATCTGGATAATTACAGCGACGTCATCCACCATTCGCCGAAGGTAGATGCGATGGTGCTGCAATGGCTGAGAAGCAGCGAATATCGCGTCGATCCGAACGCGCCACTTGCGTCGCTAAATGAGCTTAAGAAGCAGGTGGAAGCGTATCGCGTCGAGCGCTGATCTTTCCCTCTCCCCTTGTGGGAGAGGGTGGCTCGCCGCGAAGCGGCGAGACGGGTGAGGGGTCTCTATCCGCGCGTGAAAATCTCACGATGCGATTCGCGGAGATTACTCCTCATCCGGCGCTTCGCGCCACCTTCTCCCACAAGGGGAGAAGGAAGAAAGCGCCCTACGCCGGCACCTCGTCCCCGAGATACGACACCGCCGCTTCCAGCCCGCCCTTGCCGTGCGGGATCTTCAGCGCGTTCAAGGCGATCTCAACCACCCCGAGGGTGCCGAGCAGCATCGGTGCGTTGACGTGGCCCATATGGGCGATGCGGAAGGCCTGGCCGGAGAGGTCGCCGATGCCGGTGCCGAGCACGACGCCGCATTTGTCCTTGCAATAGCGTTGCAGCACGGCCGGATCATGCCCGTTGCTCATGGTCACCGTGGTCACGGTGTTGGAGCGCTCGCTGGCTTCGGCGACGTTGAAGCCGAGCACCTGGCCTTCCGACCATGCGGCAACGGCGCGGCGCGCGGCTTCGCCGAGCAGGCTGTGGCGGCGGAAGGCGTTCTCGAGCCCTTCCTCGTGCAGCATGTCGATCGCCTTGCGCAAGGCGAACAACAGATGCACCGGCGCGGTGCCGGCATATTTGCGATAATTCTCGGTGCCCTCGCGCTCGCTCCAGCTCCAATAGGGCGTCGACATATTGGCCTTCTTGTGCACCTCGAGCGCGCGCGCATTGGCGGCGACGAAGCCGAGGCCGGGCGGCGTCATCAGGCCCTTCTGCGAGCCGGACATCGCGACGTCGATGCCCCATTTGTCCATCTCGAACGGCATGCAGCCGAGCGAGGCCACGGTGTCGACCATGTACAGCGCGGGGTGGCCGCTCGCCTTGATCGCCCTGCCGATCGCCTCGATGTCGTTCTGCACGCCCGAGGCAGTGTCGACCTGGACCACGACGACGGCCTTGATCGTGTGCTCCTTGTCGCGGCGCAGGCGCTCCTCGACCTCGTGCGGCCGCACCGCGCGGCGCCAGTCGCCCTTGAGCACCTCGACCTCGGCGCCCATCAGCGCCGCCGCATTGCCCCAGCCGATCGCGAAACGTCCGCTCTCCAGCACCAGCACCTTGTCGCCACGCGACAGCACGTTGCTGAGCGCCGCTTCCCAGGCGCCGTGACCGTTGGCGATGTAGATGTAGGACTTGCCCTTGGTCGCAAACAGCTTCGAGATGTCGCCGAGCAGGCTCTCGGTCAGGTCGAGCATCTCCTTGGAGTAGATGTCGATCGCCGGACGATGCATCGCCCGCAACACCTCGTCGGGCATCGTGGTGGGCCCGGGGATGGCCAGAAATTCCCGGCCCGCGCGAACGGTCATTGCTGTCAGTCCTTATTGCCAGAGATACAGATTGGTGGGTTGCTGATTCACAGTCTTACGCGGGGCGAGGGCCTCGGAAAAGCGCACAAAACGCAGGGCTGGGTTATCGCTTCGTCTCGCGGCAGCCCGCGGCCTCGGCCTCTTCGACCGAGCAGAACCAGCGGGTGCCCTTGCTGATCTTCATCCTGATCTGGGTGTACCAGCGGCTGGTCGGCTGGTGAAAGATGCATTCGCCGGCGCTGTTGACGTTGCCCTTGATGGTGCAATCCGGGGAAGGCGCGACCGGCCCCGAGGCCGAGGCGAGCAGCACCGCATGCGCTCCGTCGGGCGGCTTGGTGGCGCCCAGGATGACGGTCTTCTTGTTGCGGACGCGCCAGTCCCAGGGCGCGATGAAAGCGCCCTGCCACATCCCGGCCTTTGCCTCGCGCGCGGCCTTTTCGTCGGCTTCGTAATCGTGGGACATGCGGGTATAGGCCAACGCCCAGCCGGCGCGCACCAGCCATTTCTGGATGTCCTCGCCGCCGACCTCGCAGCGCGCCACGGTGCGGCCACGCCGGTCGATCGAGCGGGTGTGACAGACCCAGCTCTTGCCCTCGGCAAATTTGGCGAGCTCGTCGCGCGCGGCGACGCCGCAGGTCCAGCGCTCGGCCTTGGTGTTGAGGCAGAGCTGGTCGAGTGCGGGCGCGTCGATGCCGCCGAGCCGGATCCGCGTGTTGCCGATCACCACGGCATCGCCGGCGCGGACTTTTGCCGTGCCGGTGATGTCGGCGGCCTCGGCCAGCGAGGGGAGCGCGAGGAGAGACAGCGCAATCAGGAATTTTCGCAACATGCCGGTCCGCGTGGGATGAACATCTCGATAAGCCGCGCAATTGTGGTCGGCTTTTGGCCGCCGGGCCAGCTTATGCCTGACAGATCGGCTTTCAACTTCCCGTCATCTTGCGACGGCCTCTCGGCTCGTGTCCCGGACGCGCTGCAACGCGTCGCGTTGCTGCGCAGAGCCGGGATCCAGAAATTCACAGACGCATCTCGCAGAGGCATGGGCCCCTGTGTATCGAAATCCTGTCATGGTGGAGTGGGCGGGAAGCCGTTGGGTCCTTGGCGCTTGACGCCGTGAGCCGGCTCGGTCTCCCGCCCGTTCCATCTATCAACCTGAACAGTTGCACGAGGCTGCGCCAACAGACCTCGCATCACAGGGACAGGCACCATGATCATACGCCCTCGTTACGTCGGAATCGACGTCTCCAAACGATATCTCGATATCTTCGATGAGAGCCTGGGCGTGCCGGAGCGCATCGCCAACGCGCCGCAGGCCATCACACAGATCGCGGCGCGTTGGCGATGCGATGTGCTGGTCGTCTTTGAAGCCACGGGCGTCTATGACCTTGAGCTTCGTGAGGCGCTCAGCCAGGCCGGCATCCGCTTTGCCCGGATCAACCCGGCCCGGGCCCGGGACTTTGCGCGCGCCAGCGGCCAGCTCGCCAAGACCGACCCGATCGATGCCCGGATGCTGGCGAGCTTTGCCCGGGCCATGCAGCCTGCCGCTGAGCAGGCTGCCAATCCTGCCCGCAATGCCCTGGCGGGGCTTGCAAAACGGCGGGATCAACTGGTTCTCATGCGTGCCCAGGAGAAGAACAGGCGCAGCGAGGCCGAGGACCGCGCCATGGCCGATCGCATCGGTCGGCTCATTGAAGTCCTCGACAATGAGATCGCCGCAATCGAGGCCGATATTAGCGCACTGATCAAGACTGAGCCGGAGGTCTCCGATGATGCGCAGTTGATGCGGTCACTTCCCGGCGTGGGCCCCGTAACCTGCATGCAGCTGATCGCGCAGATGCCGGAACTCGGAAAAGTGGGACCGAAGCAGGTGGCCGCGCTCGCCGGCCTGGCTCCCTTCAACGTCGACAGCGGCGCTTACCGCGGCAAGCGGAAGATCGTCGGGGGCCGAAAGCGCGTCCGCGATGCCCTCTACATGGCCGCTCTCAATGCGGTCCGCCGGGCCGATCCATTCAAGGCCTTCTACGCTCGACTGCGACAGGCCGGTAAACCTGCCAAGCTCGCTCTCATTGCCGTTGCCAGGAAGCTGTTGACGGTCCTCAACGCCATCATCCGCGATCGAAAGCCGTACCTGTACACTAGGCCAACATAACAGTTGCCGGCTCTGCAGCGCACCGCCGAAGAGGCGCTGCGCTGCGTCCGGGGCACGGATACAATGTGCCCTCACCCCCGCGCCATCGCCCGCTTCGCCACCGCCAATCCCATCAGCACGAAGGCCGACGTCACCTCCGGCCCGCCGACCAGAATCCGCGTCGGCGTCTTCATCTTGTTCCATTCATAGGCGCGGAACGGGCCGCGGCGGCCGCCTTCGCCAAGGCTCGCGACGATGACGTTCAGCGCCGGCGCGAAGGCGCGCGGGTCGGCGCCGAGATGGCCGAGCGCGATCAGCGCCAGTGCGGCGTCGAACACGTTCATCTCCGCGGCCATCAGCTCGCCCTTGACGTAGGACAGCACGCGGTGACGGATGAAGTCGAAATCGCCGGCGGGATCGATCGCGGCCTGCGCCGAAAGCGGCAGCGCCAGGAAAGCCGCATAGCAGCGGCCGAAATAGGCGCTGTAGAGTTCCGGCAGGTAGTAGATGTGCGAGCGCGGATTGGAGAAGGCGCCGCTCGCGGCCAGCCGCTTCTGGAAGCCGATGATGCGATGCACCGTGGCGAGCCGCGACGGTGTCTCCAAAACCTTCCAGCGCGCCAGGTTGCGGAAGCTCACCTCGAGAATGTCGAGATTGAGCGTCGGGTCGAGATCGTTTCCGTAGGGACGCTCGCCCTTGAGGTTGTCGATCCAGGTCGCGACCCCGCCCTCATAGTCGATATTGTCGTTGAGCGGCACGGTCACGCGCGGCGCGTTGACGCCGGCATGCACCTGATAGCCGGCATAGAAGTCGAGCAGCGGCTGGTCGATGATCGCATCGCGGCAGCCCGCCTGCGTCGCCGCCGAGATCGAGCAGGCCGTGGTGTCGCAATCCGGCACGTAGATGCCGAAGCCGAGATCCTGCTTGATCTGTGCGAAGTAGCGCGAGAACCGCGGATGCGGCGCGGGCGCGAGTGCCGTGACGACGTTGAAGCGCGCGCCGTCGATGCCCTCGACCTCCTCGCGGCTGATGTTGACGCAGAAATCCACCATGTCGGCAATGGCGCGCTCCGCTGCGACCTTGTCGGCCGGCGAGGCCAGTCCGGTCTCGCCATAGCTCAGCAGCGCCTCGATGAAGAATGCGTCGTAATAGGCCGAGCGGTGCCGGATCTGCACCGGCTCCCACATCGGCTCGGCGATGCCGCGCCAGGGCGGGTTGACAACGGCGGCGGCCTTCGAGCGCGCGATGAAGACGCGGGCGAGGTTGAACAGCAGCGAAGAATTCTTGTAGCCTCGGGCATTGAGGCCGGTGAGCGCCATGATCAGTTCGCGGCCGCGGAAGTCGGGATCGCCGATCAGATTGAAGGCGGCATAGGTCGGCAGAAAGCCGTGCTTGCGGTAGGAGCCGAGCAGATGCTGCGCGCAGTCGCGGATCACGCTGTCGATCTGCGCCGGCGGCGGGGCGGAGCCGGTGAACATCGCCGGCGGCGGCTTGGGGTGGTCGAGCGCGATGCTGTCGACGAGATCGGCGACCGGCTGGCCGACCGCCGCCCAGTCGGGTTCGGCCTCGTCGCGGGCGCGCGCCAGCGCCTGCCGCAGCGCCGTCAGCCTGGCCTCGTCGCGCAGCTCGGGCAGGCCGGCGCGCCGCAGCAGCACCCGCAGCGCGGGATTGCCGAGCGCAGTCTTGTAGAACTTGGCGAGATGCGGATCGCCGCTGGCCGGGCCTGACAGGATGGGATCGCAGACATCGTAAAGCGAGGGGCCGTCCTTCGGCGCCAGCAGCGCCCGGCAGGCGGCGCCGGCAAAATATTGAAAGCTCATGAAATACTCGGTCGCGGGGACTTCGGCAGGGTTAGGCCAGGGGCCGGCCGGCGCGCTCCCAGCCCCGCGCCACCCCCATGCAAGTCGTTGAAAAGGCTACCCGGATTCGCAGGAAATACAAATGTGACAGAGGTCACGGAAAAGCCGGCGGAAGGGCTGCATTTTGAGGGCCCCGGATGATACGGGGAAACACGGAAATGCAGAAATCTGGAGAAGAAAATTATCCAGCGTCTTCAGAAGCTTAAATCAAATTTTGGGCAATCTATTGCCGGGGCCCCTATATCCGGTTAAAGGTTTGTTTGGTGCGGCGCCGCAAATTGCGCGCAATTCGGGGGCACATCCCCGGCCGATCCCTCAAACCTAAAGACGCTATCGCGCTACTCAAACAGTGTGCGCGCGCTTGGCTGGTCTTTGGCACAGGAACCGAACCGAGATGAACGTAAAGCAGCTCGACCTTTCCCGACGCACCATCGCGGTGGCCGCAGCCCTGATCGGCTCGGTCTCGCTGGTGATCGGCGCCCATGCTGCTCTCAACATGCGTGCGATCGATGCCGCCAAGGCCGTCTCGACCGACCAGATCACCGGCTCGATCGGCCAGTCCTCGCGCCTCGCCCTCGTCATCGGCAATGGACATTATCCCGACGCCAGCGCGCCGCTGACGCAGTCGATCAACGACGCCCGCGCGCTGTCCTCGTCCCTGCGCAAGAACGGCTTTGACGTCGACATGGTGGAAGACGCGACCCGGGACGACATGGTTCGTGCCGTGAGCCGCCTCAAGTCCCGGATCAAGCGCGACACCGTCGTCATGCTGTTCTTCGGCGGCTATGGCGTGCAGGCGGGACGCGAGAGCTACATGCTGCCGGTCGATGCCGCGATCTGGAAGGAAAGCGACGTGCGCCGCCAGGGCGTCTCGATCGACGGCGTGCTCGACATGATGAAGGAGCAGGGCGCCAAGGCCAAGCTCGTCGTCGTCGACGCCTCCCGCCGTAACCCCTACGAGCGCCGCTTCCGCTCCTACAGCCACGGTCTCGCGCCGATCAGCGCGTCCGACAATGCGCTGATCCTCTCCTCGGCCTCGCCCGGCAAGGTTGTGGACGACGGCAAGGGCGAGCACAGCGTGCTGGTCAGCGAGTTCCTCAACAACCTCAATTCCAAGGGCAGCGCCGAAAGCGTCTTCAACAAGACCCGCCTCGCCGTCTCCCGCGCCAGCGAAGGCGATCAGGTCCCGACCGTCTCCTCCTCGCTGCTCGAAGACGTCCATTTCGGCGAAGCCGGCGGCTAGTTTCCTTAGATCTTGAGACGTCTCGTGCCCCGGACGCGGCGCATCATGCAATGATGCGACGCTGAGCCGGGGTTCATTATTTTGGGTGTTTTTTTGCGGCGACATGGGTCCCGGCCCTGCGCAGCAGCGTTACACGCTGCAGCGCGTCCGGGACACGAGAGTTGTCGAGAGACTACTTCGCCGCTTCCGCGGCCATCACCGGGCGCACCGGATCGCCTTCACGCAGCAGCGCGCCGGCGCGGGCGACGACGACGTCGCCTTCGTTGAGGCCGTCGCGGACCTCGATATTGCCGCCCGACATCAGGCCGACCTCGACGCGCTTGGTCTCGACGCGGTTGCGGCGGATCACCTGAACCACAGTGCCGGCCGAGGAATATTGCACTGATGTCAGCGGCACCGCGACGTTGCAGCTCTGTCCGGTCTTGATCAGCGCGCGGCCGCTCGCCTTCAGCAGCAACCGCTTCTGCGAGGAAATTCCGATATAGACCATGCCCTGCTGGATGTTGGGCTCGACGGTCGGGCCGATGCGGCGCACCTTGCCCTCGATGTCGCCGGCCCCCGCGATCCGCACCGTCGCCGGCTGGTTGACGGCGAGCTTGCGCACATCGGTGGTCGCCACGAGGCCGACGAGATCGTATTCGCTGCGCGCCACGATCGTGAACAGCGCCTCGCCCTTGGCCGAGGCGAAATTGCCGATCTGGGCGGTCGACGTCGCGATCACGCCCGCCACGGGCGCGGTGACCTGCAGCGTGCCGCCCTCGGGCAGCGCCAGCCGCGCCAGCACCTGGCCGGCGGTGGTGGTGTCGCCTGCTTCCGCCAGCACGTCCGTGACCTTCAGGCCCGGGCGCTCGGGCCGCACCGAGGTTTCCTCCCGCGCGATGATCGTGCCGGTGGCTTCGACGATGTCGGAGAAGCAGGATTTTGCGACCTTCAGCACCGTGACCGCCGGCCCCTTGGGCGCCTCGTCATCGGCGGCTCTGGCCGGAGATTGACCGAGGATCAGCACCCCGGCGACGGCTGCGGGACACAGGCTTCGAACAACGGCACGGGGCAAATGACGCATCGGAAATTCCACGGGTTCTATGCCTCCCATCGATAGCAGATGGCGGGGGCGCGGACTACGGCGGCATGGCCCCGAAAGGGAGGCCGCGCCGACGCGGGCCATCTTGGCAAGTCTTTGATTAGTCGCGTGATTGGACAACAGGTTCGCTTCTTATGAGCGATGCGTTGCGAACCGACCTACTCCCAAAGTGCGGACTATCACGGTCTTCTCAGCTGCCAGAGCCGCCTGTATGGAACTAAGATGGGGTGACGCGGTATCGCGGCCGCACGGCTCATGGTCGAGAGGCGGGATGCAACGGTTCGTTTGCGAGCAGAATATCGTTCATTTCGAGCGGCTGCTCAATGAAGCGGCCGATCCGACGGTGCAGAACACCGTGCGCGCGCTGCTGGCCTCGGCGAAGCGCCAATTGGCGTTGCTGAACTCGGCGGCGTCAGGAGCCGACGCGACGCCGCTTGAACAGCGCCGGCGGCAGCATGGCGACGCCGAGTTGATCCGCAGGCAATTCCAGCCCGAATTCGAGGCGTCACCGCATCCCTATATGCTGCTGGACCCAGGGCCGGGCCTGTTGATCGTCGACGTCAACGACGCCTATGCGGCCGCGACCTTGACCGGCCGGGCCGACATCGTCGGCCGGTCGCTGTTCGAGATATTTCCTGACAATCCCGACGATCCGCTCGCCGATGGCGTCAGCAACCTCTACGGCAGCCTGAGGATCGTCGGTGAAACCGGGCAGGCGCATGCCATGGCGGTCCAGCGCTACGACATCCGCGATCCCGACGGGGTCTTCGTCGAGCGCCATTGGCAGCCGATCAACTCGCCGATCCACGATGCGGCAGGCCATCTGGTCTACCTGCTGCACCACGTCGAGGACGTCACGGCGCAAGTCACCGGGCAAGTCACCGGGCGGCCGTAAAGCCTCTCAGCCGCGGCGGTTGCCCGCCAGCTTGCCGCTGGCCCGCTCGATCAGATGCAGCCGCGTGCAGGCCGGACAGGACACCGATACATGCGTGCGGTCGGTCGGCTCGTCATTGAGCCGATGCTGCACGTTCATGCCGGTCTGCGGGCACTTGAAGACGATCTGACGGTCCATGACCGCTGATATGACAATAAGTCGCGCCTTCCGAAATTACGGATGTTTACGTAGGCCGGCCCGGCCCCCCTCACGGCAGGGTCAGGAACTCCACCCAGTTCGGCTTCTTGCCGGTCGGATAGGATTTCAGCTTGGCCAGCGCGCCGCTGCTCTGGTCGATCGCGTACACCGTCATGCTGTCGGAGAGCTCGCCGACTGCGGCGAGGTAGCGCCCCGAGGGATCGACCTGGAAGCCGCGCGGCTGCTTCTCGGTCGGCACGCTGCCGATCGTGGTCAGCTTGCCGCTTGATACGTCGACCTTGTAGGCCGTGAGCGTGCTGGTGGTGCGCTCGGAGGCGTAGAGAAAGCGGCCGTCCGGGGTGATGTGGATGTCGGCGGCCCAGGGCTTTCCTGAAAAGCCTTCCGGCAGCGCGGTGGTGCGCTGGATCTCGTCCCAGGCGCCGCTCCTGGCTTCATAGGTGAATGCCGCGACGTCGCCGTTCAGCTCGTGCAGGAGATAGACGAACTTGCCATTGGGGTGGAACACGAAGTGCCGCGGCCCCGATTTCTCCGGCACCTTGTGGGCCGGCGGATCGCTCGGCGTCAGCGTGCCCGTGGTGGCATCGAACGCGAAGGCCAGCACCTGGTCGGAGCCGAGATTGGTCGCGAACACGAAGCGGTTGTCGGGCGAGGGCAGGAAAGCGTGCGCGTTCAGCCCGGTCGGGATCACCTGCTTCGGCTCGCCGGCGACGCCGTTCGCGTTCAACGGATTCAGCGCGACCTTGTTGCCGCCATAGGAGGCGCTGAACAGGAACTTGCCGCTGTGGTCGACGGCGATATTGGCCATGCTGTCGGCCAGCGGTCCGTTGCCGGCAGGGCTGAGCTGGCCCGTCCTGGGATCGATCGCAAAGCTCACGGCCTGATAGGGCTGCGAGCGCACGCCGGCAATCAGCACGCGGTGATCGGGCGTGATCGCGAGCGGCGTCGAGGAGCCGGGCTTGTCGACGCCCGTGAAGGCGGCCGTCTGCACCGGACTCATCTCGCCGCTCTCGGTCATCTTGAACACGCTGATGTCGTTGCTGTCGGCGTTGCCGACATAGGCGAAGGTGTCGGCCATGCCGGCGCGGACTCCAGAAATGAGAGTGAGGGCAGCGAACAGGGTGGTGGCGATCGCAGCGCGTGGCGATGCGCTGCGTCGGGTCGGTCTCGACATGGGCTCCTCCTGAAGGCCGCGGCGCGGCATTGCCGTTTTGCCGACGAGGATAGCGGGCGGCGCACCGCCGCACCAAATTCCAATGGGGATCGATCGATGCCGAAATCGCATCGGTCGCCGCCGACGGCTACCGCATCGCCGCGGTGCGCGAGGGCAGATGCGGGCCGGACGGATGCGCGGGCGGTCCGAGCACGGTCCAGACGACGACCGCAACCAGCGCTGAGGTCAGGATGGTCCAGGCGATGAGCCGTTTCCGCATCTGGTCGAATCCGTCGGCGTCATGGAAAGTCAGGGCATTTCGATCGTGCACTGCAAACCGCGGCAATCCTATGATCTCGTTCACAGTCGAAATTGGCCGGCGCAATGCGAACCAAAGCCGCGCCCGCGCATTGAAGGCGCATGCCCCGCGAAAACGATCTCGAAGGTAAGCCCGACATGGGAGGCAAGCATGGCGGTCAGGCCGGCCTGCCCAAGTCGCCACCGCGCCCGCAGCAGGGCGAGCGCGATGAGGACGTCGTGGCAAAGCGCCACACCGGCCAAACCGATCAGGCGCCGCCACCGACCAAATCCAAATAGCCCTTGCCGCGCGGTCGTGCCGCGCCCCGCGTCGGGAACGGCAGCACCGCGTTGCCGTTACCCCGGTCCCGCGGGCGGGTGAGATGAAGATGGAGGCTGGCTCGTGTTTTGGATTTATTGGGACACCGCCTGGTCGCTGATCATCAGCGGCATTTGGGTCGCCACCATCGTCAGCCATCCCGACGCCGAGTTCGTCGAAGTGCAGGCCGCCAGACGGCAGATGTGAGCCACCCCTGCTCGCGGCGCTCGGCGCGGTTCGGATTTTTCCAAGGCAGCCGAGGACGCAAGTGACATCAGCGCGGAGAGCCAGTGATCGTCGTCGAGGCAGAGCAGATCAAGATCGCTTGTCTGCCGTCGCCGATTCTAGGTCAGGCTCACGCCATAGCAGGCCGACATCAATCCAAGTTGCGGATATTGCCGGTCGATCGCCGCCACCTCTTTTCGCATCTGCGCGATGATCCAGTCCCGGATTTCGGCGGCGATGGGCCGCATGGGCCGGTTGCGGGGCGGCAGAAACTCGCAGAGGCGGCGCGTGGTGGCCAGTGTATCGGAGGCCGGTACCAGCGCGCCGGTCAGAAGCCAATGCGAGGTCACCGTCAGCCAGCCGAGAGCGATGCCCTGGCCTAGCAGGGCTGCCTGCACGACCACGGCATAATCGGTGAAGCTCAGCCCCTTGGCTGAGCCGCGGCGCCCGGTCAGAAACGATGCGTAATCCGCGGCCCAGTCGCCCGGCGTCTCGGCAAGACGGATGATGGTGTTGCCCTCGGCAGGATCGGTGTCCCCGAGATAGCCGGGGCTGCACATCGGCAGCATGACCTCCTTCATCACCAGCGTGCCGTCGGAGGAGGGCTCGTCGCGATCGCGAAAGCGCATGCCGAGATCGACGTTCTCGACCGGCCCGCGCAACGCGCCGGAGATCAGTTGGAAGCGTAGGTCGACTTGCGGAAACTGCTTCTGCAGCTTGTCGATGCGCGGCATCAGCCAGTGCGTGGTGAAAGCTGAGGAGACCGACAGCGTCACCGTTTCGGTGCCCTTGCGCCGCCGCTCGATCTCGACAAGCCCGCTCTCGATGCTGCGGAAGCCTTCGAGCACGCGGTGATACAGCAATTCGCCTTCCTCGGTGAGCACGGCGCGGCCTGCCTTGCGATCGAACAGGCGCACGCCGAGATGCTCCTCGAACTGGCCGAGCATCCGGCTCACCGCCGGCTGCGTCACGTTCAATTCCGCCGCCGCTGCGGTGAAGCTGCCATTGCGCGCCGCTGCGTCAAAGACGAACAGGGCGTTGCTGGATGGCAGCATGCGGCGGAGCTCGGGCATAACGTCATGTTATGAGCGCGGTGAGAATTTGGCAATTGCCGAGTTTTCGCAAGTCTGGTGTCATCGACATGACGGCCCAAAGACAGCGGCTCAGAGCGACGATTTGGTGCAGCGCACGCTTCCGCCACGATCGCAGCGAGCACTCTGTCTATAAAGCAGGCTTATGGCGCGCAGCGAGGCACGCCAGCTCGGGACATGGCGAGGTCGATCTTGGACAAGCGAGCGGAAAGCGTCGAGATCAGGTCTGCCAGCAAGGCCTATGGCGCCGTTCGCGCCCTCGATGATGTTTCGCTCACGGTCGGCGCCGGTGAATTCGTCTCCCTGCTCGGCCCCTCCGGCTCCGGCAAGACCACGCTGCTCGGTATCCTGGGTGGATTCATTCTTCCAACGTCGGGCACGATTCTCTTCGGCGGCCGCGACGTCACCTACATGCCGCCGCACAAGCGCGACATCGGCGTGGTTTTCCAGAACTACGCGTTGTTCCCGCACATGAGTGTCGGCGAGAACGTCGCCTTTCCGTTGCGCGCGCGGCGCCTGCCGAAAGCCTCATGGCCGGACAAGGTGCGTGCCGCGCTCGGCATGGTTGGCCTCGCCGGCTATGAGGAGCGCGGCATCGCGCAGCTCTCCGGCGGCCAACGCCAGCGCGTCGCGCTCGCACGCGCCATGATCTTCGAGCCGCGCCTGATCCTGATGGACGAGCCGCTCTCCGCCCTCGACAAGCAGCTCCGCGAATCCATGCAGATCGAGCTGCGCTCGCTGCACAGGCGCATCCAGGCCACCATCATCTACGTCACCCATGACCAGCGCGAGGCGCTGACCATGAGCGACCGCGTCGCCGTGATGAAGGACGGCCGGCTGGTCCAGATCGACGAGCCGGCGCGGCTGCACGATCATCCCGCGGATTCCTTCGTCGCCAGCTTCATCGGTGAAGCCACCATGCTGCCCGTTCGGCGCGTCGATGCCTCCAGCATCGCGCTCGGCAATGCTTTGCTGCGCAGCGCACGCGCCGTTCCCGATGGCGATGCCTTGATGCTGGCCGTGCACAGCGAGAAGCTGTTGATCGACGACGGCGCGCAGGACGCCGCTTGCAACCGGCTGACCGGCACCGTCACCGACATCGTCTACCAGGGCGAAAGCCTTCGCATTTTCCTGGCGCTCGCCGACGGCATCGCGCTCAGCCTGCGCCAGCCGAGCTACCACCAGGCCTATCACCGTATCCCGCCGCTCGGCGGCAGCCTCACCGTCACGCTCCACCCCGAGGACACGATCGTCGTGCCCAGGGCGGGGGATTGAACTTCAGATTCATCCAAGCCGAGAGAAGAAACGACATGTCGACCCAAGCCGCGTTCAGCAACTTCAAGGTTCTCACTTTCGACGTCGTCGGCACCTTGATCGACTTCGAAACCGGCGTGCTCGCCGCCGTGCGCAAGATTTCGGGCAAGACGCCGGCCGAGCTCAGCGACGACGTGATCTTCGAATCCTACAAGCGCGGCCGCGACAAGCATTACGAGCGCTCCAGCGAGGTGATGTTCCATGTCTACCGCTATCTCGCGAAGGAGCTCGGGCTGCCCGCCGACGATGCGTCCTGCGACGTGTTCCAGCTCGCCGTGCTGCGCTGGGGGCCGTTCCCGGATTCGGTCGAGGCGCTCAAGCGGCTGCGCACGAAATTCCGCCTGGTCGCGATGACCAATGCCGACCGCGTCGCGCTGTCCTGCTACGCCCATGCGCTCGGCAATCCCTTCGACGACACCGTCTGCGCCGACGACACCGGTGTGGCGAAACCGAACCCGGAATTCTTCGCCTACAACAAGGGCCGCCAGTCGGCCTTCGGCTACAAGCAGTCCGACATTCTGCACGTCGCGCAGAGCCAGTATCACGACATCGGGATCGCGCGGAAGCTCGGCTATAAGGTGTGCTGGATCGAACGCCGACAGGGCATCGCCGGCTTCGGCGGCACGCCGGCGGTGGAGGCGCTGACCAAGCCGGACTTCCATTACCCGACCCTGAAGGCGCTCGCCGACGCCGCAATCGGGCCAGTGGAGTAGATGAGCGCGGCCATGACGCAGGATTGGCGCGCGCTGCCATCGGTCGATTCGCTGTGGGAAGCCACGGCGAATCCGGCTCGCGCCTTTCCGGTGCTGTCGGGCGAGAGCCAGGCGGACGTGGTGATCATCGGCGCAGGCTATACCGGTCTGTCCGCGGCGCATCATGTCGCCAAGAGCGGCCTGTCGCCCGTCGTGTTGGAGGCAAACCGCCCCGGCTGGGGCGCGAGCGGACGCAACGGCGGCGTGATCACCGCAAAGTTTCGCCTCTCGTTCCGCGAGATCGACGCCGCACACGGCCGCGCCATGGCGCGGCGCATGTACGAAATCGCGCATCAAGCGACCGACATGGTCGAGGAACTGGTGTCGGAGTTCGGCATCGCCGGCGCGAACCTGACGCGCACCGGCCAGGTCAAGGCCGCACACAACGAGGCGACGCTCCGGGCCGCGATCGACGAGGCCAACTGGATGACGCGCGAGATGGGCTCGGCAGCGGTCCGCATCCTCGACAAGGACGGCGTGCGCGAGGAGACCGGCTCCGACGTCTTCGTCGGCGGCGTCCTCAATCCCGGCTCGGGCGGCATCCATCCGCTGAATTATCTGCGCGGTCTCGCCGATGGCGTGACCGGCCGCGGAGTGCCGATCTTCCAGGAATCGCCTGTGGCCAAGCTCTACCGGGACAAGGACGGCATCGTCGCCGAGACGCCGCAAGGCGCGGTGCGCGCCAAGCAGGCCATCATCGCGACCAACAGCTATTCGGATCTGACCGCCGCCACCGCGCACATGCAGCGCACGCTGATTCCGTTCCGCAGCGCCATGGTCGCGACGGAAAGACTGCCGCGCAATCTCGCGGGAAAACTGATGCCGACCGGGCGCACCTATACCGAAACCAAGCGCATGATGCGCTGGTTCCGCATGGTCGACAACCGCGTGATCTTCGGTGGCCGCGGCGCGTTCGGCAAACAGGACTCGCAGGCCGCCTTCGACGCCTTGCGCAAGGCGATGGTCGGCATCTTTCCCGATCTCGCCGACATTCCGCTCGCATACAAATGGTCCGGCCTCGTCGCGATGACGCTGGACTCGGTGCCGCATATCGGCCGGCTCGACGATCGCACGCTGGTCTCGATGGGCTACAACGGCGCCGGCGTTGCGATGTCGAGCCTGATGGGGCGCTATCTCGCGGCCCTCGTGCGCGGTGAGACGCCTGACGTCGGCCTGCTCGATGTCTGGCGCATGAAATCCATTCCGTTCTATCCGCTGCGCGAGCCCGCCATACGCTTGGTCGCCGGCTGGTACCAGTTTCTCGATGCGATCGGCCGGTAAGCCAATTTTGGCGAAGGAGGAGGCGACGATGAACACCAAACGCAATTTCGAACTTGGCTGCACGCTGCTTGGCGTGCTCGCGCTCGGGGGCACCGCGGCTGATGCCGCCGAGCAGATCACCTTCGTCTCGCAGGGCGGCGCCTATCAGCAGGCGCAGACGGTGGCGATCCTCGATCCCTCCGCCAAGAAGCTCGGCATCACCATCAACCAGGACTCCATTCCCGACGCCTGGCCCGCGATCAAGACGCAGGTCGGCAGCGGCAAGCCGATCTGGGACGTGGTCGACACGCCGACCGGCAATTGCCTGCGTGGCGGCGAGCAGGGCCTGATCGAGAAGCTCGATTTCTCCAAGATTCCGAACGGTGCGGCGATGCCGGAAGCGTATCGCAGCGCCTATTCGGTGTCCTACGAGTTCTATTCCAGCGTGCTCGCCTTTAGCCAGAAGACCTTTCCGAAGGGCGCCCCGAACAGCTGGGCCGATTTCTGGGACGTGAAGAAATTCCCCGGACGCCGCGCGCTGCGCAACCACCCGTTCGCCACGCTCGAGGCCGCGCTGATGGCCGACGGCGTCGCGCCCGACAAGCTCTATCCGCTCGACGTCGACCGCGCCTTTAGGAAGCTGGAGGAGATCAAGCCGCACATCACGGTGTGGTGGACCTCGGGCGCGCAGTCGGCGCAGCTCCTCAACGACGGCGAGGTTGACATGGAGATGGCGTGGAACGGCCGCGTCAGCGCTGTCGCCAAGGAAGGGGCCAAAGTGTCGTTCACCTATAACCAGGGCATCCTGCAGAGCACCTCGCTGTGCATCCTCAAGGGTGCGCCGAACCTCGACACGGCGGTGAAATTTCTCAACGAGGCCGTCGACCCCGTGCACCAGGCCAATCTGCCGCTCCAGATTGACTACGGCCCGGGCAATCCCAAGGCGTTCGAGACCAACGTGATCAAGCCCGAGCGTGCCGCGCAATTGCCGAGCGAGCCGGCGAATGCGGCGAAGCAGGCGTTGATGTCCTATGCCTGGTGGTCTTCGCCGGCCGGAGAGGCCGCCGAGAAGCGCTGGGCGTCGTTCATGCAGAAGTAGGCGGAGCCAGCGTTGACGACATCAGTGCAAGATCCATCCCTGAAGCATCAGCGCCGCGAGCACGGCCTGATGCTGGCATTGGTGTCGCCGGCGCTGCTGGTGATCCTGGCGCTGATCGTGCTGCCGGTCGGCTGGCTCGCCTGGCAGTCGGTCTACCATGACGGCTTTACGCTGGAGAATTATCGCCGCGTCTTCACCGAGGACGTGTACTGGCGCAGCTTCGCTCTGACCTTCGAGATCAGCCTCGCAGTCACGGTGATCGCGCTATTGCTCGGCTATCCCGTGGCCTATCTCGCCAATTCGTTGCCGAAAGGGTGGAGCATCCTCATCCTGTCGCTGGTCGTGCTTCCGTTCTGGACCAGCGTGCTGGTGCGCGCCTATGCCTGGCTGGCCTTGCTGCAGCGTACCGGCGTGATCAACCAGTTCCTGCGCTATCTCGATGTGATCTCGGAACCGCTCGCGCTGGTCCACAATACGTTCGGCACGGTGGTCGCGACCGTGCATATCCTGCTGCCGTTCATGGTGTTGCCGCTCTATGCCGCCATGCAGAAGATCCCGAACGACCTGATGCAGGCCGGCGCCAGCCTGGGCGCGAGCCCGTCGCTCACCTTCTTCCGCGTGTTCCTGCCGCTGTCGTTGCCGGGCGTGCTCGCTGGCTGCACCATGGTGTTCGTGCTCTGCCTCGGCTTCTACATCACGCCCGAATTGCTCGGCGGCGGTCGCACCGTGATGGTGTCGATGCTCGTCAGCCGAAACGTCGAGCTCTACAACCAGTTCGGCGCGGCGAGCGCCGTCGCGGTGGTGCTGCTCGCGAGCGTGCTCGCGACCTTCTTCGTCGTCAGCCGCTTCATCTCGCTCGATCGCGTGTTGGGGCAGAAATGATGCGCGCCTCAACCGCACGGATTGTTCTGTACGTGGTCAGCGCGCTGGTGCTGGTCTATCTGATCCTGCCGGTTCTGATCATCGTGCCGATCTCGTTCTCCAGCGCGCGCTTCCTGACCTTCCCGCCGCCGTCCTTCTCGCTGCGCTGGTACCAGCTTTATTTCTCCAATCCGGCATGGATGCAGGCGACGCGGGTGACGCTGACGGTTGCACTGCTGACCGTTGCGATCGCGACCCCTTTCGGCGTCGCCGCCGCCTATGCCATCAGCCAGTCGAAGCTGCGGATCATGCGGCTGATCCACATGACGCTGCTGCTGCCGCTGGTGGTGCCCATCATCATCACCGCTGTCGGCATCTTCTTCGTGTACGCCAAGGTCGGCCTGGTCGCGACCATGCCCGGTCTCGTGCTCGCGAACGTGATGCTGGGCCTGCCCTATGTCGTCATTTCCGTCCTGGCCGGCCTGCAGAGCTTCGATCCCGCGCAGGAAATGGTGGCGCGCAGCCTCGGCATGAACCGTCTCCGCAGCTTCTTTGCGGTGACGCTGCCGCAGATCAAGTCCAGCGTGGTCGCTGGCGGCATTTTCGCATTCATCTCGGCAATGGACGAGACCATCGTCGCGCTGTTCATCTCCGGCGGCCAATACCAGCCGCTGACCAAGCGCATGTTCACGGCGCTTCGGGACGAGATCGATCCCACAATTGCGGCGATATCGGCGCTGATGACGGCGGGCTCCTTCCTCCTCGTGCTGCTCGCGACCACAAGACAGGGGAAGAAGACGTAGAGCGAATGGCGGCCTTCAGGCTGAGGCGTCGAGGAGGGCGCCTTTCCCCGCGACCATTTCGCGGAGCGGGCGTCCCGCTGAAGAGGAGGCGTCGCTAAGCTGCCGCCGCCTGCGCCGCCAGCAGCAGCTTCAGCTTCGCCGCCGGCACCGCCGGGCTGAACAGCCAGCCCTGCATCTGGCTGCAGCCGAGCTGGCGCAGCACCTCGCGCTGGGCTTCGGTCTCGACGCCTTCGGCGGTCGTCGCCATGCGGCGGGCCGCGGCCATGTGCACCACGGCCTGCACGATCGGCGAGGAATCTTCGGACTGGCCGATGTCGCTGATGAAGCTGCGGTCGATCTTGATCTTGTCGAACGGGAAGCGGTGCAGATAGCTCAGCGACGAATAGCCGGTGCCGAAATCGTCGAGCGCGATGCGCACGCCGAGCTCGCGCAGCTGCTGCAAAATCGTCAGCGCCTCCTCGTCGTCGCGGATCAGCACCGTCTCGGTGATCTCGAGCTCGAGCCGTCCGGGCGCCAGCCCCGACTCCGCGAGCGCGGCTGCGACCTTGAGCGCCAGCGTCCGCGAGCGGAACTGCACCGGAGAGACGTTGACCGCGATGTGAATCTGGCCGGGCCATGAGGCTGCCTCGCGGCAGGCCTGCCTCAAGACCCATTCGCCGATCTCGCCGATCAGCCCGGTGTCTTCCGCCACGGGAATGAAGTCTGCCGGCGAGATCATGCCGCGCTCCGGATGGCGCCAGCGCAACAGCGCCTCGCAGCCGGTTACGACGTTGGCCGCGAGATCGACCAGCGGCTGGTAGTGCACCTCGAACTCGCCACGAACCAGCGCCTGGCGCAGATCGAGCTCGAGCTGACGGCGCAGCCGCGCCTTGGCGTCGTATTCGGGCGCGAAGATCCGGTAGGTGCGGCGCCCCTCCGACTTCGCCGCGTACATCGCCAGATCGGCGCGCTTGAGCAGATCGTCGAGATTGTCGCCATGATCGGGCGCGATCGCGATGCCGATGCTGGCGTCGGTCGGAATGTCCTGGCCCTTGCAGTCCACCGGCGCGCGCAACGCCGTGAGGATGTTCTCCGCCAGCGCCGTCAGCTCGGCCGGATCGCTCGTGCCGGCCTTGACGATGGCAAACTCGTCGCCCCCGAGCCGCGCGACGAGATCGTTGCCGGACACGCAGGCGCGCAGGCGGTTCGCGACCTGGCGGAGCAATTCGTCGCCGACCTCGTGTCCGAGCGAATCGTTGACGCCCTTGAACTCGTCGACGTCGATATAGAGGATGGCGAACGGCTTGCCTTCGCGGAGCTCGGCAACGCGCCGCTCCAGATGCCCGCGCATCAGCACGCGGTTCGGCAGATCGGTCAGCGCGTCGTAATGCGCCATATGGGCGATGCGCTCGTCGGCGCGGATGCGGTCGGTGACGTCCTCGTGGGTCGCGAGCCAGCCGCCGGCGGCGCCGGGCTGGTTCTTGATCTCGATCAGGCGGCCGTCGGCGGTTTCGACGATGGCGGTCTGGGTACGCCCGACATTGCTCAGGATGTCGTCGCAATAGGACGAGACGTCGCCGTGGAACGATCCGGTGTCGTGACGATGCTGGATGACGTCGCGGAACGCGGCGCCGGGCTTCACCACGTCAGGGGACAAGCCGTACATCTCGATGTAGCGCCGGTTGCAGACGATCAGCCGCTCGTCCTGATCGAACATCAGGAGTCCTTGTGTCATCGTGTTCATCGCGGTGTCGAGCCGCTGCTTCTCGAGCGAGAGCCGGCCCGTCATCTGACGGAAGATCAGGAATAGCGTGAGCACCAAGAGGCCGATCGACGCCACGGCGACGGTGACGAAGAATTTCGTCTGCGTGCGCCAGGTCGCGAGCGTCGCGTCCAGCGACTTGGTCGCGACCACGACCAGCGGCTCGCCGGCGAGCAGACGTGAGGCGACGATGCGGTCCTTGCCGTCGATCGGGCTTGCGAGCTGCATGGAGACGAAGGTGCGATCGAACACCGCCATCTGTTCCGGGCTGCCCTTGCGGAAATTCTGCCCGATCATGGCATCGACACGCGGCATGCGCGCGAGCAGCTGGCCGTTCT
Source organism: Bradyrhizobium sp. CCBAU 53351 (assembly GCF_015291745.1). NCBI lineage: Bacteria > Pseudomonadati > Pseudomonadota > Alphaproteobacteria > Hyphomicrobiales > Nitrobacteraceae > Bradyrhizobium > Bradyrhizobium sp. CCBAU 53351. The sequence continues at coordinate 513,569 of NZ_CP030059.1, forward strand.
GATGGTGCATGGCGATCGAGGATTCCTCGCCCAGCCCGGTCGAGGCGAAGAACGACTCGAGTTGCTCGGGCGCGATCGCGCGCGAGACCAGCCCGAGGAACTCGCCGTGCGGACCTGAAACGCGCCGCGCGAACACGATCGCCGGCCCGGTGCCGAACCGGCCGGGCACGACCTCGATCTCTTCCTGCGAGGCGGGATCGTTCTTGAGGCGGTTGAAATAGCCGCGGTCGGCGACCGAGATATCGGGGACCGGCCAGCGCCGCGACGAGTTGATCAGCATGCCGCGGGAATCGAACAGATTGGCACCGGCCACGTCGGACCAGCCGCTGGCTTTTGCACGCAGCAGCTCGTGCATGGCCAGCGTGCCCATCTCGCTGCGGAACACATCGACGGAGGCGATGCCGCGGCTCTCGAGCTCGGCGATGATGCTCTTCTGCAGCACCGCGAAATCCTCGAACTCGCGGTCGAAATGGCGGGCCAGCAGGCGCACGGAGCTTTCGAGGTGGTCACGGCCGCTCTCGATCGCATTCTGCCGGAAGCGGTCGACGGTGAGCGCGGTGCCGACGGCCGTCGCGGCCATCAGCACGAAGCCGCCGGCGATCAACCATGTCAGCGGCGCCCCACGCCAACGGCGGAGCAACGCGCGTCCTCGCGCGCTCCATCGCATCGATGTGCCCATGCAGCCCTCCCGTGGGATGCAAGATGCGGCAAAACCGACAAGACCCGGTTACCAGTAAGGGTTAGCCAAATGTAAATCGGAGCGGAATCAGGAGGTTGGCTTCCTGAGCAAAGCAACCGCAGATCGAGACCCCGCATGGTGCCGCGACGGAAGCGTGTTCCCTCCTTCGCGAGGGGAGGAACGGAGAGAGCATCGTTGCGGCATCTACCGCTTGATCTCCCAGTTCAACGCTTCCGCGTTGCTCTTGGCGAACATCCTGGGCACGTCGAAGGTCCCCGTCTTGAGGTCGTAGCGGCAGCGCCAATTGGCGAGGCCCTTCACCGCGACGTTCTTCGGATGATTGTCCATTTCGCCTGACAGCGAGATCAGGAGATAGCGGTTGTTGGGCCAGTCGACACCGAGCCAGCGATAGGCATCCTCGGTGCCCTTCATCAGATTGGCCGAGATGTGGTAGTCGAGCTTCATGTTCTTGGTGTCGGGCCGGCTGTGGAAATAGGCCCAGGCGAGGTCGCTGAGCGACTGCTTCGTCGCGTTGACGAAGGCGCCGTTCTCGACATGGTAGAGAAACAGATCCTGCGAGCCCGAGCCGGTCTTCTGCATCCGCACCAGCCATTGCGAGTCGCTGGTGAAGCGGAAGCCGGCGCCATAGCCTTGCTCGGGCTTCAGCTCCGTCATCTGGTTGCCGCGCCGTGCCCAGACCTGCCATTTGACCTCGAAGAGGTCTTCACTGTCCTTCATGTACTGCTCGAGCCTGGTGGCGCCGTCGGGCGAGGTGAAGGCGAGGTCGGCATTGTCGGTGAGGACGAACCCCGGCGGCGGACCGGAGGCGGCGAGCGCAGGGGAGGCGGCGAGCATCAGGACCAGCGTCAGCCCAAATGACAGAGTTGGCGCGGCACGGGAAAATACGGTCACGGCAAAATTCCCTTGAAGAAATGCCGCGAGTGCGGCCTTGATCATTGGACACCCGCACCGTGGCGCCGGTTCATCCCTGATAGCGCCGGGACGGCGCTATCATCCCATCGACCGTCTTGCTGCCGCAGCCAAATCGGCGCAATTTGCCGGTCCCGGTCGATTTGCCAATTAAGGTTTTTCCGATGATTACCGCATCCAAGGCCTTCATTGCTTTCTGCCTGCTCGCGCTGGTCGGCACGGTGCTGGTGATCGGCCCGACCGAGCTGCGCCGCCTGCTGCCTGACGGAAGCAAGACCATGGTCGCCGCCAAGCCGGAAGCCAAGGTCGAACCCAGAGCCGAGGCCAAGGTCGAGCTCAAGCCTGAGCCGAAACCGGAACAGCCCAAAGCGGACCAGCCCAAGCTGGCCGCCGTGACGCCGCCTGCACCTGAACCTGCGCCAGCGGCGGTCCCGGCCGCCGAGCCCAAGCCCGAGTCCGCGTCCAAGGCGCCTCTACTGGCCGAGACCCAAAAGCTCGCCACGGCGCTGCCCGATCTCGCGCCGGTCAAGCCGCCGCCGGCGGTCGCCGACACCGGCCCCCGTTTCGACGTCGCCCGCGTCGACGATCACGGCGAGGCGGCGGTGATCGCGGGCCAGGCCGCGCCGGGTGCCAGGGTCGAGCTGCTGCGCGACGGCAAGCCGCTCGACAGTGCGATTGCCGACGCCTCGGGCCAGTTCGTGATGACCCCGCCGCAGCTTCCCGCCGGATCCTATGAGTTGACGCTGCGGGCCAAGGCGCCGGATGGCACGGTCACGCAGTCCGGCCGGACCATGCCGGTGACCATCGCCGAGGCGCCGCCGCCGCCCGCGCGCCCGGCGCCGGTTGCGAAGCAAGAGAACAGGCAAGAGCCGAAGCAGGCCGAGAAGGCGGATGACAAATCGGACGTCGTGGCCGCCCTGCCGTCGGCCTCGCCGCGTCTGGCGTCAGCTGCCCGGCCGAAACCCAGGGTCATGGCGCGCGCGCCCGCGGCGACCACGGTGGCCTCGGCCTCGCCGGCCGACGCGCTTCACGCCGCACCGGCGGAGGCCGGCGGCAGCCGGGTGATCTCCCGCGGCGACAGCCTGTGGACGCTCAGCCGGCTCGCCTATGGCGACGGCGCCCGCTACGCCGTGATCTTCAACGCCAACCGCGACAAGATCCACAATCCCAATCTGATCTATCCCGGCCAGACCTTCGTGATGCCGCAAAAGGCGGAGTGAGCGAGCGTCCCCGCGTCGTTCGTGCAGGGCATTTGAGAACGCCCCGCGACGCTTTGCCCTGCATCCCCCGGGAACAATTGGTTCCCTCGCGCGTCATTTGCCTGCGGCGCAGTGCGCGCTTGGAGGAGGCCGAATTGGTCAGGTCGGCGGTCATGTCGGGACGCATGGGACTGGCGCTGACCGGAGCGACCCTCCTGATTGCGGCCGTGCTGCTGCCCGAGAGAGCCGAGGCCCAGTTCGGTTTGCGCGGCGGTCCATTCGGCGTCGCGCGTTTCGCCGTCGGCCACGTGATCGGCATGTCGCGCCTGCGCCATTCCCGCATGGCGGTGCGGGGCGGCCGCTACCGCTCCGCTGCGCTGAGATCGCAAGATCCACGTCAAGACCCGCGCGGTGCCGAGCGCGGCCAGCTTGCCAACCCCTATGTTCTGCGCGCGGCGCTGACGGCGCAAGCCGCGCTTGCGGGCTGGCAGGGCGGCCGCCGCGCGCAAGGCTGGTGGCGTCATCCCGACGGCAGCTATGGCTGGGTCGGGCCGGTGTTCTGGCCGTTCGCGCATGACGACCTCACCAATGCTGTGATCTCGGGCGATGCGACCAGCCTCTCGCTCTACGGCTATGGCGACATCTATGCCGCGATCTTCGCGCCCTATGCGGCGACCGAGCTCGCGGCCTACACCGCGCCGCAGGGCAAACGCGCGCGCCGGATTCCATCGGCGCAGAACGTCTGCGATGCCAGCGAACCCGGCGGCTTCCCGGTGGATCGCATCGCCGCGGCCGTAGCGCCGAACGAATTGCAACGCACTGCGCTCGACGAACTCGTGACGGCCTGGAGCGAAGCCCGCGACAGCATCCGTGCCGCCTGCCCATCGCAAGTGCCCGAGACCGCGGCGGAGCGCCTCGGCCTCATGCGCGAGCGGCTCGAAGCCATGATCAAGGCCCTGGACGCGGTCGCACCGCCGCTGTCGAAGTTCACTAGCCTGCTCGACGACGATCAGAAGGCCCGGCTCAATGCCATCGCCGATCAGCGCCGCGCCGCGTTTGCGTCGATGCAGCGCAAGGATTCGAACAAAGGCGCGAACAAGGATCCGAGCAAGGATGCGCAGGCGGCCGCCGCCTGCAGCGCCGACGCCGATCCCCGCTATGACGAGAAGCTGCAGCGTCAATACGAGCAGCTGGTGCAGCAGCAATGGCCTGCGGGCGACATCGCTACCACGCTGCGCCTCGACGAGACCGCCCGCGCCCGCCTCGAGGTGCTGCAGGACACCACCCTGCGTACCATGGAAACGCTGAGCGCGTGCCCTACGGAGGCAGCCGCGACGCCGCAGGCCCGCCTCACCGCCGCGAAGGCGCGGCTGCAGACGATGCTTGCGGCCGTGAACGCCGTCACCGATGCGCTCGATGATTTCGAGGCTGATCTGAGCGATGAGCAGAAGGCGGGGTTCGAGGCGATCGGGCCGAAGCGCGGGGCGTGATCAGCCGCACGCCCAGTCGAACTTCATGTCCTTGAAGTCGAGCTGCGCGTTGCCGCCGCCGAAATTGTAGCCGCCGAAATATTCCTCGAACTCGATATAGAACGGGCTCATCTCCGGCACCTGCTGGCAGGGCCGCATGGTGCCGCCGAGATGGTCGCGGGCGTAATCCTTGGCCCAATCATGCAGGCGGTAGTTCTCGGTGGTCGGGACGCCGCCGGCAAAATAATAGTAGGACTGATAGTCGCTCGGCGGGTTGCGCGGGATATGCGGATCTTGCGGGGCCTTGCCGGCGTTGGGATCGGTCGCGCGCGGCATCAGGCCGATCGCGAGGGTTTCGGCCAGATCGGCACGCGGAGGGCGGGCGAACATCTTCTGCGCGAAGGGCGGGGCGGCCTCGAAGAAAGCGCAGGCGCCGCCGACATCGAGCCAGCGTGGCCGATCGGCCGTCGCCAGCGCAAGCGGCGCCGGCGGTGTCGCGAACGGGCCTTCGTATTCGGCTTTGGTCAGCAGCAGCGCGGCATATTCGTAGTCGAGAATGTCGGTCATGCGCGACAGGCGCGGATGCGAGGGCCGCGCCATGACCGCGTTCCGGACTTCAGGATCATCAGGCGCGCCGCCGTCATTGTGATCGGGCGGGGTGGCGAAGAACGACACTGCGACGATGTCCTCGCCATGCACGCGATAATCCTCCGGCAGCTTCAGCGTGAAGCCGTGCATCAGCGGATAGCCGGTGACGGGATCGAGCGGCCATTGCTCGCTCGAGATGCCCGGCGGCAACCCATAGACCCAGCCCTGGTCGCGCGCCCGGTTAGCGGGCCGGTCCAGCATCTGCAGATCATAAGCACGCGAAGGCAAGGCAAACGCCACGGACCGTCTCCATCCAGGTTCGAGCCTCGCCGTTGAGGCGAGGGTTAGTCGCGGGGAAGGGGGATGTGGTTCGGAGGATGACGGGATGATGCAGCTCCGCCGATGTTTTGGCCGATGTGTCAAAGAGCCTTGCAATCCGGCGTCTGGGCAATCCCGTAACTCATTGATCTTGCAGACCCCGCCTACTGTGCATGGGGTTGTTTTTCATGTTTTGCTTGAGGCCGTAGCCCGGATGGAGCGACGCGCAATCCGGGACTTCTGTCGATTGTGGCACTCCCCCGGATTTCGCGTCGCTCCATCCGGGCTACGATGCCGCTGCAGCCGCTATCCCCGCATCCGCACCGCGGCCGCGTCCACCACGTTGTCCGCCTCCTCGTGCCAGCTCAGGATCTCCATCGCCAGCACGGGGTGGTTGAAGCCCTTGAGCTGGAGATCGTCGAGCGGCTGCGCTTCGACCCAGGGCTCGACCATGCCGTAGACGCGGCGGCTCACCACGATCTGGTTGGGCTTGGCCTCGCCGCACAGGCGCGAGGCGAGGTTGGTGACGCTGCCGATCGCGGCATATTCCAGCCGCTGCTCGAAGCCGACCTGGCCGAGCGTGGCATAGCCGAGCGCGATGCCGATACCGAAGCCGAGGCTGTGTCCGCGGTTGCGCCAGCGCTCGGTGAGGGGACCGATGGTGTCGCGCATCTCCACCGCCATCTTCACGGCGCGCCTGGTGTGGTCCTCGAACTGGATCGGCGCGTTGAACAGGATCATCACGCCGTCGCCGGCATATTTGTCGAGCGTGCCCTCGTATTTGAAGATCAGCTCGCCGAGCGCTGCGTGATACTCGCGCAGCACGTTCATCGCCTCTTCCGGCTCGGTCGCCTCCGTGAACGCGGTGAAGCCGCGCAAATCGCAGAACACCACCGTCACCTCGCGGCGCTGGCTGGTGAGCAGTCCCTCGGGGCTGTCGGAGGAGGCGATCAGCTGCGCCACCTGCGGCGCCAGGAAGCGCTCGAGCTTGCGGATGCGCTCGATCTCGCCGAGCTGGGTCTGGACCCGCTCCTCCAGCGACTTGTTCCAGTCCTTCAGCTGCTCGGTTTGCCTCCGCAGCTGGTCGGCTTGCGCACGGACGGTCTCGTTCGCCGCCCCGAGCTCGCGGCCCTTGTGATCGACCTCGGTGAACAGGCGCGCATTGCGCATCGCCAGCACGGCCTGGTTGGCGAAGGTGCGCATCAGGCCGATGATGCTAGGTGCGAACTCGCCGCCGGCGCGGCGCAGCACCACAAGCGAGCCGAGCGTGCCCTGCTGGTCGACCAGCGGCACCACAAGCACCGAGTGGAAGCCGGCCGCGAGCGCGACCTCGCGCAGCGGCTGCTCGGCGGCCTGTTCGAGATCGGCCAGCGCGATCGGCTCGCCGCTCCCAGCGGCATCGCTCAGGATGTTCTCGCCGTCGTCGATGGTGACATGCGCGCCGTCGGCGGATTTGTCGATGCCGCCGGCCTCGACCAGGTTGAAGCGGCGCCGCTCGGCATCGAAGCCGTAGATCAGCACGGCATCGGCATGGGTGATCTCGATCGCGCGCGCGGCGATCGTCGACAGCACGGCGTTGAGATCGAGCGAGGCGGCGAGCGCGCGGCCGACCTCCTCCAGCACCTTCAGCTCGTTGATGGACTGCGCGAGGTCGCGCGTGCGCTCCTCGACCTTGGTCTCCAGGTTCGAATAGGTCTCCTGGATCTGGCCGGCCATCCGGTTGAACTGACCGGCGAGGTCCTCCAGCTCGTCCGAGGTGTGCACGTCGATGCGGTGACTGAAATCGCCTTCGCCGAGCAGTTGCGCGCCATCACGCAGCGCCGTGATCGGGATGATCATGCGGCGGGCGAGCAGCGTGCCGGCGAGGATCGCGACCATCAGGCCGATGCCGATCAGCAGCGCGATGCGCACCAGCTGGTCGCGGATCGGCATCAGGGCCTGCGTGGTCGGCTGCTCGAACAGCACGCTCCAGCCGAGCTTGGGCACGGTGCTCGCGGCGCTCATCACCGAATGCCCGTTGAAGTCGGTGCCCGTGCTGTCGCCCTCGTGGCCGGGCGCGATCGCGGCCGCGACCTGCGGCAGCTTCGACAGATCCTTGCCGACCTCGGGGCCCTTCGAGGACGTCGCCAGCACGCGGCCGCGCGGATCGACCACATAGGCGAAGGCGGCCTTGCCGACCTGCGCGTCGGACAGGAAGTCGGAGAGAAAGCCGAGATCGATCTCGGCCACGGTGACGCCGGCATTGAAGCCGGAATGCGCCACCGAGATCGACATCAACGGCGTGCCGCCGGCGAACCAGGCCGGCGCATAGCTGACGCCGCGGGCAACGGTCTCGGTAAAGCGGATGTCGCGGGAAAGGTCCGCGTTGCTGCCGGTCGTGGTCGACTGGCGCGAGACGCGCAGCACCTCGCGGCCTTCGCCATTGAGCTGGAACAGCTGGTTGACGACAGAGACCTGGTGCAGCAGCGACGCATAGTCGGCGCGGCGCTTCTCGAGCGTGTCCTGGCTCGCCCGCGTCACCCAGCTGATCTGGCGATCGAGCTCGGAGATCGACTGCTCGATGCGCCGGGCGGCGCTCTGCGCCTTGTCCTCCAGGCCGTCGGTCAGCTGTGTCTTGGTGGCGCGGTAGGAGATCCAGGTCTCCATCGCACCGTTGACGGCGAGGACGAACACGACGAGGCCGACGAGGGAGACGACGTATTTGGCGAACAGGCCCCCGCGCAGAGATCGTGTCTTGTCGTTCGCTCCTGCCATCCCGATCCTCTCGCGCCGCCATCGACGCCGGCGCTACGGGCCGTAGGCCCTGCGGGGCCGTTCTATCACAATTTGGGCCAAAGGACCGCCGCGCGGCCGGGCCGACTGGCCGGATTGGTTACCCGCTGTGGGCGCCGGGGGCAGACGGACGGGGCTGAATTGTCGCAGCCTCATCCGTTCGGAGGAAGCCGGGGGCGGGGAGGCTGATGTAAGGGGATTGCCCTGGAGCCCAGCCCGCCAATCCGCCCATCACCGGTTAAAGAGTTGCCGCAGCACGTCGTTCATTGGCTGACTGTCCTGCTGCGCGACCGGCGGGTCGTCCATAGCGGGGGGCGCGGGCGAGGCCTGCGGCGCCGGTGTGGAGGGTGTCGCCGGCAGGCTGCGGCTGCGGCCACTGCCTGGCGCGGCGCCGGTGCTGCTTCCCGCGCCACTCGACAAGCCCTGCTGGATCAAATTGCCGATCGCCGCCCCCAGCGGCCCGCCGAGCAGATCATTCTGCCCCGGCTGCTGGGCCTGCGGATTGGCAGTGCCGGCGGGATTGCCGCCCGGCGCGGCGGCTCCGCCAAGACCAAGATTGCTACCGAGGCTGCCCAGGATATTGCCGAGCCCGGCGCCGTCGGGGCCGAACAGGCCCTTGCCCATCTCGCGCAGCTTGGCATAGGCGGCGTCCGGATTGTCCAGCATGCCGGCCATGTCGGGGTAGATCCGCGGCTGCGACCAGGAGCCCTGGATCATCACGGGAATGCCGAAGCCGACCGGTTCGTTGGCGCGGCCCTGGCCCTCGGTCGTCATCACCAGCTTCGGCTCGACGCGAAAACCCATCATCTTGGTGTCGAGCGCGATGGTGCCGGCGCCGGTGACGCGCACCAGCGGACCGATCAGGTTGAGATCGGTGGTGACCGCCTGACCCTTGTCGATGCGGAACGAGGCCGAGAGCTGCGACAGGTCCGTGCTCTGCTCTTGACCGGGGCTCTGGTTGGAGCTCTGGTTGTCTTGCCAGCCGGACAGCGTGCCCGATGTCAGCGAGCGGATCATCTGCGCGACATTGATGCCGCGAATGGCGCCGTCCTGGAAATTGACGAAGGCGGTGCCCTGCATGTTCGCCATCAGCGCGCGCTGGCTGGTGCCGGCGCTGCGCAGCGCGAGCTTGGCCTGCAGCTTGCCGTCGATGCGGTCGAATTCGGCAAGGCCCTGCAGCAGCGGCAGCGCGCGCACGCCGACGAGGTCGGAGTGCATGGCAAAGCTCGGCGCGCCCGTGGTCGCATCGAGGATCACTTCACCCGAGACCTGGCCGCCATAGGCGCCGAGATTGGCGGTGCCGGCCTTCAATACGCCGCCGGCGAGTTTGGCATCGAGCGCCAGCGGTGCGATGCGGGCATCGCCGATCACGGCCTCGTTCGCGGAGATCCTGATCTGGGCATCGACATAATTGAGCCCGGACACGTCGATTGGCGCATTGCTCCAGGGCTGCCCGGACGTCCCCTGCGGCGATTTCGCCAGCGGAACCGACAGCCGCTGGAAGTCGAGATCGACCTTCACCAGCGGCTTGCTCGCAATGTCGACCGACGCCCAGCCGTTGAAGGCGCCGTCGCCGAGCCTGCCATTCACGCCGTTGATCATCACGAGATCACCGTTCAGCCGCATCTCGGCATGGCCTGTGAGCTGGGACTTGAGCACATCGGGCATGTCGATGGCGAAATCCACCGGGATCGTCGGCCGGTCGGCCGGCGGCGCCGGCGTCGTCGCCTTGATGTCGAACTTGGTCGGGTGCTCGCCGACGCGCGCGGTGCCGGTGATGTTGACCTTGCGGTCGCGGCCCACGACCGCGTCCGCGTTGATGGCGCTGATGCGGCCCTCGACACGATCACGCACGCGCGTGAACGCGACTTCGCCGTCGGTGACCTTGACGCGGGCGATCGAGGCGCCGTTGGCATCGATCGCGAGCGGCTTCGACGCGCCTCCCGCATTTGGCAGGCGCTCCCGCAGCAGCGGCTGGTAGAGCACGGGATGGGTGACGATGAGCTCGCTGATGTCGGGGCGGCCCGACCACACGCTGGAGAGCGACATGTCGGCCTGCACGCTGTCGATCGTCAGGCGCGTGATGCCGCTGCGATCCCGGGGGTCGGCAAGCGTGAGGTCGTTCAGGGTGACGTTCAGCGTCGGCCACAGGCTGATCTTCGTGGTGCCGTCGATCGACAGCCGATAGCCGGTCGCACTCTCGACGCGCGAGGCGATCGTCGAGCTCAGGAAGCCCGATGGGATCCCGATCACCAGCAGGAGCACGATCACGATGATGACGGCGGACAAAGCCGCGCCGGCGAATTTCACTACTCTCATCTCGACTTTCCAGCGACGGCCAATCGGCGTCGAATCCCGCGGATGACCGTCCTTTGCACCCGTCCTTTGCGCCGGAGTTTATCCCCGGACGGGAAGCGGCTCCAAGCGCGTAAAAATAGTCAGGGGGTGCTGCAAAGTTATGTGACTTATGACACACTTCCCCGGCGCGGTTTTACGCGATCCTGACGGTGATGATTTCAAGCGATTTGCCGAGACCACTGACAAGACACCTGACCTGGACGTTCACAAGGACATTGAAATGAGCAAGCAGGCCGAATTTGCGGTCATTCTGAAGATGAACGCGATGTTCGCGGATCTCGGTACAGACGAGCTCCAGCGGCTGTCCAATCTCTGCCACACCCAGCATCTGGGCAATGGCGAGGTGCTGTTCCAGAAGGGCGATCCCGGGGACGCGCTGTTCGGCGTGCGCCGCGGTCAGGTCCGCATCGAGACCGGCGCCTCCGACGGCAGCCGGCTCACGCTCAATTTCATGGGACCGGGCGACCTGTTCGGCGAAGTGGCCGTGCTCGACGGCCAGAACCGCACCGCGGATGCGACCGCGGGCGAGGCCAGTGAATTGTTCGTACTGCGGCGCGAAGATTTTCTCGCCTTCCTCGAACGTGAGCCGAAGGTCGCGATCAAGATCATCGCACTGCTGTGCCAGCGCATCCGCTGGCAAAGCGAGCGCATGGAAGAATCCATGCTGCAGCCGCTGCCGGTGCGCCTGGCGCGACGGCTTTGCGCGCTCGCCGCCGATTTCGGCTCCGAGGTGCACATCTCGCAGGAACAGCTCGGCGTCTTCGTCGGCGCCGCCCGCGAGAGCGTCAACCGTCAGCTCCAGGCCTGGCGCAAGGAAGCGATCTTGGATCTCCAGCGCGGCCGGATATTGCTGAGGAACATGACCAAGCTGACGGCGATCGCGCGGAACGAGTAGGGCTTTAACCGCTCGTCTTCCTCCAGTGCACGAGCGTGGCCTTTTGAATCCTATTCCGCCGCAGGATGCACGATGGTCTTCGGCGCCGGCCCCGCTTCTGCAGGGGCCGCTCCGTGATGCCCGGTGACCTCGGCGTCCTCGCTGTGCACGATCAGCCGCTTGGCGAAGCGCCAGATCAGGGCGCCGAAATCGTCCATCACCATGAACATCGCGGGCACGAACACCAGCGACAGGATGGTGGAGAAGATCAGGCCGCCGATCACCGCGAGCGCCATCGGCGAGCGGAACTCACCGCCGGCGCCGACCGCGAGCGCGCTCGGCATCATGCCCGCGGCCATCGCGATCGTGGTCATCACGATCGGGCGGGCGCGCTTCATGCCGGCGTCGATCATAGCCTCGTCGCGCGGCTTGCCGGCGTGAATGGCTTCGATCGCGAACTCCACCAGCATGATCGCGTTCTTGGTGACGATGCCCATCAGCATCAGGATGCCGATCCACACCGGCGTGGTGAGCTGCTTGCCGGTGAGGAGCAGAGCCGCGATGGCGCCGCCGATCGAGAGCGGCAGCGAGAACAGGATGGTGATCGGCTGCAGGAAGGTGCCGAACAGCAGCACCAGCACCGCGTAGACCATCATCAGGCCGGCCGTGATCGCGGTGGCGAAGCCGTCGGACAGCTCGTTCAGGCTCTCGGCGTCGCCGGAGGGCGAGACCTTCACGCCCTTTGGCCGGCTCTTCATCACCGGCAGATCGTAGATCTTCTTGGTGGCGTCGCCGAGCGCGGCCGAGCCGACGAGATCGGCGGCGACCGTCGCCTGCCGCTCGCGGTCGTAGCGGTTGATGCTGGTCGGACCCTGGTCGAGCTTGACGTCGGCGATGACCGAGAGCGGCACGCCGCCCTTCTCGCCATGCTCGCCGAGCGGCACGCGGAGCTGCTCCAGCGTCTTCAGATTGCCGCGGGCGGCGTCCTCGAGCTGCACGCGGATCGGCACCAGGCGGTCGCCGACGTCGAATTTGGCGAGCGCGGGCCCGACATCGCCGATGGTGGCGACGCGGATGGTCTGCGACAGGCTTTCGGTCGAGACGCCGAGCCGCGCGGCGAGATCGGCGCGCGGCTCGACGCGCAACTCGGGCCGCTCCAGCGTGGTTTCCGAGATCACGTTGGAGATGGTCGGAATCCGCTTCATCTGCGTCGCGAGCTCGCTCGCGAAGTTGTTGACGATGTTGGCGTCGACGCCTGTCACGACCAGCGAGATGGCGCGCAGGCCGTTCTCGTCGAGGAACCAGAAGCGGATGTCGGGGATGTTCTCCAGTTCCTGGCTGATCGAGAACTCCAGCTCGCGCTGGGTGATGTCGCGGGCATCCTTGGGCGTGTAGTTGATGATCAGTGCGGCGCGCCGGACTTCTTGCGTACCCGGCGGGACGCGCCCGCCGTCGACGAAGATGCTCTTCACCTCGGGCCGTTTGCGCAGGCGCGCGACGATGTCCTCGGTGACCTTTTCGGTGTAGGCGAGCTGGGTGCCCGGCGGCAATTCGAGGGCCATCAGCGAACGCGCGCTGTCCTGCGCCGGCAGGAAGCCCTGCGGCAGCAGCGTGATGCTCCAGATCGAGGCGGCGAACACGCCGAAACCGATCAGCACCGTGATGAAATAGTGTCTCACCGACCAGGCGACGATGCGGTGATAGGACCGCAGGATGCGCCCGGGCGGCGGCTCCTCGTGATGGCCATGCTTGAGGAAGTAGGCGGCCAGCACCGGCGTGACGAAGCGCGCGGCGAGCAGTGAGAAGAACACCTGCACCGAGACGGTGATGCCGAACTGCTTGAAGAACTGTCCGGCGATGCCCGACATGAAGCTCGCGGGCGCGAAGATCGCGATGATGGTCAGCGAGATCGCGATCACGGCGAGGCCGATCTCGTCGGCGGCCTCGAGCGCGGCGCGATAGGGCGATTTGCCCATGTTCATGTGCCGGACGATGTTCTCGATCTCGACGATGGCGTCGTCGACCAGGATACCCGTCGACAACGTGATGGCGAGGAAGCTGACGAGGTTCAGCGAGAAGCCGAGCAGGTCCATCGCCCAGAACGCCGGGAAGATCGACAGCGGCAGCGAGATCGCGGCAATGATGGTGGCGCGCAGGTCCCGCAGGAACAACAGCACGATGACGACGGCGAGGATGGCGCCCTCGAACAGGGTCGAGATCGCCGCGTGGTAATTGCCGTTGGTGTATTCGACCGAGGTGTCGATCACCTTCAGGTCGACGTCGGGATAGGATGCCTTGAGCGCGTCGACGCGCTTCTGCACGGCCTCGGCCACCTTGACGTCGCTGGCGCCCTTGGAGCGCTTGATGCCGAGCGCGACGATCGGCTCGCCGTTGAAGCGGGCGAAGGTGCGGCGGTCCGCGATGGTGTCGGTGACGGTGCCGAGATCGTCGAGCCGGACCTCGCCGCCGCCGAACAGCGGGATCATGGTGCCGGCGAGGTCGCTCAGCGTCTTGGCGCCCGCGAGCGTGCGGATCGCCTGGTCGTTCTTGCCGATCTCGGCGCGGCCGCCGGCGACGTCGACATTGGTGCCGCGCAGGCTCTGGCTGACATTGACCGCGGTCAGCCCCATCGCCTGCAGGCGGTCGGGGTCGAGCGAGACGAGAATCTCGCGCTCGACACCGCCGATGCGCTCGACCTGCGCGACGCCGCGCACGCCTTGCAGCGCGCGCTTGACCACGTCGTCGACGAAGTACGAGAGCTGCTCCGGCGTCTTGCCGGGCGAGATCGCGGCGTAGGTGACGATCGGCAGGCCGATCACGTCGACGCGCTGAATCAGCGGCTCGGTGACGTTCTGCGGCAGGTTGGAGCGCACGCGCGTCACCGCGTCCTTGACGTCGTTCAGGGCGCGGTCGGTGTTGGTCTCCAGCGCAAACTGGATCGTGGTGACCGACACGCCGTCGGTGATCTGTGAGGTGATGTGCCGCACGCCTTCGACGCCGGAGACCGCGTCTTCGACCGTCTTGGTGACCTGGGATTCAAGCTCGGCGGGTGCCGCGCCGAATTGCGAGACCACGACCGAGATCACGGGAATGTCGGCCGACGGCAGCCGTGTCACCGCGAGCTTGGTGAAGGAGACCCAGCCGAGAATCAGCAGGATGATCGAGAAGACGACCGACGGCAGCGGATTGCGGATCGACCAAGCCGAGATATTGAGAGCCATCAGCGTACCCGCGTGCGATCGAGTTCATCGGCGAACATGGTCTTGATCTGGTCGCCGTCGTGGAGGGACGAACCGGCGTCGGCCACGACGATTTCGCCGACGTCGAGGCCTTCCAGAATTTCGGTGGCGCTGTCGGACGACAGTCCGACCCGCACCTTGCGCGTCTCGATCGTGTTGCCCTTGACGACCTGAATGGTGAGATGGTCGATCGCGGTCTTGGGGATCGAGACGCCGCAGCTTCGCTTGGCGTCGATCGAGGCGCGCGCGAACACGCCGACCTTCAGCGAGGGATTGTTGGTGACGCTGATGCGGACGCGGCCGAGCTGCGTGGCGCGGTCGATCTCGGGCGCGACCAGCCGGACCCGGCCGATCAGGTCGGGTGCGTCGTCGCGGCTGATGCGCACGGTGGCGCCGGAATTGAGCTTGGGCATGTGCACCGCCGGGACCTGGGCATCGAGCTCGATCTCGTTGTTGACGGCGATGCGGAACATCGGGCCGGCCTGCGGCGAGGCCGGCGCGCCGACGATGGTGCGGACTTCGGTGACGAGGCCCGGCGCAGGCGCCTTCAGCGAAATCGGACCTTGCGGGCCGGGTCGCTGCGGCTGGCCCGGGATCTGCGGCGGCGCGGTGAGGCGCGCCAGTTCCTGATTGTCGGCGACGATTGCGCCCTCGGTAACCAGGAGGTCGGTGACCTTGGAGCCTTCCTGGTCGGCGATGACCACGGCCTCGCGTCGCGGCACGAAGAATCCGGTCACGCGCACGAGATCGGAGAAGCAGGCATTGGTCGACTTCGTCACGATGACGAGCGCCTCGCTTTGCGTCTCCTTCGGCTCGGGGCGCTTGCGATGCTCGAACAGGTAATAGCCGACGCCGAGCGCGACGACGAACACCACGGTTCCGGCGGGCTTGAGATATTGGGAGAGATTCATCGCCGGATCATCCTGGCCGGGCTCACGGCCGTCCGCACGAGGCCCATGAAAAGCGTTTCCCTGAAACGAAGCGGCGTCCCGCAAGGCTGCGGGACGCGCGTTGGAAGCGAGACGTTACACCACATCACGACTTGTCACTGCAAAAGGATTACGTCGTGCTCACTTCGATGCGGTGGTCTTGTTTTCCATATTGACGACCTGCACGCGGCGGTTGGCCTCCGCCATCGGCTGGCTCGGGTCCTTCAGCTTGCTCTTGCCGTAGCCGACGGTGACGAGGTCGGTCGCGGAGATGCTGTACTTGTCGACGAGGTAGCGCTTGATCGCATCCGCGCGACGTTCCGACAGGTCCTGGTTGTAGGCTTCGCCGCCGGCGGCGTCGGTGTGGCCGGCAACCACGAAGGTCGAGCCCTTGAGGTCGGGGCTGGTCAGCGCGCGGCCGAGCGCCTGCACTGAGGGCATCGACTTGGCGCTGATATTGGCCGAGTTGTAGTCGAAGGTGATTTCGAGATCGATGTTCGGCTTGTCCTTGGCGACCGAGGCGATCTCCTCGCGCTCGGTCGACGACAGCGAACGCGTCGAGCGGCCGCGCACGGACTGGATCAGCTTGGTCTCCGCCGCGTTCGGTGCGGGGTCGGCCTGCGGGGCGATCGAGAGGCCGCGGGTCAGGGGTTTCTTCTGCGCCGGCGCCAATGCGCGGACGATGTCGTCCTCGGTGACGTTCTTGCTGTTGCTTTCCTCGCCCGCGTAGGCGGACGAGGCCGGCAGCGACAGGGCGGCGCCAAGAGTTACAGCAAGAGTGATGACGGACAGGATCGCGGTAAGTCCCTTTGCAACCGATTTCATAACCAGTCCCTCCTGCGCGGCCAGTTCGCGCGGTTCGAAAATTTCAGCAATGAGCCCCCCTGAGAAGGCCGCCTGCGGCATCCGTTGGTTAGTCTTCCCTGGGCCACCAAGGGTTCGAGGCGACGCCTGCCTCAACTCAAAAAAATACTAGCGCACTCCGTAGCTTGCGAATTCCTGAACGATGTTCGGATCCATCGCCTTGGCATTGGCGATATCGAGCGCCCCTTCCTGGGCGGAGCCGTTGCGCTGCTTGGCGAGGCCGCGTCCGTAGAGCGAGGAGGTCAGGCGCGGATTGATCTTCAGGGCCGCGTCGAAATCGGCGATGGCGTTCTTGACCGCGCCCGACTTGAGGTTGACGAGCCCCCGGCTGTCCAGCGCATCGACGAAGTTCGGCCGCAACCGCAGCGCTTCGTTGCAATCCTTCAGCGCGCCCTGGAGATCGCCGACAACGGTGCGGGTCCAGCAACGGTTGTTCAGCGCCTCGACATCCTTCGAATTGATCCGGAGGGTGTCGTCGAAATCCTTGATGGCGAGATTGTAGGCGCCCTTGCTGGCATAGACCTGGCCGCGCCGGTACAGCGCGTTCACGTCATCCGGATTGGTCGCAATCTTGGTGGTCAGGCTCTTGATCGTGGGATCGTCGGCCAGGGCCGCAGCACTCGGCCCGCTGTCCGTGCTCGGCGCCGGAGCGGTATCGATCGGTTTGACCGGCGGGGGCGGTGGCGGCGGGGGCAATGCAGCCTCGACCTGCGGCTTCGGCGTCGGGGCCGGCGGAGCTGGAGGTGCGGGGGCCGCGGCGGTGTCGGCCGGCTTCGGCGGCGGAGGCGGCGGGGCGGGCGGTGCCGGTGGCGGGTTGTTGGCGACGACCGGCGGCGGAGCGGGGGGCGCGGGCGACGCGCTCGGTGCCGGACGCGATCCGCCGGCTCCCGGACTGAACGAGAAATCCTCGGCCAATGAAGAGGATATCCACGGCACCTGCTCGCCGCGCGACGCCCTGGTGACGCCCATCTTGGTGCGGTTTAGCGTCTCCTCGGCCATCAGGTCGGGAACGCGGATTTCCTTCAGCAGCTCCTGGACGAACAGGCTGTGATCGCCGCCGGCGTCCGAGACCACCGAGGCCAGCGCCGCCGAATACATCACCAGCGTGCCGTTCGGCGCGATGACCGGGGTCAGGCCGGCCGAGAAGCTGCGGAACCGGCGCTCGAACGGATTGCGCCTGGAGGCGTCGATCAGCGCGATCTTGACGCCGGCGCCGCGGGTGTTGAGCTCGCCGAGGACCGTCTCGAGGCTGAACCCATCGCGGCGCACGTCGGATTCGGTCCAGATCTGCGCATCGATCGGCAGCATGTAGCTCTGGCGTGCCGACTGGATGCCGAAGCCGCTGAAGAACACCAGCGCCACCGAACCCGGCTTGACCTTGGCGTAGAGCTTGTCGAAGGCGCGGCGCATGCCGTCGCCGGTCAGATTCTCGCCGATCTCGACCGCAAAGCCGTCGCGCTTGAGCTCGTCGGCGACGTCGCGCGCATCGTTGATCGGTTCCTTCAGCGGGGCATCCGCGTCCGGATATTTGGCATTGCCGATGACCAGCGCAAAACGGTCACCGGCCGCAAGCGAGGGGGCAGTCGGGACGAGCGAGACGAGCAAGGGCAGAAGAAAAAAGAAGCGAATTTTCATAATCAGCGCGGTCCAGCCAAAAAGGCGCCGTTCCAGCTTGCGCCGCGGCGACCTTAACTTACGCTTCAGGCATTATCAAACCAGGGACGGGGGGCGTCAACCGCTTGGAGATACGGCGTTATCGCGACGATTGACCGCAACGCAAGGGTGCGCCGCAAGGGAATAAAAGGGTTTGTCATGGGCTGTGCTCGACGCGATCCTGTTGGCAGCACGTTAGGGCAACCAAGCCGATGAAAATGTGAGGGGTCTCACATTGAAGGGGCGCCTGCCGTTGCGCCGCGCGCAAGGTTTGACCTTTGCTGCGGACAATGGCTTGCTGCGCAGCGTCGTCCCGTAAAGACGCCCTCAGAAAAGCAAAGCAAGAACCATGGGAAACGCCTACGAGATCTACGCCCTGCGCTATGCGACCATGTCGCCGCGCACCCCCAGCATGAACTTCCTGGCGCCCGATCCGCATGACAGCGCGGCGCAGGACCTCGACTATTTCGTCTGGCTGATCCGCGGGGGCGGCCGCGACATCCTGGTCGACACCGGCTTCAATGCCGAGGAGGCGAGCGCGCGGGCGCGCAAGCTGACGCTCAATCCGGTCGACGCGCTGGAGCGCTTTGGCGTCGCGGCGTCAAACATCCGCGACGTCATCGTGACGCATCTGCATTATGACCATGCCGGCAATCTCGATCGCTTTGCGAATGCGCGCTTCCATCTCCAGGAGCGCGAGATGGCCTATGCGACGGGACGCTGCATGTGCAACGGCCTGCTGCGACATCCGTTCTCGGTCGAGCACGTCACGCAGATGGTGCGCCATGTCTATGGCGAGCGCGTCACTTTCTATTCGGGCGACGGCGAGGTCGCGCCCGGCGTCACCGTGCACCGTGTCGGCGGCCATTCCGACGGCTTGCAGGTAGTCAAGGTCGAAACCGCGCGAGGACCGGTGGTGCTGGCGTCCGATGCCGCGCATTACTACGCCAATCTGCAGCGCCGCAGCCCGTTCCCGATCGTCTACAATGTCGGCGACATGGCGGTGGGTTGGGAGACGATCGAGCGCCTCGCCGGCCATCCCGATCGGTTCATCCCCGGCCACGACCCGATCGTGACCGAGATCTATCCGCGGGCCAGCGACAAGGTCGATGCCTGGGCGCTGCATTTGCCGCCGTCGCGGTCGTTTGCGAAATAGGAATTGTCATTCCGGGGCGCGCGTAGCGCGAACCCGGAATGACGAAAAAAGCTAATACGCCTGCTTCGCGTCGGCCTCTTCGCTGGTCTGGATCAGATCGAGGCTCTGCTCGATCTTGCCGAGCAGCATCGAGAGCTGCTTGCGCTCCTGCGCGGAGAGACAGGCGAGGATCTCGTCTTCACGCCGCAGCAATTGCGGGAACAGCTTCTCGTAGAGCGCGCGGCCCTTCATCGTCAGTTGCAGACGGAATTCGCGGCGGTCGGCTTCGTTCTCGACCCGCTCGATCAGATCCTCGTTGAGCAGCGTGGTCACCGCGCGGCTGATAGTGGATTTGTGCGTGCGGGTGCATTGCGCGATGTACTGCGCGCTGCAGGCATCGTTGCGGAACCCGAGCGTGGCGATCACGCGCCAGGCCGGGATGTCGAGGCCATGCCGGTCCTGATATTCGACCGAGAGGGCGGAACTGACTTCGGCTGCGAGCCGGTTGAGGCGAAACGGCACGAACTTGAACAGATCGAGTCGGGCCTTTCGCCGGCCTGAGGCCTCATCGGCCTCGCGCGTCTTCACTGCGATATCGCCAGATGTCCTCGCCAAGGAGAGCGCTCCGAATTTCAGTTGACGGCCGGCCGGCTCCGGTCCAAAATAGTTGCACGTGAGACTATCTAGCAGATCGCTGCTCTCCTGACCATAGCCGAGGTTCGCGTATGGCGCAGGCCAATCCGCATCAAGCCAAAGCCCAGTTCGGCTATCGCCGCCATCCCGACCAGGACCGCGACGGCCAAGGCACCGCCGAGCATGCGGTCGTCATTGTCGGCGCCGGCCCGGTCGGGCTGTCGCTGGCGATTGATCTCGCCCAGCGCGGCCAGCGCGTCGTTCTTCTGGATGACGCCGACCGCATCGGCGAGGGCTCCCGTGCGATCTGCTTCTCGAAACGGTCGCTGGAATATTGGGACCGGCTCGGCGTCGGTGACCGCATGGTCGCCAAGGGCGTGGTGTGGAGCGTCGGCCGCATCTTTCATGGCGACTCGCAGCTTTATCAGTTCAACCTGCTGCCCGAAGACGGCCACAAGCGGCCTGCCTTCATCAACCTCCAGCAATATTACGCCGAGGCCTATCTGGTGGATCGCGTCAGCGATCTTCCGGAGATCGACCTGCGCTGGCGCAACAAGGTGACGGCGCTGGAGCAGCGCAACGATTCGGTGGCGCTGACGATCGAAACGCCGGAGGGCGCCTATCGTCTGCACGCGCAATATGTCGTCGCCTGCGACGGCGCACGGTCCTCGCTGCGTCAGATGGTCGGCGCCGAATTCGCGGGCCAAGTGTTCGAGGATCAGTTCCTGATCGCCGACGTCAAGATGACGGCGGAATTCCCGACCGAGCGCTGGTTCTGGTTCGATCCGCCGTTCCATGCCGGCCGCTCCGCGCTGCTGCATCGGCAGCCCGACGACGTCTGGCGCATTGACCTCCAGCTCAATCGTTACGCTGATCCCGTGGTCGAGAAGAAGCCTGAGAACGTGCGGCCGCGGATCGCGCGCATGCTCGGTCACGACAAGTTCGAGTTCGAATGGATCTCGCTCTATAAATTCCAGTGCCGGCGGATGGATCGTTTTATCCATGGCCGCGTGCTCTTCGCCGGAGATTCCGCGCATCAGGTCTCGCCGTTCGGTGCCCGCGGCGCTAATTCCGGGCTCGAGGACGCCGAAAATCTGTCCTGGAAGCTCGACCGTGTGCTGCGCGGCATTTCGCCCGCGCGCCTGCTCGAAAGCTACCATGCCGAGCGCAGCATGGCGGCTGACGAGAACATCCGCGAATCCACCCGTTCGACCGATTTCATGGCGCCGAACTCGCATCAGGAAGCGCGGCTGCGCAAGGCGGTGCTGTCGCTCGCCAAGGAGACCGAGTTCGGCAAGCGCATGGTCAATGGCGGCCGGCTGTCGGTGCCGTGCAGCTACGATTCGCCGCTGTCGTCGCCGGATGCCGATGTGTGGGACGGCGGGCCGCCTCCCGGCTGCTCCATGCTCGACGCGCCGGTTGCCGAGCAGACCTACCTCACGGATGCCTTCCGCAAGGGCGGAACGGATTTCACCTTGCTCTCGTTCAGCAATGGCAGAGCGATTGATGTGCCCGATGGCGTCAAGACCATTCGTATCGGCGGCGAAGGCGGGCTTGCCGATCCCACGGGCCTTGTTGCAAAGCGCTATGACGCCGCGCCCGGCACCGCCTATCTGCTCAGGCCCGACGGCTATGTCGCCGCGCGCTTCCGTCATCCGACCGGCGAGGCGATTGCAGCGGCGTTGTCGCAGGCCCAGGGTCTCAATTGAGGTTTCGCATGCCGTTGTCCACCAGCTCCAATTTCGCGCGCCCCGACGATGCCTTTCGCGCCATCGTCGAAGCGCATCGCGGCCTCAGCGACGAGCAGAGCGCCGATTTCGATGCGGCGCTGGTGCTGATCCTCGCCAACCATATCGGCGACATCGACGTGCTGCGCGAGGCGATCGGGCTCGCGAAGCGCCGCATGATCGACGGCCAGCAGCAACAACAGCAGCAGCAATAACGCTGAGAACTCCAAGAACTCAAAGCAAAGCTCAAAGGACTGATGATGGCGAAGAACTTCGCATCCACCGGCGATCTCGCCGAAAAGAAGATCACCTTCTCCGAGATCGGCACCGATCTCTATGCTTTCACCGCCGAGGGCGATCCGAACACCGCCGTGATCGTCGGCGAGGACGGCTGCCTGGTGTTCGACGCGCAGGCGACGCCGGCGATGGCGAACAAGGTGATCGAGCGCGTCAAGGCCGTCACCGACAAGCCGATCAAATATGTCGTGCTGTCGCATTATCACGCCGTCCGCGTGCTCGGGGCCTCCGCCTATCACGCGCAAGGCATCGTCGCCTCGCAGGAGACCTATCGGCTGATCGAGGAGCGCGGCAAGCAGGATTGGGATTCCGAATATGGCCGCTTCCCGCGCCTGTTCCAGGATGCGCAGAGCATCCCCGGCCTGACCTGGCCGACGCTGACCTTCGAAGGCGAGATGTCGATCTATCTCGGCAAGCGCGAGGTGCGGCTGATGCAGTTGGGGGCCGGCCACACCTCGGGCGACATCGTCGCCTGGGTGCCGGATGCCGAAGTCATGTTCTCCGGCGACCTCATCGAATATCACTCGGCCTGCTATTGCGGCGATGCGCATCTACGCGAATGGCCGCTGACGCTGAACGAGATACGTAATTTCAATCCCAAGGCGATCGCGCCGGGGCGCGGCGACGCGCTGAAGGGCACCGCGACGGTACGCGAGGCCATTGCGATGACGCGCGACTTCGTCACCTCGCTCTATGGCGCCGCCGAAATCTCGGTCGCCAAGGGCCGCAGCTTGAAGGAATCGATGGCGGCGACGCGCGAGGTGATGGATCCGAAATTCCACAGCTTCGCCATCTACGAGCACTGCCTTCCGTTCAACGTGTCGCGCGCCTATGACGAGGCGTCGGGGATCGACGATCCCGTGATCTGGACCGACAAGCGCGACCAGGAGATGTGGGCCGCCCTGCAAGGAGGAGGATAGTCATGAACATCAACACCTCGCCCGATCAGATCATCCGCAGCTCGGCCCAGGTCACGCCGGGCTACATGTCCGGCTTCGGCAACAGCTTCGAGACCGAGGCGCTGCCGGGCGCGCTGCCGATCGGGCGCAACTCGCCGCAACGCTGCGCCTACGGGCTCTATGCCGAGCAGCTCTCCGGCTCGCCCTTCACCGCGCCGCGCGGCACCAATGAGCGCTCCTGGCTCTACCGCATCCGTCCCTCCGTGAAGCATTCCGGCCGCTTCGAGAAGATCGATGCCGGCCTGTGGCGCTCGGCGCCGTGCCATGAATATGATCTGCCGATCGCGCAGATGCGCTGGGATCCGACGCCGTTGCCGAAGGATGAGGTGACCTTCGTCCAGGGCGTGCAGACCATGACGACGGCGGGCGACGTCAACACGCAGGCCGGCATGGCGGCGCATGTCTATCTCATTACCAAATCGATGGTGGACCAGCACTTCTACAATGCCGACGGCGAGCTGATGTTCGTGCTGCAGCAGGGCAATCTTCGCCTCGTCACCGAATTCGGCCGCATCGACGCCGAGCCCGGCGAGATCGTGGTGATCCCGCGCGGCGTCAAGTTCCGCGTCGAGATTCCGAGCGGGCCGGCGCGCGGCTATCTCTGCGAGAATTACGGCGGCGCCTTCACGCTGCCGGAGCGCGGGCCGATCGGCGCCAATTGCCTCGCCAATGCCCGCGACTTCCTCACGCCCGTCGCGCATTACGAGGACAAGGACACGCCGACCGAGCTCTACGTGAAATGGGGTGGCGCGCTGTTCAAGACGCAGCTCGCGCATTCGCCGATCGACGTCGTCGCCTGGCACGGCAATTACGCGCCGTACAAATACGATTTGCGCACTTTCTCCCCTGTCGGCGCGATCGGCTTCGACCATCCCGATCCCTCGATCTTCACGGTGCTGACCTCGCCCTCGGAGACCGCGGGCACCGCGAATATCGACTTCGTCATCTTCCCCGAGCGCTGGATGGTGGCCGACAACACCTTCCGTCCGCCTTGGTATCACATGAACATCATGAGCGAGTTCATGGGCCTGATCTACGGCGTCTATGATGCCAAGCCGCAAGGCTTCGTGCCCGGCGGCATGAGCCTGCACAATTGCATGCTGCCGCACGGCCCCGATCGCGACGCCTTCGAGCATGCCAGCAATGGCGAGCTGAAACCGGTGAAGCTGACGGGGACCATGGCCTTCATGTTCGAGACGCGTTACCCGCAGCGGGTGACCGCGCATGCGGCGAATGCGTCCACGCTGCAGGATGACTACGCGGATTGCTGGAAGGGCCTGGAGAAGAAGTTCGATCCGAGCAAGCCGTAGCGTTCTTCCCCTCTCCTCTTGTGGGAGAGGGTGGCTCGCCGCCTGGCGGCGAGACGGGTGAGGGGTTCTCTCAGCGAGCGAACCTCTCATTTTTGAATACGCGGATAGAACCCCTCATCCGGCGCTTCGCGCCACCTTCTCCCGCAAGGGGAGAAGGAACAAAGAATCGGGCCAAACGTGACAACCCACCCCAACGACCCCAGCCTTCGCTCCTTCATCGAGGTCGATCCGTCCTCCGACTTCCCGATCCAGAACCTGCCCTATGGCGTGTTCTCGACCTCTGCCAATCCGACGCCGCGGGTCGGCGTCGCGATCGGAAACTACGTGCTCGATCTCTGGGAGCTCGAGCAGGATTCCCGGCTCGACGTCGGTCCGCTCGGCGTGTTCTCCGGAGGCTCGCTCAATCCCTTCATGGCGCTGGGACCGAAGGTCTGGAGCAAGACCCGAGCGCGGCTCAGCGAATTGCTGCGTCACGATCATCCGGAGCTGCGCGACAACGAGGAGCTGCGCAAGCAGGCTCTGGTGCCGATGCGCGATGCCAAGCTCCACATGCCCTTCGCCGTCTCCGGTTACACCGACTTCTATTCCTCAAAGGAGCACGCCACCAATGTCGGCGTGATGTTCCGCGGCAAGGACAATGCGCTGCAGCCGAACTGGCTGCATATGCCGATCGCCTATAATGGCCGCGCCTCCACCGTCGTGGTGTCAGGCACCAACGTGAAGCGCCCGCGCGGGCAGCTGAAGCCGCCGAACGTCGAGGTGCCGAGCTTCGGGCCCTGCAAGCGGCTCGATTTCGAGCTCGAGATGGGCGTCGTGATCGGCCAGCCCTCGCCGATGGGCGGCATGCTCAGCGAGCAACAGGCCGAGGAGATGATCTTCGGCTTCGTGCTGCTCAACGACTGGAGTGCGCGCGACATCCAGCAATGGGAATATGTGCCGCTCGGCCCGTTCCTGGCCAAGGCGTTCGCGACCTCGATCAGCCCGTGGGTGGTGGCGCGCGAGGCGCTGGAGCCGTTCCGTCTGAAGGGACCGGAGCAACAGCCCGTGCCGCTCGATTACCTCAAACAGGCAAAACCGCAGAACTACGATGTCGAGCTCGACGTTGCCTTGCGCGCCGCCGGCGCCAACGCGCCCGCCAGCATCAGCCGCACCAATTTCAAATACATGTACTGGTCCTCGGTGCAGCAGCTGATGCACCACGCCTCCTCGGGCTGCGCCATGAATGTCGGCGATCTCCTCGGCAGCGGCACCATCTCCGGCCCGGAGAAGAACCAGCGCGGCAGCCTGCTCGAGATCAGCTGGAACGGCACCGAGCCGGTCGAGCTCCCCGGCGGCGCCAAGCGCTCCTTCCTGGAAGACGGCGACAGCCTCGTCATGCGCGGCTGGTGCCAGGGCAACGGCTACCGCATCGGCTTCGGCGAGGTCGAGGGGACGATTCTGGCGGCGGAGTGAGTTGCCCACCCTACGAGACCTATCGCTTCTCCGGCGGCACGTCTCGTATCCGCGCGCAATGCGCGGCGACATCCTCCACGCTGTACTTCAAGTGCACGCGCTTGTCGGACGGTGCCTGCTTGCTCGTGCAGACGCCCGGCCGCCATTCCTGCATGGGCCGGATCGGACGTGGCGCAAAGCCGCCGCCGCAGTTCGGGCAGACGTTGGACAGTTTGGTCTCGACGCAGTCCGCGCAGAAGGTGCATTCATAGGAGCAGATCCGCGCGTCCGTTGCGTTTGGCGGCAGGTCGCGGTCGCAATATTCGCAGTTCGGCCGAAGCTGGAGGGCCATGGCAAAATCTCCCGGATCGTCGGAGATCATCGCAGATCGCGCCCGCGGTGCGAATGACGTAGTTCCCTCGATTTCAGCCGGGCTCTAGCGATGATCCAGCGCCGCTAGCCGCCGGCCTTCCACGCCTTCGTCACCGCGCCGATCTCCGCACCTTCCGGCTCGCGCACCGCCGACGGCGTGCGCGAGAACCGCGGCGCCGGTGCCGGCTGCTTCACGCCATGGCGCTCGACGAAGACGTTGCGGGCGACCATGTGCGGATGCTTTGTCGCCTCCGACATGGTCAGCACCGGCGCGAAGCAGATGTCGGTGCCTTCCATGATCTTGCACCAGTCCTCGCGCGTCTTGCTCTTGAACACTGCCCTGAGCTTCTCCTTCAGCGCCGGCCAGGCCTTGCGGTCCATCTGCGCGTCGAAATCGGCGTCCGTCAGGCCGGCGTGCTCGCGCAGCAGGGCGTAGAACTGCGGCTCGATCGAGCCGATCGAGACGAAATGGCCGCAGGCGCATTCATAGACGCCGTAGAAATGCGCGCCGCCGTCCAGAAAATTCTGGTTGCGGCCTTCGGTCCAGCGGCCGAGCGTCGTCATGTCGAAGAAGAACGACATCAGCGAGGCCGCGCCGTCGCACATCGCGGCATCGACCACCTGCCCCTTGCCGGACTTTTGCGCCTCCAGCAGCGCTGCGAGCACGCCGACGACGAGATAGAGCGCGCCGCCGCCGAAATCGCCGACCAGGTTGAGCGGCGGCACCGGCGCTTCCTTCGTGCCGATCGCGGCAAGCGCGCCGGTGATGGAGATGTAGTTGATGTCGTGGCCGGCGGCATTCGCCAGGGGGCCTTCCTGGCCCCAGCCGGTCATGCGGCCATAGACCAGCTTGGGATTGCGCGCGAGCACGACATCAGGCCCGAGGCCGAGCCGCTCCATCACGCCGGGGCGAAAGCCTTCGACCAGCGCATCGGCACTCGCGAGCAGGTCGAGCACCTGCGCGATCGCCGCCTTGTCCTTGAGATCGAGCTCGATCACCTTGCGGCCGCGGCCCGCCACCGACTTCATGCTCTTCCTGGCGCCGACCCGGTCGAGCGTGACGACGTCGGCGCCCATGTCCGCCAGCATCATGCAGGCAAACGGGCCGGGTCCGATGCCGGCGAATTCGACGATGCGGAAGCCCGAGAGCGGGCCGGAGGCGCGGACGGTCGAGGTGGGGGCTGATTTGTCGAGCACGTTGTTGTTTCCTCGGGTCGCGGGCGAATGCCGGTGATCCGGCAATCGTCTCCGACATTTCTTCTGTGGAGCGAGTTAATCGGCCGATTAACTTTTCTCGCCTTCGCGCCGGCGAGGCAAGCGGTTTTCATGCCGCATGGCCAAAATAAAACGGCGCGCACCGAAGTGCGCGCCGCGGAAAATTTGTGTCGAGACGCTGGCTGCGGGATCAGCCCGCAGCAGAAACCGCGCGCTGCGCCATCACCTTGATGAGATTGGCGCGGTACTCCGCCGTGCCGTGGATGTCTGCCAGCAATCCGTTCGCCGAAATGCTGACGCTATCGATCGCCGACGGCGACCAGTTCGATTTCAGCGCCGCTTCGATCGCGGGCACGCGCATCACGCCGCTTTGCGAGGCGCCGGTGGCGGCCACCCGAACCTCGCCCGACTTGGTCTGCGCGACGAACACGCCTGTCAGCGCGAAGCGCGAGGCCGGATGCCGCATCTTCTCGTAGCCCGCCTTCGCCGGCACCGGGAACGACACGGCGGTGATGATCTCGCCGTCTTCGAGCGCCGTCGAGAACAGGCCCTGGAAGAAATCCTCCGCCGCGATCGACCGCTTGTTGGTCTTCACGGTGGCGCCGAGCGCGAGCAGCGCGGCGGGGAAGTCCGCGGCCGGATCGTTGTTGGCGATCGAGCCGCCGATCGTGCCGCGATAGCGCACGGCGGGGTCGCCCAGCACCGAAGTGAGATGGGCGATCGCAGGGATAGCCTTCTTCACATCGGCATTCGTCATGATGTCGTAATAGGTCGTGGCGGCCTTGATGGTCAAAGTGTCGCCCGACAATTCGACGCCCTGCAGCTCCTTGATCTTGCCGAGGTCGATGACGTCGGAGGGGCTGGCGAGGCGCTGCTTCATCACAGGCAGCAGCGTCTGGCCGCCGGCGAGGAATTTTGCTTCGCTGCTCTTGCCGAACAGGCTGACGGCCTCGTCGACCGAGGAGGCGCGATGATAGGTGGTCTGGTACATCTTTGATGCTCCCTCTTAAGCCGCGTGGATCGTGCGCCACACCCGGTCAGGGGTCGCGGGCATTTCCAGATTGTTCTTGCCGATGGCATCCGTGATCGCGTTGATCACGGCCGCTGACGCCCCGATCGCGCCGGCCTCACCGCAACCCTTGATGCCCAGGGGATTGCCCGGGCACAGCGTCGTGGTGTGGGAGAGGTTGAAGGAGGGCACATCGTCGGCGCGCGGCATGGCGTAGTCCATGAACGAGGCCGTGACCGGCTGGCCGCTGGCATCGTAGATCGCGTGCTCGAGCAGCGCTTGCCCGATGCCTTGAACGAGGCCGCCATGGACCTGGCCCTCGACGATCATCGGGTTGATCAGCCGGCCGAAATCGTCGGCGGCGACGAAGTTGACGAAGGAGGTCTTGCCGGTGCCGGGATCGACCTCGAGCTCGCAGATATAGGTGCCGGCCGGGAAGGTGAAGTTGGTCGGGTCGTAGAAGGCGCTTTCCTTCAGGCCCGGCTCCATCCCGTCAGGCAGATTGTGCGCGGTGTAGGCGGCGAGCGCGACCATCGGCAGGGCAATCGCCTTGTCGGTGCCTGTCACCTTGAACTCGCCGTTCTCGATGACGATGTCGGCCTCGGAAGCTTCCAGCGCATGCGCTGCAATCTTCTTGGCCTTCGATTCCATCTTCTCCATCGCCTTCAGGATCGCGGTGAGGCCGACGGCCGCCGAGCGCGAGCCATAGGTGCCCATGCCGAACTGCACCTTGTCGGTATCGCCATGGACGATCGAGACCTGGCTGATGGGAACGCCGAGGCGCTCGGCGACGAGCTGGCAGAACGTGGTCTCGTGACCCTGGCCGTGGCTATGCGAGCCCGTGAGGATCTCGATGGTGCCGACGGGATTGACGCGCACCTCGGCCGATTCCCACAGGCCGACGCCAGCGCCCAGGCTGCCGACCGCCTTCGACGGCGCGATGCCGCAGGCCTCGATGTAGCAGGACACGCCGATGCCGCGCAGCTTGCCTTGCGACTTGGCTTGCGCCTTGCGCGCGGCAAATCCTGCGTAGTCGATCGCCTTCATCGCGGCATCGAGCGAGGCGTTGAAGTCGCCAGTGTCATAGGCCATGATCACGGGCGTCTGGTGCGGGAACTGGGTGATGAAGTTGGTCCGCCGCAGCTCGGCCGGATCGACCTTGAGCTGCCGCGCCGCCGTCTCCATGAGACGTTCGACCAGGTAGCTCGCCTCGGGACGGCCGGCGCCACGATAGGCATCGACCGGCGTGGTGTTGGTGTAGACCCCGATTACCTCGGCATGGATCGCCGGGATGTTGTACTGGCCCGACAGCAGCGTCGCGTAGAGATAGGTCGGCACCGACGACGAGAACAGCGACATGTAGGCGCCGAAATTGGCGTAGGTCTTCACCTTGAAGCCGGTGATCTTGTTGTTGGCGTCGAACGCCATCTCGGCATGGGTCACGTGGTCGCGGCCATGCGCGTCGGTGAGGAAGGCCTCGGTGCGGTCGCCGGTCCATTTCACGGGACGACCGACCTTCTTGGAGGCCCACAGCGCCACCATCTCCTCGGGATAGATGAAGATCTTGGAGCCGAAGCCGCCGCCGACGTCAGGGGCGATCACCCGCAGCTTGTGCTCGGGTGCGATGTTGTAGAACGCCGACAGCACGAGGCGGGCGACGTGCGGGTTCTGCGACGTCGTATAGAGCGTGAAGTGCTCCTCCGCGGCGTCGTAATCGGCGATCGCCGCCCGCGGCTCCATCGCGTTGGGGGCGAGGCGGTTGTTGGTGACGTCGAGCTTGACCACATTGGCGGCCTTGGCGAAGGCGGCGTCGGTGGCGCCCTCGTCGCCGATCACCCAGTCATAAACCTGGTTGCCGGGCGCTTCGGGATGAAGCTGCGGTGCGCCCGATTTGATCGCGGCCTGGACGTCGGCGACTGCAGGGAGTTCTTCATAATCGACAACGACAGCTTCCGCGGCATCGCGCGCCTGATTCTTGCTTTCGGCGATCACGACCGCGACGGCTTGTCCGACGAAGCGCACCGTCTCCGGCGCCATCGCCGGCCAGGCACCCATCTTCATCGGGCTGCCGTCCTTGGAGGTGATGGCCCAGCCGCAGATGAGGTTGCCGACCTTGTCGTCGACGATCTGCTGGCCGGTAAGCACTGCGACCACGCCCGGCATCTTCAGTGCGGCGGACGAATCGATCTTCTTCACCCTGGCGTGGGCGTGCGGGCTGCGGATGAAATGGGCATGGGTCATGCCCGTCAACTTGATGTCGTCGACGTAACGGCCCTTGCCGGTGATGAAACGCTTGTCTTCCTTGCGCACGACGCGCGCGCCGATACCTTCAACACCCATGTCTGGTCCTCCCGACCGGAAATTTCATGGCTGCGCTCTCCTTCGAGAGCGGCAGCAGTGATTCTTTTCGAGGCGTGCCGCTTTACTCGGCCGCCTGCGAGACCTTCATGCGACCGGCTGCATCCAGCACGGCCTTGACGATGTTGTGGTAGCCGGTGCAGCGGCAGATATTGCCTTCCAGCTCGCTGCGGACGGTGGCCTCGTCGAGCTGGCCACCATGGCGATGCACGATGTCGATCGCCGACATGATCATGCCCGGCGTGCAATAGCCGCACTGCAGGCCATGATTGTCGCGGAAGGCGGCCTGCATCGGGTGCAGCTCGTCGCCCTTGGCGATGCCTTCGATGGTGGTGATGCTGGCGCCGTCGGCCTGGCCCGCCAGCATGGTGCAGGATTTCACGGCGCGGCCGTCCATGTGCACGACGCAGGCGCCACACTGGCTGGTATCGCAGCCGACATGGGTCCCCGTGAGGTTGAGGTGATCGCGCAGCAGATGGACCAGCAGCGTGCGGTCCTCGACGTCGACAGCAACGGCCTTGCCGTTCACCGTCAGTTTGACTGTAGACACGTGACGTCCTCCCAGAGTGATTTTGATTGGTTCTAATTAGAGACAGCGCAACGGAACTTTGCAACTGGCATTTTGGTGACCTCGCGTCATGGAAAGGTCATCGTGGCGGCCGTCGCGCGTTGCGCGATTCGATCAAGCTGCTCCGGGCCGTCGCCAACATGGGGCGCAGCCGCACGGGAAGGTCTGGAAAGTTCGGTGTCGCGCCTGCAGGCAACGTCGCAGCATCGACGCCGTGCATCGCCGCCGCTCGCGCGCGAGTTCAGCCCTGCCGCACGTGATTCTCCCCTTGGATGTCTTGTTCCTTAGGCTGAATAGGAGCACGCGCCCGCGGCTTTGTAATCGCGATCTTGGTAGTAGGTGATTGAGAGCTAAGTCATTGATTTTGCTGCGGGCGGGCCGGAGCGTTGCCGGCGCTCCCCCTCCTGCTTCCTTGGCGATTGATCGACGGCGGGTGCCGCCTTAGTCCGCGCTCAACGATCCCGAGATTCTGAAACGCTGCATTCCCGGCTGCCAATCGCTCGAGATGACCTCGCCCACGGAGATGACGGCAATTGTTGTGCTGAAGGTTGGTCCGGTGAAGGTGACGTTCAGCGGCAAGGTGACGCTGACCGATATCGATGCGCCGAGCGGCTACCACATCGTTGGCGAGGGCGCCGCCGATTTTGCCACGGGCGGTGCGAAGGTCGCCTTCGCGGAAGAAACACGGGACATCACCATCCTCCATGACGAAGCCGAGGCGCAGATTGGCGGCACGCTCGCACAGCTCGGCGCGCGATTGATCGGTTCGACGTCACGCAAACTTGACGCGAACGTCTTCGAAAACTTTGCGGCGGTGGTAGCGCCATCATCGTGACCTCCGCGCGATTGCGGCACGATGCTGCCTGAATTCGATGACGCGTTTCGAGCTGTAAAACAAGGGCAAGACGCGAGGCAGGACAACGAGATGGGCGACGAAATTCGCCAATGATTTGCACTACTACCTTCCGCCTATACTAAGCGCGAAACGTCGATGCTGTAATTTCGAACGATGGCTCGCAGACGAACTGCGCATCATGAGCGCAATGCGCTCAGGCGTCCAACGTGGCGTGCACAACAACATCGTGGAGGGAATACATGACCTTTGAAACGAAGGGGTTCTTGGCTGGCATCTCGATGGTTGCGATGCTCGCCGCCGTGACGTCAGGCGTTCGCGCCAACGACTCGCTGATCAAGGCGCAGTCCGACCAGAACCAGTGGGCCGTTGCCGGCCACGACTACGGCAATACGCGCTACAGCCCGCTCAAGCAGATCAACACGGAGAACGCCGGCAAGCTGACGCTGGCCTATTCGTTCTCGCTGGCATCGCTGCGCTCCAACGAATCCTCGCCGATCGTCGTCGGCAACACGCTGTACGTGTCGAGCTCGTGGGGCCCGAAATACGTTTACGCGCTCGATGCGGCGACCGGCGCGCGCAAGTGGACCTGGGAGCCGGAAATTCCCGAGGACGTGCTGCAATATGCCTGCTGCGACGTGAACAATCGCGGCGTCTCCTATGCGGATGGAAAGATCTTCGTCGGCCGTCTCGACGGCAAGCTGACGGCGCTCGATGCCGCGACCGGCAAGTCGCTGTGGACCACGAAGGTGGTCGACTACAAACAGGGCTCGGTCATCACCTCGCCTCCGCTGGTCGTGCGCGACAAGGTCATCACCGGCTTCGGCGGCGGCGAGTATGGCGTGCGCGGCTCGTTGCAGGCCTTCGACATCAACACCGGCAAGCAGCTGTGGCAGACCTTCACGGTTCCCAGCCCGGACGAGCCCGGCGGCGACACCTGGAAGGGCGATTCCGCCCAGCACGGCGGCGGTGCGGCCTGGCTGGTCGGCTCCTACGATCCCAAGACCGATACCGTCTATTGGGGCACCAGCAATCCCGGTCCGTGGAACACCGGCGTCCGCTCCACCGGCGACGGCAATTTCGGCAAGCTGACCAACCTCTACACGGCGTCGACGCTCGCGCTCGATCCCAACACGGGCAAGATCAAGTGGCACATCCAGACCACGCCGGCCGATGCCTGGGACTATGACGGCGTCAACGAGGCCGTGCTCGCGGATCTGAAGATCGGCGGCAGTACCGTTCCGGCGCTGATGAAGGCGGACCGCAACGGCTATTTCTTCGTCGCCAACCGTGAGACCGGCAAGGTGCTCTCGGCCGAGAAATACGTCTTCTCCAACTGGGCCAAGAAGTGGGACGTCGCCACGATGCGCGCGGTCGAGGATCCCGACAAGCGTCCCGGCCCGAACCATCCCGCCAAGGACATCTGCCCGAACCTCATCGGCGGCAAGAACTGGCAGCCGATGTCCTTCAATCCGCAGACCGGGCTCGTCTACATCCCCTCGAACAATGTCTGCATGGACTGGTCGGTCTCCGACGTCGCCTACAAACGCGGCGTGTTCTATCTCGGCGCCGAATTCCCGACCAAGGAAGGTCCCGGCGGCTTCCTCGGCGAGCTCGTGGCCTGGGATCCGATCGCCCAGAAGAAGGTCTGGTCGATCAAGGAAGACCTGCCGTTCAACGGCGGCACGCTGACCACCGGCGGCGGCCTCGTATTCGCCGGCAACATTCATGGCGACTTCCGCGCCATCGATGCCAAGTCCGGCAAGGTGCTGTGGAGCAAGAATCTCGGCTCCGGCATCGGCGCAGGTCCGGTGACCTACAGCGTCGACGGCAAGCAATACGTCGCCATCGTCGTCGGCCGCACGGCAGCATTGCCCGCGTTCCTGGGCGAGGTTGGAAAGAAGATGACGGCCGCAGCCCCCGAGGGCGGTTCGCTCTTCGTGTTCTCCGTCCAGTGACCACTCGCGCGCGTATCCCGAAGGAGACGGGATACGCGCGTGCTTTTCTCGACATCGCGCGGCGACGGCACCAGTCAGATCCTGTGCCGCAACGCCTGGTCCATCAATTCCCAACTGCCGGAGATGAGGATGCGTCCGATCAATCCAGCTAACGGCAAGAGCCGACATCACACCATCGCGGGACGGCTCGCATGGCTCGCCGCGTCTGCGGTGATCGCATCGACCGCATTGGCACATGCCGACGACACAAAACCGTTTCGCCTGTGCGCCGATCCGACCAATCTGCCGTTCTCGAGCGATAATCCGTCGCAGCCCGGCTTCTATGTCGAGATCGGCCAGGCGCTGGCGCAGGCGCTCGGCCAGCCCATCACTTACGACTGGTACAAATCCTATTTCGGCAAGCGCACCGTGCGGGTCACGTTGCTCGGCAAGCAATGCGACGCCATGATCGGCCTGCCGCGCTCCGAGGATTTCATGGGGCCCGCCGTCATCTTCTCCAATAGCTTCGCGAAGGAGGGCTATGCCCTGGTCGCCGCGAAGGGCCAGGCGATCGGCGGCGTGGACGACCTCAAAGGCAAGCGTGTCGCGGTCCAATACGCCAGCACGCCGCAAAACCTTCTCGCGACACGTGACGACGTCCAGAAGGTGACCGTGCTGTCGCCCGAGGAGGCCATGCAGGCGCTCGACCAGGGCAGGGCGGACGTCGCCTTCATCTGGGGGCCGGTCGCCGGCTGGCTGAACATGACGACCTACGGGGATCGCTATCAGATCCGGCTCACCGAAGGCGAAGGCCTGTCCTGGGATGCCGCGATCGGTTTTGCGAAGGGATCGACCGAGCTGCGCGACCGCGTCGACGCGATCCTGCCGACACTTCAGAAGACGATCGCCGATCTCGCGGTGAAATACGGCCTGCCGGCCGGACAGCCGGTCCGCTTCGGAACGGCCGAGGCGGTGCCGGCGGGGACCACGACCGGGACCGGACCGGGGCCCGCTTTGGCGCAAGTCGCAAACGTGGTGGCAACCGAGGCCAAGGGCGATGCGACGGCGCCGAATGCGGAGATCGCCGGTGCGGGCAAGGAGATCTTCAACGGAACCTGCGCGCATTGCCACGGCCCCGACGCCATTCAGAGCGAGCGGAAGATCGATCTGCGGCTGTTGCGTCACCGCTACGGCGACGACATGCGCGACACCTTCTGGAAGACCGTGCATGACGGGCGCCCCGCCAAGGGCATGCCGGCGTGGAAGGAGGTCTTCACCGACACCCAGTTCGACAGCATCTATTCCTTCCTGATGACGGTCCAGGTCGAATCGAATGACTGAACGCCCTTGACCGCACGCGATCGGGAAGATGTGGTAGCATCCACCTTGCATCTTCCCGGCGCCGGACCGGTCCAGGAGGGGTGCGCTGCTGCCGCTCGCGCGGTGGATCCTTTGGAAGGCGCCATGGCCAGCTTCCTGATCATCGACGATCATCCGCTGTTTCGCGAAGCGCTGGGCAATGCCGTGCGGCTGGCCTTGCCCGAGGCCCGCATCCTGGAGGCGATGTCGATCGAGGACGCGCTGGACATCCTGTCGGCCGAGCAGGGGATCGACCTCGCGCTGCTCGACCTGTCGCTGCCGGATGCGACCGGCTTCTCCGGTTTCCTCCGCTTGCGCGAAACTCACCCGCGCCTGCCGGTCGCCATCGTCTCGAGCGAGGAGGACCAGCACGTGGTCCGCGAAGCACTGGCGCTCGGCGCGGCCGGCTATCTGCCGAAGTCGACGTCGAAGCGCGAGCTGGCCCAGTCGATCGAGGGCGTGCTCTCCGGATCGGTCTCGGTGCCGCGGGATTTCGTGGCGACGCCGCAGCGGCGAAAAGCCGAGACCAGCAAGGCGCTCGAGGTCAAGCTGCGCGAGCTCACGCCGCAGCAAATTCGGGTCCTGGACCTGCTTCGGCGCGGCTATCCGAACCGGCAGATCGCGCAGGAGCTGCAACTCGCCGAATCCACGGTCAAGGCGCACATCACCGAGATCCTGCGCAAGCTAGGGCTATTCAGCCGCAACAAGGCGATCATCGAGATCGGCAAGATGGAGCTGCCCGACCCCAGGAACCGGCCCTATGCGCGGGCCGACCGCGGCAGGCCGCAATGATCCACCCCGCCATTGTTGACTTCGATCAAGCCGGCGCGCGCCGGCTGATACATTCTCAAAAGAGTTCGACATCCGGCAGATATTTGGAAATGGCTGACGCGTGATGCGATTTCTGATTGTCGAAGACCATCCGCTGTTCCGCGAGGCGCTCGAAGGCGCGCTGCAAATGGTGGCGCCCGAGGCCGAGATCCTGCAGGCGATGTCAGTCGACGGCGCGCTCGAGCAGCTGTCCGCGGGCGCCGAGCTCGATCTCCTCCTGCTCGATCTGTCGATGCCGGGCACGACCGGCCTCTCGGGCATCGTTCGCATCCGCAAGGCCTTCCCGAAGGTCCCCGTCGTCGTCGTGTCGGGACATCAGGATCCCAGAATCATCTCCGGCGCCTTGTCGCTCGGCGTCGCCGGTTACATTTTCAAATCCTCGTCCAAGCAGGAACTCGCCCAGTCGATCGGCGAGGCGCTGAAGGGGCTGGTCTGTCTTCCCGACGCCTATCGTGCCCTCCGGCCGCAACGTGCCCCAAGTCCCGCTCATGATCTGCTGAAGCGGCTGCATGATCTGACACCGCAGCAATTGCGGGTCCTCGAAATGCTCAAGCGCGGCCTTCAGAACAAGCAGATCGCCTTTGAGCTGAAGATTTCCGAGACCACCGTGAAGGTCCATGTCTCGGACATCCTGCGCAAGCTGAACGTCGTGAGCCGCACCAAGGCGATCGTCGAAATGTCCAAAATCGATTTTGCGACGCTGGCGAGCGACGGGGGCCGTGCCAAGCACGATCGTGCCCAGCCGGATCAGCCGTGACGCGAATGTCTTCCGGTCCTGTCGCGCCGATCGACGGCCGCTAGATCGGCAAGTAAGTCATGCCATTGGCGGAATGTAATTTAGTACCGCTACTGTGCATGGGGTTGTTTTTCGATATTTGGTTTGGCGCCCCGGCGCAGGGAGCTAGCTCAGCAGGAACGACAGCAGCGCGCGCATCTCGGCGGGCTTGACCGGCTTCTTCAACACTTCGAGGCCGGAGAGGCTCGCCTGCTTGGCGGCCTTCTCGGAATAGTCGGCGGTGATGATCATCGCGGGCACGTCGAGCTTCAGGTGCTCTCGGATATCGGCGATCGCCGACAATCCGCTTTCGCCGTGATCGAGATGAAGGTCGGCGATGACCGCGTCGGGTGCTCCGCCCAGCTCGCTGAGGCGCAGCAGCGCGTCCGCCGCCGATGGCGTGGTCGCGACGTCGCAGCCCCACCCTTCCAGCAGGGCGGCCATGGCCTCGGAGCCGGAGGGATCGTTCTCGACCAGCAGGATCTTGGCGCCTTCGAGGCCGCCATATTGGCGTTCACTGAGCTTGGTCTCGTGCACCTCGTCGCTGACCTCGGCGAGATCGGCCGGCTCGAGCTCGAGGACGAACGTCGAGCCCTTGCCGACCTGCGACGACAGCCGCACCTCGTGTCCGAGCACGGTCGCGAAGCGGCGGACGATGGACAGACCAAGCCCGAACCCGGCCTGGTCGGTGGCACTGGCTTCACCGCGCTGGAATTCGCGAAAGATGGCCTCTTGCTGCGTCTGCGCAATTCCCGGTCCGGTGTCGGAGACCTGGACGCAGATGCGGCCGTCTCGCCGCCTGCAACCCATTACGACGCCGCCGCTGCGCGTGTAGCGGATGGCATTGGCGAGCAGATTTTGCAGGATGCGCCGGAGCATCATCGCGTCCGACCACACCGCGAGCGGCGAGTTGCGGATGCGCAAGGACAGGCCCTGCCGCGCAGCGAGCGGCGCGAATTCGTTGTGAAGCTGCTCGAACAGCGGCGCCAGCGCGAGCGGACGCACTTCGGGTCTGAGCGCGCCGGCGTCGAGCTTGGCGATCTCCAGCAACGACCGCAACAGATCTTCCAGCGTCACCAGCGAGCGGTCGACCTGGTCGATCAGAAGGCCAGCCTGCTGTGCCTCCATCATCTCGGCTAACGCCGAGAGCGTCAGCCGCGCCGCGTTCAGCGGCTGCAGCAGATCGTGGGTGACCGAGATCAGGACGGACGATTTGAGCGAGCTTGCGGCCTCGGCCTGCTGCTTGGCGCGATACAGGCCCTCATTGGCGCGTTCGATCGAATGCAGTGCCTCGCGCAACTGGGTGGTCCGGTCCCGGACCTGGCGGTCGAGCGCGATGGCCGTCTCGAACAGCGAGAAGGCGTTGAGCTGCTGGTCCATCGAGCGCTCGACGCGGGACATCAGCGCCGCATTGATCTTCCTCAGCTTCGCGGTTTCCCGCTGCAGCTGCTCGACCGTGTCTGGCTCCTGCAATAGCTCGGTCACGAGGGACGCCTGCCGATGGCGACGCCCGTGAACGTCTGATTCACGTGCATCGATCCGAACTGCTCGCCATAGGTATGAAAACCGACGACGCGATTCTGGCGGTAGAGCTCGGACATGTCGCGGGCGAGCTGGTGCTGTTCGGCATCGAGCCGGCGCAGCAGGCATTCGAAGCCGATATAGAGCGAGACCTCGCCGATCTGGTCGCGCGTTTCCGCAAAGGCCTCGCGTGTCGTGCCGACCAGGCTGCGCGATGTCGCGGCGGTCAGCACCATGCCTTCGTCGATCGCGCAGAAGAAGTGCAGCGACCCGTCGGGTTCGACGCGCTGGATCGACCGGGCGTAGTAGGAGCCGCCGACGCGGACCAGGACGGGATGCGAGGCGAACGAGAACGGGTCGAGCTTGGCATCCATGATCCCGACGACGCGGGAATATTCCTGCGCCGCGGGCTCGGCGTTCAGCTCCCTGACGGTTCGATTCTCGATGTCCGCCTCGGTGACCACCATCTTCTGGGGCCGCGGTTCGAAATTATCGCATTTGAAGACCCGGAACGGCAGCGACGTGCTCAGGAGGATCAGGAGGGCGGCGTTGGTGTGCGCCTTGCCGTCGAGAAACACAAAGGTCCGCTCGAAGCGCATGCCGTCGCCCGCAGAACCCCCGACGATGGGAATGTCGTCCAGCGAGGCATAGATCGCGGACATCACCGCTTCTTCCCGGCCGCACAGGCCGTCGATCAGGACCAGGCCGAACGAATTTCCGCGCTCGACCTCGGGGGATGCCCGCAGCAGCTCCTGCCGGGCCTCGGCGCTGATCCTGCGGCCGTCCTCGACGTGAAAACCATCGAGATTGAGAATGGGCCGCACCACGGCCGCAAAATCGGTGCGACTGAAGGCGAGCGCGACGACGCTGTTCTCGTCCCAGCCGTCGGGCGCCAGCTCGCCGGCGGTGGTGCAACCGCAGACCGGGATCCCGTCAAATTGCCGGCTGATCTCCGCGATGAATTGGTGCGGATCGTAGCTCGGGGAGACGAAGAGCAGGAGCAGCGCCAGCTCATCGGATGGGAGCTGAGCGGCGAGGTCGGCAACGGCTTGCTCGACGCCCGCGGCCTTCGACTTCGCGACGGCAACGCCAGACGCACCGCCAAACCGAAAGTCGGTTTGCCCCACTCCGTTTCTCCCTCAAGGACCCGCTCGGTCTGATGCCGTGCCTGACAAGTGCCCAGAGAGTATGGCCTTTTTCGCCTGGTCGCAACATGGCGGCGAGAATCGCGGAACGTGCGTTCCGCGCGCCAGGCGGCCCTCGGCCACGAATTTACCGCCCCTTGACGATTGTGCCCTAATTTTCATCGCGGGTCCGGGAGGGGCTGCTCCCGGGCAGCGTTGCACGTGCAAGAACTGATCTTTGGGGGTGGGAATGTCCGGGCGTACCGCGTCGTCGTCTAAGCGCACACTGTTTCCCACCCTGAGGTTCCGCGCCAAGATCATCCTGGGCTTTGCGGTCGTGCTCGCCATCTCGGCGGTGAGCCTCGCCTTCGCCTATTTCGGCTTCGAGCGTGTGTCGGAAGGCGTAGGATCCTACCGCAGCAGCGTCTCGGAGGCCGATCTCGCCCGCAATATCGATCGCGAGCTGCTCGGCTATCGTTCGGCCGCGCGTTATTTCGTGGTGACCGGCAAGGAAGACGACGCCAAGGCGGCGCTGGACGCCGAAGCCAGCCTGAAGAGCGCGATCGATCAGGCGATCCAGAACGCGAAGAACCCGGCCCGGCTCGAAAGCCTCAACAAGCTGGCGAAGGAATTTTCCAACTTCTCGGCGACCTTCGCCAAGATCTTGCAAGCCAAGCGCGACAGCGCGCTGCTGGTCCAGAACCAGCTCCAGCGCAACGCCAATCTGCTGAAATACAAGCTCGACGACATCGGTAACAACGCCTCCGACTCCGAGGCGCAGGCGATCGAATTCGGCACCAAGCAGGTCAACGCCCAATTCCAGACCGCGAGTGGAGCCGCGGGCAACTTCATCCTCAACTCGGACCAGGCCGTCGGCGCAAGTGCGATGGCGCGGCTGAAATTCGTCGAGAACTCGCTCGGCGCGGTCTATTCCATGGACGACAAGATCGTCACCGGCCTGAAAGAGGCCAAGGCTCTGCTCGGCGCCTATCGCGATGCGCTGGAAAAGCTGATCGCGAAAGCGAAATTGGTCGACGAGCTCGTCACCGAGATGAGCGGCTCGGCCGGTGCGATTCTGCAGGGCGCGACCGCCATGAAGGCGGATCTCGTCGCCGAACAGCAACGGCTGGACCAGGAGTCGGAAGCGACCATCGGACGGACCGAGCATCTGGTTCTGATCCTCGCCATCGGCGGCACGCTGCTCGGCGCGGTTCTCGCCTTCCTGCTCGGCACCGGCATCTCGCGTCCGATGATCGCGATGTGCAAGGCGATGCGCGAGCTCGCCTCGGGCAATTTCGACGTGGTGCTGCCGGGTCTCGGCCGCAAGGACGAGATCGGCGAGATGGCCGGTGCGGTCGAGGAGTTCAAGGTTCAGGCTGTCGCCAAGGCCGAGCGCGATGCCGCGGCCAGCGAAGTGCAGAACCGCGAGCAGGCCGCAAGCCGCCGTGCCGAGCTGATCCGCTTTGCCGATGATTTCGAGAGCGCGGTCGGCGCGATCGTGTCCAACGTCTCGGCCTCGGCCGTGCAGCTGGAATCGGCCGCGTCAACGCTGACCCGGACCGCCGAGACCACCCAGAGCCTGTCGAGCCAGGTCGCGGACGTCTCCGAGCAGGCCTCCTCCAACATGCAGTCGGTCGCCACCGCGACGGAAGAGCTGTCGGCCTCGGTCGAGGAGATCGGTCGCCAAGTCCGCGATTCCAGCCGTATTGCGGAAGCTGCCGTGGTGCAGGCCAAGGAGACCGACGGCCGCATCGGAAAACTCTCGCATGCGGCGCAGCAGATCGGTGAGGTGGTCAAGCTGATCACGGCGATCGCCGAGCAGACCAACCTTCTGGCGCTCAATGCCACCATCGAGGCGGCGCGCGCCGGCGAAGCCGGACGTGGCTTTGCGGTGGTTGCGAGCGAAGTGAAATCGCTGGCGAGCCAGACCGCGAAGGCGACGGACGAAATCTCTTCGCACATCGCGGGGATGCAGGGCGCAACGGCGGAATCGGTTGCCGCGATCAAGGAGATCGGAGCGACCATCGGCCAGATCTCCTCGATCTCGACCTCGATTGCCAGCGCCGTCGAGCAGCAGGGCGCGGCGACGCAGGAGATCGCGCGCAGCGTCCAGACCGTGGCACAGGGCACCCAGACTGCGGCCACCGACATCGGCCAGGTCAACCGCGGCGCCGCCGAGACCGGCTCGGCCTCGGAGGAGGTGCTGCACTCGGCCAAGACGCTGTCATCCGAAAGCACCCGCCTGCGCGCCGAGCTCGATCGCTTCATGGGCAATATCCGGGCAGCGTAAGGCGCGCTGTTGCGTCATATCCAACTGTCGTCCCCGCGCACGCGGGGACCCATAACCACAGGGAGCGGCTAAGGAGCGAGCGGGTAACTCCGAGTCTTCGCCACACTTCTCCCTGTGGCTATGGGTCCCGGATCTGCGCTTCGCTTGTCCGGGACGACAGCGGAGATTGGCGCGCGGATCAATTGTAACGCCGCGGGAAAGCGGACCTTAACAACTCCTCTGCGTCACCTAACCGCCAGCCAGGCGTCGCAAATTTACCACAGCTTATCCTTTGCCGATTACCGTGCGGACGAGTCAGAGAGCGGGCTGCTCTTTCGGCTGCGCCTGGTTTTCCGCGAATGGAATGGGGTGGGGGAATGTCGGTCAAGTCGAAGTCGAACCAATCGAAGCTGCCAACTTTGCGGTTTCGCGCAAAAATCATCCTCGGCTTCGTGGCGGTGCTGGCCATCCTCGCCGTCAGCATGGCCTTCGCCTATTTCGGCTTCGAGCGGATTGCCGGCGCCGTGGCCTCCTATCGCACCAGCGTCTCGGAAGCCGACCTCGCGCGGACGGTCGACCGCGAACTGATCGCCTATCAAGGACTGGCCCGCGCCTACACCCTGACGGGGGCCGCGGATGACGAGACCGCAGCCAAGGCTGCCGAGGAAAATCTGAAGAGCGCGATCGCCAAGTCGATGTCCGCCACGACCGGCGCCGCCCG
Organism: Bradyrhizobium sp. CCBAU 53351; assembly: GCF_015291745.1. Taxonomy (NCBI): domain Bacteria; kingdom Pseudomonadati; phylum Pseudomonadota; class Alphaproteobacteria; order Hyphomicrobiales; family Nitrobacteraceae; genus Bradyrhizobium; species Bradyrhizobium sp. CCBAU 53351. The sequence goes on from NZ_CP030059.1 coordinate 555,845, forward strand.
ACGCGAGGAGGTCGGCAAGCTCGAGGCCGAGTTCCAGCGCTTCACCAAGGTGTTCGGGGAAATCATCACGCTGACGCGTGAGAACAACAAGATCGCGGCCGATGAGCTCAACAGCGTCGGCAACAAGATCCGGTTCAAGTTCGACGATCTCGCCGATACGGCCGCGCTGGCGGGGCTGGCCTCAGTCCAGACCACGGCCAAGGACATCACCTCGCAATATCTGGCGGTCTCCACCTCGGTCAGCGCCTTCGTCGCCAAGCCGGAGCCGAAGACCGCCGATGGCGTGATCGCCCGCGTCAAATTCCTGGAGACCCTGCTGGTCTCGATCTATGCCAACGACCAGAAGATCACCGACCGCGTCACCGAGATCGGTAATCTGCTGAAGCAGTACCGTTCCTCCTTCACGAAGCTGTCGGAGAATGTGAAGATCATCGTCAAGCTGAACGGCGAGATGACCAAGACGGCGGCGGGCATCCTCAAGCTCTCCGGCGAACTGCGGTCGGACCTGACGGCCGATCAGCAGCGCATCGAAGCGAGCGCCAATGCGACGATCGTGGATACCGAGCGACTCATGGTGATGCTGGCGCTCGGCGGCCTCGCCATCGGCGCGGTGCTTGCCCTGATGCTCGGCAACGGCATCTCGCGTCCGATGATCGCGATGTGCAAGGCGATGCGGGAGCTCGCCTCGGGCAATTTCGACGTCGTGCTGCCGGGTCTCGGCCGCAAGGACGAGATCGGCGAGATGGCCGGCGCGGTCGAGGAGTTCAAGGTTCAGGCTGTCGCCAAGGCCGAGCGCGATGCCGCGGCCAGCGAAGTGCAGAACCGTGAGCAGGCCGCAAGCCGCCGCGCCGAGCTGATCCGCTTTGCCGATGATTTCGAGAGCGCGGTCGGCGCCATCGTGTCCAACGTCTCGGCCTCGGCCGTGCAGCTGGAATCGGCCGCGTCAACGCTGACCCGGACCGCCGAGACCACCCAGAGCCTGTCGAGCCAGGTCGCGGGCGTCTCCGAGCAGGCCTCCTCCAACATGCAGTCGGTCGCCACCGCGACGGAAGAGCTGTCGGCCTCGGTCGAGGAGATTGGTCGCCAGGTCCGCGATTCCAGCCGCATTGCGGAAGCTGCCGTGGTGCAGGCCAAGGAGACCGACGGTCGCATTGGAAAACTCTCGCATGCGGCGCAGCAGATCGGCGAGGTCGTCAAGCTGATCACGGCGATCGCCGAGCAGACCAACCTTCTGGCGCTCAATGCCACCATCGAGGCGGCGCGCGCCGGTGAGGCCGGCCGCGGCTTCGCGGTGGTCGCGAGCGAAGTGAAGTCGCTGGCGAGCCAGACCGCGAAGGCGACGGATGAAATCTCCTCGCACATCACGGGCATGCAGGGCGCCACCGCCGAATCGGTTGCCGCGATCAAGGAGATCGGAGCGACCATCGGCCAGATCTCGTCGATCTCGACCTCGATCGCCAGTGCCGTCGAGCAGCAGGGCGCGGCGACGCAGGAGATCGCGCGCAGCGTCCAGACCGTGGCACAGGGCACCCAGACCGCGGCCACCGACATCGGCCAGGTCAACCGCGGCGCCGCCGAGACCGGCTCGGCCTCGGAGGAGGTGCTGCACTCGGCCAAGACGCTGTCATCCGAAAGCACCCGTCTGCGCGCCGAGCTCGATCGCTTCATGGGGAATATCCGCGCGGCGTAGGCCTCGCTGTCGCTTCACCCTCGGTTGTCGTCCCCGCGAAAGCGGGGGACCCATAACCACAGGGAGAAGTGGTTGCGCGAAACTGGTCACTCCGAGTCTTCGCCAAACATCTTCCTGTGGTTATGGGTCCCTGTGTATCGAAATCCTGTCATGGTGGAGTGGGCGGGAAGCCGTTGGGTCCTTGGCGCTTGACGCCGTGAGCCGGCTCGGTCTCCCGCCCGTTCCATTTATCAACCTGAACAGTTGCACGAGGCTGCGCCAACAGACCTCGCATCACAGGGACAGGCACCATGATCATACGCCCTCGTTACGTCGGAATCGACGTCTCCAAACGATATCTCGATATCTTCGATGAGAGCCTGGGCGTGCCGGAGCGCATCGCCAACGCGCCGCAGGCCATCACACAGATCGCGGCGCGTTGGCGATGCGATGTGCTGGTCGTCTTTGAAGCCACGGGCGTCTATGACCTTGAGCTTCGTGAGGCGCTCAGCCAGGCCGGCATCCGCTTTGCCCGGATCAACCCGGCCCGGGCCCGGGACTTTGCGCGCGCCAGCGGCCAGCTCGCCAAGACCGACCCGATCGATGCCCGGATGCTGGCGAGCTTTGCCCGGGCCATGCAGCCTGCCGCTGAGCAGGCTGCCAATCCTGCCCGCAATGCCCTGGCGGGGCTTGCAAAACGGCGGGATCAACTGGTTCTCATGCGTGCCCAGGAGAAGAACAGGCGCAGCGAGGCCGAGGACCGCGCCATGGCCGATCGCATCGGTCGGCTCATTGAAGTCCTCGACAATGAGATCGCCGCAATCGAGGCCGATATTAGCGCACTGATCAAGACTGAGCCGGAGGTCTCCGATGATGCGCAGTTGATGCGGTCACTTCCCGGCGTGGGCCCCGTAACCTGCATGCAGCTGATCGCGCAGATGCCGGAACTCGGAAAAGTGGGACCGAAGCAGGTGGCCGCGCTCGCCGGCCTGGCTCCCTTCAACGTCGACAGCGGCGCTTACCGCGGCAAGCGGAAGATCGTCGGGGGCCGAAAGCGCGTCCGCGATGCCCTCTACATGGCCGCTCTCAATGCGGTCCGCCGGGCCGATCCATTCAAGGCCTTCTACGCTCGACTGCGACAGGCCGGTAAACCTGCCAAGCTCGCTCTCATTGCCGTTGCCAGGAAGCTGTTGACGGTCCTCAACGCCATCATCCGCGATCGAAAGCCGTACCTGTACACTAGGCCAACATAACAGTTGCCGGATCTTCGCTGCGCTCGTCCGGGACGACAGCGGAGTTAAGAGCGCCGTCTGAGACTCACTCCCTCCCGAACGCCCGCTTCAGCTCGACCTTCGCCTTTTCCAGCCGCGCGCGCTGTGTTTTCGGCAAGGTCTTGCCGGCGCGGTTGATGTAGAAGGTCAGCATCGACAGCGCCGAACGATAGGCGCCGGTCTTGCGTCGTGAGCTGTGCTCGGCCGATCGCTTCAGTGACGTCGCGATCTTCTTCGGGCTGGTCAGCTTGAACACGCCCTGCTTGAGGTCGAGTGCGTCGCTCTCTTTGGTCACACGCTGCGACCAGCGCTTTGGCGTTGCGCGTTTGGCGTTCTTGCGCGTGGTCGTGCTGCGCCGCGTGCTTGTCTTCCGGCGGCTGGATTTGCGGGCGCCGCTGTTTCGCGAATGTGTCGTCTTTCTGACATGAGCCATGCGTCAACTCCTTGCGGCTCCATCGGAAACGGCCGGTGCTGGCGGCCGTTCCTGCGGGAACCCGGCCTCGCCGCGGACGTTGTCGCAGGTGGCAGGCGGAATGCCGCACCCCAATGATCGGATCGACCCCGTTCACGTCCTGTGAATCGGGGCCGCTTCTATTGATCGAACGCAACAGCCCGATGGAATTGCAGCAAAGCCCAGCGCGGAACTATGCATCTGGGGTCTCGGCGGCCGCGACCGACCGCATCGTCGAGACCAGTATTCCGGCGCGGCTCGACGCGCTGCCCTGGAGCGGGTTTCACACCCGCGTCGTGCTCGCGCTCGGCATCACCTGGATCCTTGACGGGCTCGAGGTGACACTGGCCGGCGCGCTCTCCGGTGCGCTGAAGCAGAGCCCGTCGCTGCACTTCTCCAATCTCGATCTCGGCATTGCCAATTCCGCCTATCTCGCCGGCGCCGTGCTCGGTGCGCTCGGCTTCGGCTGGCTCACCGACCGCATCGGCCGCAAGAAGCTGTTCTTCATCACGCTGGCGCTCTACCTCTCGGCGACGGCGGCGACCGCTCTGTCGTGGGATGTCGCGAGCTACGCGGCGTTTCGTTTCCTCACCGGCGCCGGCATCGGCGGCGAATACACCGCGATCAACTCGACCATCCAGGAGTTGGTGCCGGCGCGCTATCGCGGCTGGACCGATCTCGTCATCAACGGCAGTTTCTGGATCGGCGCCGCGATGGGCGCGGTCGCGGCCATCGTGCTGCTCGATCCCGCCGTGATCGCGCCCGATCTCGGCTGGCGTCTCGCTTATCTGATCGGCGCCAGCATCGGTCTCGTCGTGCTGTTGATGCGAATGTGGATTCCGGAAAGTCCGCGCTGGCTGATGATCCATGGCCGTCCCGACCAGGCGCATGCGATCGTCGACGAGATCGAGCGTTCCGTGATCGGGCATGGCCAGGATACGAGCGAGGCGCGCTTCACCAAGATGCGGCTGAAGATGCGCGATCACACGCCGATCCGCGAGGTCGTGCACACGCTGTTCTCGGCGTACCGCCAGCGCGCGCTGGTCGGCCTCGTGCTGATGAGCGCGCAGGCGTTCTTCTACAACGCGATCTTCTTCACCTTCGCGCTGGTGCTGACCGATTTCTACGGCATCCGCGCCGATCACGTCGGCTGGTACCTGCTGCCGTTTGCCGCCGGCAATTTCCTGGGGCCCCTCTTGCTCGGCCGGCTGTTCGATACGCTGGGACGCCGCACCATGATCATGTTCACCTACGGCATGTCCGGCGTGCTCCTGGCGGTCTCGGGCTATCTGTTCTCCATCGGCGTGCTCTCTGCGCAGGGGCAGACCATCGCCTGGATGGTGATCTTCTTCTTTGCATCGCCGGCCGCCAGTGCGGCCTATCTCACCGTCAGCGAGACCTTTCCGCTCGAAGTTCGCGCGCTGGCGATCGCCGTGTTCTACGCGGTCGGCACCGGCATCGGCGGCGTGATCGGGCCGGCGCTGTTCGGCGCACTGATCGACACGGGATCACGCACCAGCGTGTTCGCCGGCTATCTGCTGGGGGCAGTCCTGATGATCGCGGCCGCGATCGTGGCGTGGCGCTATGCCGTCTCGGCGGAGCGCAAATCGCTCGAACAAATCGCTCGGCCGCTCGCCTTTATGGAGTAGACTGATGAAATCGGAACTTGCAGAGATGGCGTTGGACCAGCAGAACACCCTACGCGACGACGACACCCCGGAAACGGTGCCGGTGCCGCATGCACTGGTGCCGCATCTCGACGAGACCGCAATTCTGCTCGACATCGACGGGACCCTGCTCGACCTGATGCCGACGCCGCGTGAGGTGTGGGTGCCGCCGGGCCTCTCGGACACGCTGAACCGGTTGACCGAGCGGACCTCCGGCGCGCTGGCGCTGGTCAGCGGCCGCTCGCTCAACGACATCGACCTGATCTTCGCGCCCGACGTGTTTCGCGCCGTCGCCGGCCACGGCGCCGAGATGCGGCTGTCGGTCGACAATGAGGCCGATGCCGTGCACGCGCCGCCGCTGGACAAGGAGCTGAAGCGGCGGCTGGCGGCCATCGCCAAGCTTTCGCCCGGCATTCTGCTCGAGGACAAGGGCTATTCGCTGGCGCTGCATTACCGTCTCGCGCCGCATGCGGAGAAAGCCATCTACGAATCCGTCTCGGTGATCCGCGCCGATCTGCCCAACGCGCCGATCGAGGTGCTGCCCGGCAAGTTCGTCTGCGAGATCAAGCATTCCGGGTTTACCAAGGCGACCGGCGTACGCGAGCTGATGAAGCGGGAGCCGTTCAAAGGGCGGCGTCCGATCTTCATCGGCGACGACGTCACCGACGAAACCGTCTTCGCGATCATGCCCGACATGAACGGGCTCGCCTTCTCGGTCGGACGTCGTGCCATGGGCGTGAATGGCCATTTCGACGCGCCGAACGACGTGCGTGCGTTCCTTGCCCGCCTGCTTGATCCCAGGTGAAACGAGGGCAGCGCCCTCTCGCAGACATAATGTCGGTCGGCTCGGCGTCTTGGCGCGCCGCGCTATTTGGTGTGCAACACAATCGCACACGCTGTCTTTGCAGCGGAATTTCCCGGGTTCCGCAAGCGAAACCAGTTCCAACGCGCACGCCCGATTTTGGTTTCAATTGGTTGAAACGATGATCAGGAACCATATTGATGAACGGCAGTTAAACGGGGTGGAATGAAACAGGAGGGGACGACCTGTGAACTTAGTCGTCGTTTCGAATCGCGTCGCGCGCGGCAAGCCTAATGAGCCCATGACGGGCGGCCTCGCGGCGGCCTTGTTGCCGGTGGTGGAACATTCGGGCGCGATCTGGGTGGGATCTTCGGGCCGGGTCCGCGACGGCCATCAAAAGGAACCTTTTGCCGAGATCGAAGCGCTTGGCACCGGCGCAATCGCGACGTTGGATCTGCCCGCGGCGCATTACGGCGGCTATTACGAGGGTTTTGCCAATTCCGCGCTGTGGCCGGCGCTGCATTCGCGCAGCGACCTGATCCGCGTCTCGCGCGAGGATTACGTCAGCTATCGCGAGGTCAACGCCTTCATGGCGCGCGCCTTGATGCGTTTCCGAAAAGCCAAGACCGCGTTCTGGGTGCAGGATTATCACTTCCTCGCGCTCGGTGCGGAGCTGCGCGATCTCGGCGTCGACGACCCGATCGGCTTTTTCCTGCATACGCCGTGGCCCGTCGCCGCGGTGATGCAGGGCGTGCCCAATCATCGCGAGCTGATCACGGCGATGCTGGCCTACGATCTGCTCGGCTTCCAGACCAATGAGGACTGCCAGAACTTCCTCGGTTATGCCGGCGGCGAGCTCGGTCTCACCGTCGAAGACGGCGTCGTGCTCTCGCAGCACGGCCGCACCCGCTGCGAGGTGTTTCCGATCGGGATCGATGCGGAGAAGTTCGCAGCTTACGCCGCGAAATCGGCCTCGCATCCGGACGTGTCTCGGCTGCGCCGCAGCCTCAATGGCGAGCGGCTCGCGATCGGCGTGGACCGGCTCGACTATTCCAAGGGCCTGATCAACCGCATCACCGCGTTCGACCGGCTCTGGACCGAGCAGCCGCAGTTTGCGCGCAGCATTTCGCTGCTCCAGATCGCCAACCCTTCGCGCGGCGCGATCGAGGCTTACGGCAATCTCCAGAACGACGTCGCGCGCCTCGTCACCGACGTCAACGGCCGGCACGGCGAGGTCGACTGGACGCCGATCCGCTATCTGAACAAGGGTTTCAGCCAAGCGGTGCTGGCGGGCCTCTATCGCACCGCGCAGGTCGGTGTGGTGACGCCGCTGCATGACGGCATGAACCTCGTCGCCAAGGAATATGTCGCTGCGCAAAACCCGGCCGACCCCGGCGTGCTGGTGCTGTCGAAGTTCGCGGGCGCTGCCAACGAGCTCGAGACTGCCTTGCTCGTCAATCCGCACGACATCGACGGCATGGCGCGCGCGATCGCGGTCGCGGCCGCGATGCCGCTCACCGAGCGCAAGATGCGCTGGGACGCGATGATGAAGAAGCTGCGCGGTCACACCATCCAGCAATGGTCGGCCGATTTCGTCGCCGAGCTGGAGAAGTGCCGAACCGAGAAGGCCGCCGTCGCCCCGCTCGCCGCGCAACCGCCGCAAGCGCTGCGCTGGCTGAAGTCGGCGATCTCGGGCGTAAGGCTGATCTGAGATTTTTTCTCAGTCCTATCAACTCGTCATGGCCGGGCTTGACCCGGCCATCCACGTCTTGCGTCCGACAACGTGGATGCCCGGGACGAGCCCGGGCATGACCGCAAACAGCGCATAGCGCCATCAATAACAATACGAGACCCCATCCAGGATCGCGCATTGCCGCTTGTTCGGCGCGTTGGGATCGTCCATCGGCACCATGCCCTTGCCCTGGCCGACGAACACGCCGGGGCCGACATGCACCGAGCTCTTGTTGCCGATGATCACGCTCGGATGCGGCGTCGAGCTCGAGCGCGTGCCGTCCGGCCAGATGATGGCATCGCCCGACAGCACCCCGCGCCGGCCGTCGTTGCAGCTGACGTCGACGCCTTGCCGGGTGCAGACCTGGGCAGCAGCGGGGACCGCGAGGGCGGAGCCGAGGCCTGATGCCAGGCCAAGGGCGAGGATGGTCTTGCGGATGGTCATGGTGTCCCCCGTAGGCGTGTTCGCCGCTCCTGCGTGAATCGTCGCGCCAAACCCGCCGCGGGTTCAGCCGGCAGGCGGATCGGTGGACCTGTTACATCAGATATTGTCTTGCAACTACAACAAGTTGCGGAAAATTCACCCGATTGAGCCGCGATCCCTTGCAAAATCGGCGGCGCCCCTTCAAGAGAGGGCGCTCCGGAGAGATGGCCGAGTGGCTTAAGGCGCACGCTTGGAAAGCGTGTGTGCGGGAAACCGTACCGTGGGTTCGAATCCCACTCTCTCCGCCATTGGCCCTCATCCCCCTTCATCCGCGCCATGTCACGCTCCGTCAGCGCGGACTGCTCGTGCGCATCAGCACCAGTTCGATTTGACGTCGGCACAGATGCGAAAGACGGCGATGCAGAATCACGCCTGTACAGAGACGCGAGCCGTCCCTAACTTCTCGCGCGCAATTGTGGGAGATGGGGCGTGGCGAAGAAGGCGACCAAGAACAAGACTGCGAAGAAGGCGGCAACGCGAGCTGCGGCGAAGAGCGGGGCCCGCAAAGGGACTGTCGCGAAGCCGGTCCGAAAAACCGCCACCGGCAAATCAGCGAAGCCGCCCCGCCCACGCGGACCGGCTTGGCAATGGTCGGCAGTCGAGACCGCAGCCGCGATCCGCTCCGGCGCGATCTCCGCGGTCGAGACCGTGGAAGCCCATCTCGAGCGGATGCGCGCGGTCAATCCGAAGCTCAACGCCGTCGTCGTCGATCTCTCGGAAGAAGCGTTGAAGGCTGCCCACGCGGCCGACAAGCAGCGCGCCAAGGGCGCTGCGCTCGGCCTTCTGCACGGCGTGCCGATCACGATCAAGGAAAACGTCGATTACGAGGGACGGCCGAATTTCAACGGCGTGCCCGCCAACAAGGACCTTATCGCGCCGTCGGACGCGCCGGTCGTGCGCAACCTGAAGAAGGCCGGCGCGATCGTCATCGGTCTCACCAACACGCCGGAATTCTCCTTTCGCGGCTTCACCGACAATCCCCTGCATGGGTTGACGCTCAATCCCTGGGATCCTGATATCACCTGCGGCGGCTCGTCGGGTGGCGCGGGTTCGGCAGTCGCTGCCGGCATCGGCACCATCGCCCATGGCAATGACATCGGCGGCTCGCTGCGCTGGCCGGCGCATTGCAACGGCGTTGCCACCATCAAGCCGACGCAGGGACGTATCCCCGCGTTCAACGAAAGCGCAACGGCCGAGCGGCCGATGCTGGCGCATCTGATGTCGGCGCAGGGGCCGCTCGCGCGCCACGTCGCCGACGTTCGCCTTGCGCTCGAGGTGATGAGCCAGCGCGATCCGCGCGATCCCTGGTGGGTGCCGGCGCCGCTGGTCGGCGAGAAGCCGAAGGGGCCGATCAAGGTGGCGCTGGCCAAGATCCCCGCCGATATGGATGTCGATCCGTCCGTCAGCGCGGCGCTGCGGCAGGCCGCCGACCATCTCGAACGGTCCGGCTACCGTGTCAGCGAGGTCGAGGTGCCCGACATCAACGGCGTCTGGCAGACCTGGTGCGACATCATCACCAACGAGACTGTGGTGATGCAGGAAGCTTCCATGCTGAAGGTCACCTCCGAGGATTTCCACAAGGCCTGGGGCGGCATGAAGGCCAAGGCCAATGTGCTCGATCTCAAGGCCTGGATGCAGGCGACCGCCGCGCGCAACGGCCATATCCGCGCCTGGCAATTGTTCTTCGAGGACTACCCAATCGTGCTGGCGCCGACCACGGTGAAGCCGACGCCGGGCCCGCGCGAGGACACCGTCAGCGCCGAGCGCGTGCGCGAGATCTTCTGGGGCGAGATCCGCTTCATCTCCGCGATCAACGTGCTGGGCCTGCCCGGCGCGGTGGTGCCGGTGGCGCTCCACGACGGCAAGCCGATCGGCGTGCAGCTGATCGCCGGGCGCTATCGCGAGGATCTCGCGCTCGATGCGGCGGCCGCGATCGAGAAGCGGGCCGGCGTGCTCACGCGCCAACTGTGGGAGAGGGATGGGGTAGGGCGATAATCTTACCCTATCTTCGTGCGGGAGAGGGTGGCTCGCGGGCGGCGTCTCGGCAAGCCGACGCTCTGCTGCGCTGAAGAGTTAGATCGAGACAGTCGCATATGTCGGTTTAGCGGCGTCCGAACCACGTGGGCAGAACGCGGGTCGACAAGCGCCCACATGCCGCCGCTCTAGGCGTCAGGCGTCCATTATCCTCTTCATGGTGGCCCTTTGCATTGATCGCGGCGTCAAACGATTTGAAAAGGCAGCCATCTTGTTCGACAGGCCTGCGATCACGGTGGCCTTTCCTTGCATGAGCGCCCGAATACCGCTCGCGGCGACCGGACGCGGCTTCATGGTGAGGAGCCGCAGCAAGCTCGAAGCGGTTGCACCGGCTGCCGCATCAAAGCCTGTCGCCGTGTGTCCCGGGCAAAGACTGGTCACGACCACACCATGTGGGCGGAGTTCGTCATGCAGGGCCTCGCCAAAGGCCAGCACGTAAGCCTTGGTCGCTGCATAGGCCGCATAGGTGGGGACGGCCTGGAAGGCCAGGAGGCTGGCGATCAGAAGGATATGTCCGGATCGCCGCTGAGCCATGTCGCGGCCGAATAGATAGGTCAGCTCTGTGAGCGTGGTGATGTTGAGCTGGATCATGTTCGCGGTCTGCTCGATCGGCGTGTCCAAAAAATTGCCGTGCAAGCCGAAGCCGGCATTGTTCACCAAAATGTCGATCGTCACGGACCTCGCGTCGAGACTGCTTTTCAGGCGGCTGGCCGCGTCCGGCGCGGCAAGATTGATCGCCTCGACCAGCACGTCCACCCCGTATTTGCTGCGGAGATCGGAGGCAAGCTTGTCCATCGTCTCCCGCCGTCGAGCCGCCAAGACGAGATTGACCTTCTGCGCTGCCAGGAGATCTGCGAATTCGAGGCCGAGGCCACTCGACGCCCCCGTGACCAGCGCCCATTTTCCGGCGAAGCTATCCGTTGCTTCTTTCGACATCGTTCTCTTCTCGTCTATCTGGAGTCAGCGAATGGGCTCGCACCCATTCAATCGGAACACCGGCCCATCCACTCAAGCGGCTGCGGTGTCGCGAACCTGCTCGGCCGCGGCATCCAACAGCGCCTGAGCCAGATCAGGGTCGTTGACGACGCGCGACAGCGTCACCGCGCCGATCATCGTCGCGAGGATGGCCATGGCCTTGCCGCGCGAGGCCTCCTCGCCGGCTCCGGCTAGGAAGCGGCTGAGCACGTCGAGATGCGCCTTGATCCCCGCTTCGAATTCCGCCTTCACCTCGGGGCCTTGTCGGGCGGCATCTGCGCCGAGCGCCACGATCGGGCAGCCGTCCATCCTTTCTCCGCGATGGTCGTCACTGAGGTAGAACGAGATTACCGCGCCGAGCGGATCATCGGGATGTGCCGTGGCCGCGTCTGACCATCGGCCGGACGCGCTTTCCAATGCGCGCCTGGACGCCTCGACCGCCAGATCCTCTTTCGAAGCGAATTGCTTGTAGAAGGCGCCTTGAGTGAGCCCGGCTCCCTTCATCAGGTCCTTGAGGCCGATGCCATCAAAGCCGCGCTCCCTGAAGAGGCGACTGGCCACATTGATCACGGTTTGGCGGTTCTCGGCCGCCTGGGTGCGACTCACTCGCATCGTGGACCTCCATTTGGATTTCGTTCGACCTCTATAACAAGTATAGAGTTCGACTGCAATCTATCAATCTGCAGGAATTTGACTGCCGCCCGAGGAAAACCGCCGCTCAAGGGATCACGCTCCCGTTATCCGCCACAATTTAGATTGCGAACAAAATCTAATGTACGTATAGAGTTCGTACGTAATCTAAATCTCAAGGGAGACGGCCATGAAAAGGGGTGTTGCGGTGCTCGCCGGTATTTTGATCCCGGCGGGGGTGGCGACTTTCGTTGCGCTTGCGATTCCCGCCCATGAGGCTTCCGCAGTTAGCGATCCCAGGCAGGAGCCACCTATGGTCCGTCTGGTGACCCCCAACCGGGTCGGAGGATCTGAACGCGGTTTTACCGGGACCATCGGCGCCCGCGTGGAAAGCAATCTCGGCTTTCGCGTCGCCGGAAAGATCGTCGAACGACTCGTGAATGTCGGTGAGCAGGTCAAATCCGGCCAGCCGCTGATGCGGATCGACGAAACCGATCTCCGTCTCGCGCTCACCGCGAAGCGCAACGCCGTTGCCGCTGCGCGCGCAATTGTCGTGCAGACCGATGCCGACGAGCGGCGCTACGCCAATCTGATGAACGACGGATGGACGTCAAAGCAACGCTACGAGCAGGCGAAGGCCGCATCGGACACCGCCAAAGCGCAGCTTGCCGCGGCGGAAGCCGATGCAGGGGTTGCCGAGAACCAGGCGACCTATTCCGTCCTGGTTGCCGATGCCGACGGGACGGTCACCCAGACGCTTGGTGAGCCCGGACAAGTCGTCTCCGCCGGCCAGGCTGTCGTTCGGCTGGCACAGTCCGGTCCTCGCGAAGCCGTGGTGGCGCTTCCGGAGACGATCCGGCCGGCGATCGGTTCGCTCGCGGAGGCCAGTCTGTATGGAAGCGACGGACGCCGCCATACCGCACATCTTCGTCAGTTGTCGGATTCCGCCGATCCGCAGACCCGGACCTATGAGGCCCGCTACGTGCTCGATGGTGAGGCCGCGGCGGCGCCGCTTGGCGCGACGGTCACCATTCGGCTTGCAAGCCAGGACAGTCAACCGGAAGTCCAGGTGCCGCTGGGCGCCGTGCGCGACGACGGCAGAACGACCGGCATCTGGGTCTTCGACGCTGCGACCTCGACCGTACGCCTGCAGCCCGTCAAGCTTCTGCGTGTGACCAGCGAGACGGCCGTTATCTCCGGATCGAGGTCCGGTGACCAGATCGTTTCACTCGGCGCTCATCTGCTGCACGAAGGTGCCCACGTCAGGACTGCCGCGGACAGCAGGAGCAACTGATGAGCTTCAATCTTTCCGCGCTCGCCGTTCGCGAGCGGGCCGTCACCCTGTTCTTCATCCTCCTGCTGGCGGCCGCGGGCGCCTACGCCTTCTTCAAGCTCGGACGGGCCGAGGACCCGTCCTTCACCATCAAGACCCTGACGGTCACCACCGTGTGGCCGGGCGCCACCGCACGCGAGATGCAGGACCAGGTCGCCGAACCCCTGGAGAAGCGGATTCAGGAGCTGACCTGGTACGATCGGGTGGAGACGACGACGCGGCCCGGCTATGCCTACATGACGGTGACGCTGAAGGACAGCACGCCGCCATCGAGCGTGCAGGAGGAGTTCTATCAGGCCCGCAAGAAGCTGGGCGATGAAGCGCGCAAGCTGCCCTCTGGCGTGCTCGGCCCCTTCGTCAACGACGAATATTCGGACGTCAGCTTCGCGCTTTATGCGCTCAAGGCCAAGGGCATGCCGATGCGCGAGCTCGCAAGGCAGGCCGAGGTCATCCGTCAGGACCTCCTGCACGTGCCCGGCGTCAAGAAGATCAACATTCTCGGCGAGCGTCCCGAGCAGATCTTCGTCGAGTTTTCCTTTGCCAAACTGGCAACTCTCGGTGTGTCGGCAACGGATATCGTTGCTGCCTTGCAGCGGCAGAACACGGTGACACCGGCAGGCTCGATCGACACCAAGGGCCCGCAGGTCTTCATCCGCGTCGACGGCGCTTATGACAGCGTCCAGGGGATCGCAGACACGCCGATCGTCGCTGCCGGGCGGACGCTGAAGCTGTCCGACATCGCCGAGGTCCGCCGCGGCTACGAGGATCCTCCCACCTACATCATCAGGCACCAGGGTGAGCCCACGATCATGCTCGCGGCGGTGATGCAGGAGGGCTGGAACGGCCTGGCGCTCGGCAAGGCGCTGGAGGAAAGGTCCGCGGCGATCGCCCGGACGCTGCCGCTCGGTATGAGCCTGGCCAAAGTCAGCGATCAAGCCGTCAACATCACCTCGGCGGTCGACGAGTTCATGATGAAGTTCGCGATGGCGCTCGGCGTGGTGCTGCTGGTGAGCCTGCTCAGCCTTGGCTGGCGCGTCGGCATCGTCGTGGCAGCTGCCGTCCCCCTGACGCTCGCCGTCGTGTTCCTGATCATGCTGGAGACCGGCCGGTTCTTCGACCGCATCACGCTCGGCGCCTTGATCCTGGCGCTTGGTCTTCTCGTCGACGACGCCATCATCGCGATTGAAGTGATGGTCGTGAAGATGGAAGAGGGCATGGACCGCATCTCGGCAGCCGCCTATGCGTGGAGCCACACCGCGGCGCCAATGCTGTCCGGAACGCTGGTGACGATCGCGGGCTTCCTGCCGGTGGGTTTTGCCCGCTCGACCGCCGGCGAATACGCCGGCAACATCTTCTGGGTCGTGGGGTTCGCCCTCATCGTCTCCTGGATCGTCGCCGTGATCTTCACGCCGTATCTTGGCGTCAAGATGCTGCCCGCGATCAAGCCGGTCGAAGGCGGTCACCACGCGATCTACGGCACGCCCAACTATCAGCGCTTGCGAGGCGTGATCACCCTCGCCGTCCGCCACAAATTCCTGACCTGCAGCATCGTCGCCGTCGCCTTCGCGCTTTCCGTCCTCGGCATGGGTGGTGTCAAGCAGCAGTTCTTTCCGACCTCTGACCGCCCGGAAGTGCTGGTGGAGGTTCGTCTGCCCGAGGGCACCAGCATCGAGACGACGACGGCCACTGTCGAGAAGCTCGAGGGTTGGCTGCACGATCAACCCGAGGCCAAGATCATCACCAGCTATGTCGGCCAGGGTGCGCCGCGCTTCTTCTTCGCGATGGCGCCCGAGCTGCCCGATCCGGCCTTCGCAAAGATCGTCGTCCTGACGCCTGACGCAGAAGCGCGCGAGGCCTTGAAGCACCGGCTCCGACAAACCGTGTCGCAGGGCCTTGCGCCCGAGGCCAATGTGCGCGTCACCCAACTCGTGTTCGGACCCTATACGCCGTTCCCGGTCGAGTTTCGTGTGATGGGGCCGGATCCCGCGCAACTCTACGCCATCTCTCAAAAGGCTCTCGAAGTGATGCGCGGCGTTCATGACGCGCGGCAGGCAAATCGGGATTGGGGCGATCGCACACCCGTGCTTCGCTTCGTCCCGGATCAGGATCGACTGAACCTGATCGGTCTTTCGCCGGCCGAGGTCGGTCGCCAGCTTCAGTTCCTGCTCACCGGCATCGCCGTGACGCAGGTCCGCGAGGACATCCGCAATGTCCCCATCGTGGCACGCAGCGCGGGTGGCGAGCGGCTCGATCCGGCGCGTCTGGCGGATTTCTCATTGATGAGCCGCGACGGCCGCTCGATTCCGCTCGACCAGGTCGGTCATTCGGAAATCCGGCTCGAGGAGCCGATCATGAAGCGGCGCGATCGCACCCCCGTCGTCACCATACGCTCCGACATCAATGAGGCGTCCCAACCGCCGGAAGTCTCCAAGGAGATCAAGACAGCCCTGCAGCCCCTGATCGCATCCCTTCCGGCCGGCTATCGTATCGAGCTGGGCGGATCGATCGAGGAAGCGACCAAGGCCAACGACGCGCTGGCGACGATCTTCCCAGCCATGATCGCCGCGATGCTGATCGTCGTCATGCTGCAGGTGCGGTCCTTCTCGACGATGGCGATGGTCGTCCTGACAGGACCGCTCGGCCTGGTCGGTGTCGTGCCGGCACTGCTCATCTTCAACCAGCCGTTCGGATTCAACGCGATCCTGGGCCTGATCGGACTGGCGGGCATCCTGATGCGCAACACGTTGATCCTGACCGAACAGATCAAGGAGAACCTTGCCGCCGGCCTTGACGACTATCACGCCGTCATCGAAGCCACGGTGCAACGCACGAGGCCCGTGATCCTGACTGCCTTGGCTGCCGTGCTGGCCTTCATCCCGCTCACTCATTCCGTGTTCTGGGGATCGATGGCTTACACGCTGATCGGCGGCACCGCGCTCGGAACGGTTCTGATCTTGCTGTTTCTTCCTGCGCTCTATGCCGCGTGGTTCCGCATCAAGCCGACCGCAGACGATATGCATGAAGCTTCGCGCGAGAAGCCGGACCTGCAAGCGGCATTGGCTGCCGAGTAAGGCTCCGTTGATCCCATGGAGGATCGGTGGCCGACATCGCCGCCGCTGATTGATTAATGCAATTTAACCCGAATTCCGGCCAATTCGCCAATAACGGTTAGGGTTACTTCCTCGATCTCTAAGCGAATTATTGTCCGCTTTACCACCCGCCTCTAACACGGACGTGGCGGAAAACGCACATGCCTCATTCCAGGCCAATGAGTGCGGCCCGCCCCACGCGGAGGTGGCACGATGCGCAACGAGACGATCGCTATTCACGCCGGCTACGAGCCCGAAGCCACCACGCACGCGGTCGCCGTGCCGATCTACCAGACCGCGGCCTATGCCTTCGACAGCGCCGATCACGGCGCAGCCCTCTTCAATCTCGAAACCGAAGGTTTTCGCTACAGCCGCATTGCCAATCCGACCAGCGCGGTGCTGGAGAAGCGCATAGCCCAGCTCGAAGGCGGCGTCGGCGCGCTGGCGGTCGCGACCGGGCAAGCGGCGCTGCATTTCGCCTTCGTCAACGTTGCCGATCACGGCGGCAACATCGTTTCCGTGCCGCAGCTCTACGGCACAACGCACACGCTGCTCTCGCACATCCTGCCGCGGCAGGGCATCACCGGCCGCTTCGCCGAGAGCGACGCGCCGGATGCGGTCGAGAGGCTGATCGACGAGAACACCCGCGCGGTGTTCGCCGAGACCATCGGCAATCCCGCCGGCAATGTCTGCGACATCGAGGCCCTGGCCAAGGTCGCGCATGCCCATGGCGTGCCGCTGATCGTCGACAACACGGTCGCAACCCCGATCCTGCTCAAGCCGTTCGACTACGGCGCCGACATCGCCGTGCATTCGCTGACCAAGTTCTTGGGCGGCCACGGCACAACGCTCGGCGGCGCCATCGTCGATTCCGGAAATTTTCCCTGGGCGAAGCACGCTGATCGTTTCCCCGCCTACAACAAGCCCGATGCCTCCTATCACGGCCTCGTCTATGCCGAACGGTTCGGCCGCACCGCCTATATCGAGCGTGCGCGCAGCGTCTATCAGCGCACCATGGGCTCGGTGCTGTCGCCGTTCAACGCCTTCCTGCTGCTCCAGGGCATCGAGACCGTCGCGCTGCGCATGGAGCGCCATGTCGAGAACGCCCGCAAGGTCGCCGAATTCCTGCGCAAGGATTCACGCGTCGCCTGGGTCAATTACACCGGCTTTCCCGACAGCCCCTATTATCCGCTGGTGCAGAAATATCTCGATGGCAACGCCTCCTCGCTGTTCACCTTCGGCATCAAGGGCGGCATGGAGGCCGGCAAGACGTTTTACGACGCGCTGAAGCTGATCACGCGCCTCGTCAATATCGGCGATGCCAAGTCGCTGGCCTGCCATCCGGCCTCCACCACCCACCGCCAGATGTCGGCCGAGCAACAGCGCGTTGCCGGCGTGCTGCCGGAAACCATCCGGCTCTCGATCGGCATCGAGCACGTCTCCGACATCATCGAGGACATCGACCAGGCGCTGGACAAGGCCTGCCGGTCGGCGCGCCTCGAGGCCGCGGAGTAGGCGGCACCGCCAATGACGATCCTGATCGACAGGGATCAAGTCATCTCGAGCCCGGCGCTGGTGCCGACCGAGCGCGATCTCGCGCGCGATCCCGGCGCCGAGCTTACCATCGGGCTCGTCAACAACATGCCCGATCCCGCGCTGAAGGCGACCGAGCGGCAGTTCATGAAGCTGCTCCAGGCCGCAGCAGGCTCGTGCCGCATCCGCTTCCACTGCTTCTCGCTTCCCACCGTGAAGCGGTCGCCGGAAGCAAGATGGCACGTCGAGAGCGAGTATTCCAACCTCTCCGATCTCAAGCGCCTGAAATTCGACGGGCTGATCGTGACAGGCGCAGAGCCCGTCGCGCCCGAGCTCGACCAGGAGCCGTACTGGCGCGACCTCACCGAGCTCATCGACTGGGCCAAGGCCAATACGCGCTCGACGATCTGGTCGTGCCTTGCCGCGCACGCGGCGGTGCTGCATCTCGACGGCATCGCACGGCGACGGCTGCCAGCCAAATGCCACGGCATCTTCGATTGCGACGTGATGACGAGCGATGCACTGACGCGCGCCGCGCCCGCGCCGCTGAAGGTCTCGCATTCGCGGCTGAACGAGATCGCGGAGTGCGACCTGGTTCAGGCCGGTTATCAGGTGCTGACCCGTTCGGCAGAGGCCGGCGTCGACGTCTTCGTTCGTCAATATGCCAGCCGCTTCGTGTTCTTCCAGGGCCATCCGGAGTATGACGCGCTGTCGCTCCAGCGCGAATATCTGCGCGACATCGGCCGCTATCTCGCGCGGGAGCGCGAGACCTATCCGCGCCTGCCCGTGAGCTATTTTGACGCAGCGACGGAAGAGAAATTGCTCCGCTTCGAGAAGAAGGCGGCGCACCAGCGTCATCCGGCACTCGCCAACGAGCTGCCCGGGCTGACCTTGCGCGCTGATATCGGTGCCGGCAGCGCGGCGGCTGTGCTTTTTCGCAACTGGTTGCAATATCTCAGCGCGGCAGCCGAGGCGGCGATCCTCGCGCGTCCGTCCAGGGATGTTGGTTCCGCGTTAGGATTACCCAAGCGTTAGGCTTGCCTCAACCGGCGCGCGAATGTTTCAGTACAGAAATACGCAAATCACGGGAAGCTTAGGTCGTGTGGTCGGCACTCCAGGGACGCGTGAGCAATCGGCTGGCCCGGCATTTCCGTGCCGCCCCGCATCGGCTGCCCACCTCGCATGCGCCGATCGTGAGCTTCACTTTCGATGACGCCCCCGACAGCGCAGCAGGGCAGGGCGCCGAACTTCTCGAACAGCATGGCGGCCGGGGCACGTTCTATCTCGCCGGCAGCCTGATCGGCCAGCCATCGGACCATTGGCATGGCTTGTCGGATGACGCGATCGTCCGGCTTCACCGCACCGGTCACGAGATCGCCTGCCATACCTTCTCGCACCAGAGCTCGGCCCACCTCGACGAGGGCGGCATGGCGCGCGAGATCGAGCGGAATCGCGCCTATTTTCGTGCGATAGATTCCTCGATCGCGCTGGAGAATTTCGCCTATCCCTATGGCATCGCCTCGGTCTGGCGCAAGCCGCAGCTTGCCAAGGTATTCCGTTCGGCGCGTGGCATCCTTCCCGGCGTCAATAGCGACGTCATCGATCTCCAGTTCCTGCGTGCCTCGCCCCTGATCGATCGCGAAATCGATCGCGCGGGCGTCGATCGCTATTTCGACGAGGCCGTCGCGAGCGGCGGCTGGCTGATCTTCTATGGACACGACGTCGCGGACGCGCCGAGCCCGTATGGCTGCACGCCGGACCTGATGCGTCATGCGCTGAAAGCGGCCGGAAAGCGCAATATGCCGATCGTGACGGTCGCAGAGGCGCTACGCAGGATTGGGGCGTAGTGTCGTCTTCACTTCTCCCCCTGTAAGGCGAGAGGGAGAGAGCCACGCCTCGGGAGCAAACGCCCTTGCCACGCACGCGCCAGCATGCGACTGGCCTTGTGACGAATCTCACCGCCTGGTTCCATCCCGCTCATGCCCGCTCCCTCCACCGCCCCGCTGCCTGCGCCGGCCAACGGCCGCGATGCGCTGTCGATGCTGCATTCGGTGTTCGGTCTGCCGGGTTTTCGCGGCGCGCAGGGAGAGATCGTCCGGCATGTCACCGAGGGCGGCAATTGCCTGGTGCTGATGCCGACCGGCGGCGGCAAGTCGCTGTGCTATCAACTTCCTTCCCTGCTGCGCGAAGGCTGCGGCATCGTGGTGTCGCCGTTGATCGCGTTGATGCGCGATCAGGTCGCCGGCCTGATCGAGGCCGGCGTCAATGCCGCCGCGCTGAATTCGTCACTGTCGTTCCAGGAGGCCTCCGACATAGAGCGCCGCCTGCTCGCGGGCGATCTCGATCTGCTCTATGTCGCGCCGGAACGCCTGGTCACGCCGCGCTGCCTGTCGCTGCTGGCGCAGGCGAAAGTGGCGCTGTTCGCGATCGACGAAGCGCATTGCGTTTCGCAATGGGGCCATGACTTCCGTCCCGAATATGTCGGCCTCTCCATCATCGCCGAGCGCTTTCCCGACGTGCCGCGCATCGCGCTGACCGCGACCGCTGACGATCTGACGCGCAAGGAGATCGTCGCGCGACTTCAGCTGGCGGATGCGCCGCAATTCGTCTCGAGCTTCGACCGGCCCAACATCCGCTACGAGATCGTCGACAAGCGCAACGCGGTGTCGCAGCTGAAGGAGTTCATCCGGGAGCGTCATGAGGGCGATGCCGGCGTGGTCTATTGCCTGTCCCGTAACCGGGTCGAGGAGGTCGCCGCCGCGCTT
Source organism: Bradyrhizobium sp. CCBAU 53351 (assembly GCF_015291745.1). Lineage (NCBI taxonomy): Bacteria > Pseudomonadati > Pseudomonadota > Alphaproteobacteria > Hyphomicrobiales > Nitrobacteraceae > Bradyrhizobium > Bradyrhizobium sp. CCBAU 53351. The sequence goes on from NZ_CP030059.1 coordinate 576,279, forward strand.
CAAGACGCCGGCATTGCAGCGCTGCCCTACCACGCCGGGCTCGACGGAGCGTTGCGCTCACGCAACCAGGACCGCTTTCTCAACGAGGACGGCATCGTCATCGTCGCGACCGTCGCGTTCGGCATGGGCATCGACAAGCCCGACGTGCGCTTCGTTGCCCATCTCGACCTGCCCAAGAGCATCGAGGCCTACTACCAGGAGACGGGCCGCGCCGGCCGCGACGGCAAGCCGTCGGCGGCCTGGATGGCCTATGGGCTCTCCGACATCGTGCAGCAGCGCCGCATGATCGACGAGTCCAGCGCCTCCGACGAGTTCAAGCGGATCTCGATCGGCAAGCTCGATGCGCTGGTCGGCCTTGCCGAAACGCCGCGCTGCCGGCGCCGGCGGCTGCTCGCCTATTTCGGCGAGGTCGTGATGGGCGAGAGCTGCGGCAATTGCGACAATTGCCTGACGCCGCCGAAGATGCGCGATGGCAAGGTGCTGGCGCAGAAGCTGTTGTCCTGCGTCTATCGCACTGGGCAGCGTTTTGGCGCGATGCATCTGATCGACGTGCTGATCGGACGCCTGACCGAGAAGGTGACGCAGTTCGGCCACGACAAATTGTCGGTGTTCGGCATCGGACGCGAGCTCAACGAAAAGCAGTGGCGCACCGTGCTGCGGCAGCTTGTGGCGATGGGCCATTTGCAGAGCGACAGCGAAGCCTATGGAGCGCTGAAGCTGACCGAGAGCGCGCGCGGCGTGCTGCGCGGCGAGACCGAAGTGTGGCTGCGCGAGGAAGCGCCCGGCACCCGCGTTCGCGCAAGCCGCGGCAAGTCCCGCCGCGGCGACCTTGCGCCTGCCGCCAATGCCCCGCAAGGCGATGTCGATCCCGAACTGCGCGCGCGGCTGCGCTCGTGGCGCTCGGAGATCGCCCGTGAGCGCGGCGTGCCGGCCTATGTCGTGCTGCACGATGCCACCATCGACGGCATCGTCCGGGCCTGGCCGACCACGCTCGACGAACTCCGCAACGTGCCGGGCATCGGCGACAAGAAGCTCGAGCATTACGGCGACGAACTGCTGCAGATCGTCAAGACGCGGTAGGCGCTATCGCAGATGCCGTAGCCCGGATGGAGCGAAGCGCAATCCGGGATCTCGCACATCAACGGCACCGTCCCGGATTACGCTACGTTCCATCCGGGCTACGAAGGTGCAGGAGGCGGCTATCGCCTCCCTTATGCCTCAGCCGTTGCGGAAGGCATACGCGTAGCCGTTCAGCGCCGGTGCGCCGCCGAGATGGGCGTACAGGATCTTTGCGCCCTTCTCGAAATAGCCCTTCTGCGCGAGGTCGATCAGGCCCTGCATCGACTTGCCCTCGTAGACGGGGTCGGTGATCATGCCTTCGAGACGCGCGCTGAGGCGGATGGCTTCCTTGGTCTCTTCCGACGGCACGCCATAGGCGGGATAGGCGTAGTCCTCGATCAGCACGACGTCGTCAGCCACGAGGTCCTTGCCGAGGTCGACGAGTTCAGCCGTGTTCTTCGCGATCTCGAGCACCTGCGACTTGGTCTGTGCGGGCGTGAAGGACGCATCGATGCCGATCACCTTGCGGGCGCGGCCGTCGGCGGCGAAGCCGACCAGCATGCCGGCATGGGTGGAGCCGGTCACGGTGCAGACGATGATGTAATCGAACTTGAAGCCGAGCTCGGCTTCCTGCTGGCGCACCTCTTCGGCGAAGCCGACATAGCCGAGCCCGCCATATTTGTGCACGGAGGCGCCGGCGGGAATCGCATAGGGCTTGCCGCCTGCGGCCTTCACTTCCTCGATCGCCTGCTCCCAGCTCTTGCGGATGCCGATGTCGAAGCCGTCGTCGACCAGGCGCACGTCGGCGCCCATGATGCGCGACAGCATGATGTTGCCGACGCGGTCATAGACGGCGTCCTCGTGCGGCACCCAGGCTTCCTGCACCAGGCGGCACTTCATGCCGATCTTGGCGGCGACCGCGGCGATCATGCGGGTGTGGTTCGACTGCACGCCGCCGATCGAAACCAGCGTGTCGGCGTTGGAGGCGATCGCATCGGGGATGATGTATTCGAGCTTGCGCAGCTTGTTGCCGCCATAGGCAAGGCCGGAATTGCAGTCCTCGCGCTTGGCATAGATCTCGACCTGGCCGCCGAGATGCTTTGACAGCCGCTCCAGCTTCTCGATGGGGGTTGGACCGAAGGTCAGCTTGTAGCGCGGAAATTTGTCGAGCTTCATGGGTCATCCCGATTGGCGTTGGTGCTGGCGGCTCCCTAGCATCGCCCCGGGAAAAGGTGCTCTCGAATTTTGCGCCAATGTTGCGCCTATTCTTGCGTCGAGGATAATATTGGCTCATGATTCTTCCATACTGACACTCTTTTGCGGAAGCTTCTTTCATGGCCGCCCGGCTCGATCGAACCGACCTTAAGATCCTGAGATTGCTGCAAAATAACGGTCGGCTCAGCAACGCCGAGCTGGCCGTCTCAGTCGCGATCAGCCCCGCCACCTGCCATCGCCGGACCCAGCGGCTGTTCGAGGACGGCTTCATCGCCGCCGTCCGCGCCATGGTTGCGCCGAAGAAGGTGGCCAAGGGCACGCTGGTGATGGTCGGCGTCGTGCTCGACCGCTCGACACCGGAGAGTTTCGCCACCTTCGAGCAGGCGATCGCCAGGCTGAAATTCGTGCTCGACTGCCACCTCGTCGCCGGCGACTTCGACTATTTCCTGAAGATCCGCGTCGGCGACATGGAGGATTTCAACCGCATCCACGGCGAGCAGCTCATCGCGCTGCCCGGCGTGCGGCAGACCCGCACCTTCTTCGTGATGAAGGAGGTCGTCGACAACGCGCCGCTGGAATTTTGAGCGGCGTGCACGAAGCGCCTCGTGCTAGATGGACGACAGTTTTCGAGGAATCGCCTGGTCATGCCGATGGAGCCGCTCCCCTTCCGCCACCACGATCCGGCCGGGCCGGCCTATCGCCGCGGCTGGGTCGATGAGGCCGTGGCCGCGATCGAGGCCGACCAGTGCCGCACCGCCGATACGCATCTGATCCGGCTGATCGTGCCGGCGCTGTCAGGCATCGACATCTATCTGAAGGACGAGTCTACCCATCCGACCGGCAGCCTGAAGCATCGCCTTGCGCGCTCGCTGTTTCTCTACGCGCTCTGCAACGGTCACATCCGCGAAGGCACGCCCGTGGTCGAGGCCTCGTCGGGATCGACCGCGGTGTCGGAGGCCTATTTCGCGCAGATGATCGGCGTCCCCTTCTACGCAGTGATGCCGCGCACGACGTCGGCGGAGAAGATCGCCGCGATCGAGCATTATGGCGGCAATTGCCATCTGATCGACGATGGCCGCGCGCTGTATGCGGAAGCCGCCGCGCTCGCCGCCCGTCTGAACGGCCATTACATGGACCAGTTCACCTTCGCCGAGCGGGCGACCGACTGGCGCGGCAACAACAACATCGCCGAATCGATCTTCACGCAGTTGCAGGGCGAGCGGCGCCCGCTGCCGGACTGGATCGTGATGGGCGCGGGCACCGGCGGCACCTCGGCGACCATCGGACGCTATTTGCGCTATCGCCAATATCCGACACGTCTGTGCGTTGCCGATGTCGAGCATTCCGCCTTCTTCGACTGCTTCCGCTCGCAGGACCGCTCCCATGTCTGCGATCGTCCGTCGCTGATCGAGGGGGTCGGCCGTCCCCGTTGCGAGCCGTCCTTCGTGCCCGGCGTGGTCGATCGCATGATGAAGATCCCGGATGCGGCCACGATCGCGGCGATGAACGTGCTGTCGCGCCGGCTGCGCCGCCCGGTGGGCGGCTCCACCGGCACCAATTTCCTCGCGCTGTGCCGGCTCGCCTCGGAGATGCGTCAGGCCAACGTTGTGGGATCGCTGGTGACGCTGATCTGCGATTCCGGCGAACGCTATCGGCAGACCTATTACGAGCCCGAATGGCTGAAGGCCCGCGGCCTCGATCCGGCGCCGTTCGAGGCCAAATTGTCGTCATTCCTCGCGACGGGCGAGCCGCTCGCGCTTGATCTCGACGACGTCGTCAATCCGCAGAGCGCGTTCGACGCTCCGGTGCCGCCGCAATAGTGTCGATCACTCCGCCGCCTTGCTTGCGGGCGCTGGTGGCACAAAGGCGATGCAGCGGTTGCGGCCCTCGGCCTTGGCCTGGTAGAGCGCCTGATCGGCGGCGCTCATCAGCGCGTCGATGCCGGACATGCTGACGGTCGCCTCCGCGATGCCCACACTGACGGTGACGCCGAATCGAATCTCGCCGGCGATGATCTGCGCGCTCATCACGCGTTTGCGGATGCGATCGGCGACTGTCCTCGCACGTGACAGGCTGGTTTCGGGCAGCAGCACGGCGAACTCCTCACCGCCGAGGCGGCCGACGAGGTCTGATTTGCGTTTGCCATCGAGACACGCGGCTGCAACCGCTCTGATCGCGGCATCGCCCACGGCATGGCCGTAGCGGTCGTTGACCGACTTGAAGTGGTCGATGTCGAGCATCAGCACCGAGACGGAGCGATAATAGCGCTGGAACCGGCTCCACTCCGCATCGAGGGATTCGAGGAAGTGGCGGCGATTGTAGAGGCCCGTAAGAGAGTCGGTGGTCGCGAGCGTCTCCAGCATCGCGGCCTTTTGCGTGAGGTCGGTGATGTCGACATAGGTCAGCATGCGGCCGCCATTCGACATCGTGGTGCAATGGGCCCTGATGCGCCTTCCGTCCGGCGTCTGCAGGTCGCGCACATGGTCGCCGGCCTTGACCTCGGCGACCCGCCTGGCAGGAAATTTTGTCAGCTCGTTTGCCGGAAGGTCCGGAGCGCTCGCGCGATGGACCCGGCTCACCAGTGATGCATAGGTCGGTCGGCTCGCCGCCTCCTGCTCGCTCACATCCCAGAACCGGCGCATCCGCCTGTTCATGAAGCTTGCGTTGAGATCGCGATCGAGCAGCAGCACGCCGTCCTCGACATTCTCGAGCGCGTCGCGCAGCAGCTTCAGCTCGTCGGAATAGCGCACGATGTCGGTGACTGGCGTATAGGTCAGCATTCGCCCGCCGTCGGGCAGTGGCGTGCACTGCATCCGCACGACGTCACCCTTGGTGCGGCGCAGATCGAGCGGCGAGGCGTCACCCGCCTGGACGTGACGGACCCGCTCTGCGACGTAAGCTTCAAGTTCAGCCGGCGGAATCTCGTAAGCAAGTGTGTCGCGGCCGTGATGCATCAGGGTCACGAATGACGGATTGCTGTTGGCGACCTCGTCCGGCAATAGCCACATCTCCCGGAAGGCACGGTTGATCAACTTCGCACGGAGATTGGCATCCAGCAGAACAATGCCGAGCGGGACGAAATCAAGTGCTGCGCGAAGTGCGAGCATCTGCCCGCGCATCAGCGCATCGGACGAGCGCCTTCGCTCCTCGCCGGCGAGGGACTCGACATTGCTCGGCTCCTCGAAAGCGACCCCGACCTGACGGTCCGATCGCCAGACCACGCGACAGGTCAGGACCTCGCGCCCCGCCAGCCGAAGCTGGAAGCGCTCGGGCACGCCGAGGCCGCTCTCCATCTCGAGCGTCGCCGCCTCGTCGGTCAGCCGTCGCACGACGCAATCGATCGTCGACTGGCCGAAATTGAAGAAGATTTTCCCAGCAAGTAGCGTCCGTTCCGGGACCAGATGGGACATTCGCAGCCTCCCGCGTGACTCCGGCCCAGTCTGTCGCAAGCATATTGCCGAGAGGTAACCGGATGGGCGCGGCGGCCATAAGACCGACCGGCAGTCCTTGGCCGGGAGAAGCCACCACGGGGGTCCGAAAGCCCTGCGAAAGTCCCTCATCGTCAAGGCCGGGCCAGTGCGACCGCCCTGGGATGCCGGAACAAGCGGTAGATTGGCTTTACCAGCTGTCCACCATGATCACAGTCAATTGCGCACGGCGTAAAGCGGCGTTCGCAAGGTCACTTGGTAGGCCGGCTTCGGCGTCCAGGCGATCTGCGCGGTGACGCCGAACAGGCGGTTGTCATTGTCATCCATGCGGTCGAGGTCGAGCCGCAGGATGGGCTGCGTGAAGGACTCGGCCAGCGTTCGGCCGGCGAGCTGCGCGCCGCCGAACGACTGCATGCCGAGGCGGCCCGTGAACTTCCAGTTGCTCGGCCATTGGTAATAGCCGCCGGCATAGAGGATCGTGTTCGGCCGGATGCTGGCGAACGGGCTGGCGATGGTGGTGTAGGTATGTTGCATGCCGGCCAGCCAGCCCCGCGTCTCGTCTTCGTCCAGCGCGTAGTCGAATTCCAGAATGTTGTTGAGCGAGTTCGTCATGCCCTGATCGTTCGGCACCGATTGGGTCAGGGTCGATTGCAGCGTGATGGTCGGAATCGATCCGCCGTCCTGCCGGTGGAGGTCGGCCTGCACGCCGATGTTCCAGCTCGTGACGTCGAACGTCGACCAGCCGCCGCCGATGTCGGTCGTCGAGCCCGACACGCCGCCGTAGAGCGAGACGCGGTCGTTGACGTCGACGGTCAGCGGCAGGTCGACGGCAATGGACTTCGCGGCCGGCAGACCGTTCGGCAGCGTTGCGCCTCGGCGCACCGCCAGGGCTTCGAGCGCGGCCGACAGCGACGTGGTGCCGAAACCGAGCCCGAGCGTGCCGGCCGGAATCGACGCATAGGTCGTGCGCAGATCGAGATAGATGTTCGGGATCGCAGGTTTCGCCGGTTCGTCGTCCTCATCTTCGGCAGAGAAGGCGGCGCTGGCCGACAGCATCACGCAGGCCAGTCCCATCGCGACGGCGCGCAAGGTCGGACGACGCGATGGGCGGTGAGGGGACACGTGACAATCCGACGCGTGGAAGGCGGTGGCGAAATCGCGTGCTAGATGGAACGTGATCGTTCGTGTGGTCAAGCGATATCGGCGAGCGATGGACGGCACGGACGTCCGCGGCTACTCTGCGAGAATTGCACGACAGGTTCGCCCGCCAGACTGCAGGCCGGACAATGGAGGACGACAGCCATGACCACGTCACGCCGCATCCTGCTCGCCGGAATGGCCGGGCTTGCCGTCGCTCCGGCCGCAAGGGCAGCCACCCCCGTGCCGATGCGCGATGACACGACGGTTGCCGAAGAACGGTTTGCGCGCATGATTGCCGCCGCGCATGCGCCCGACGTGACTTGCGCCTGGCAGGCGGAGCGTTATGCGGACATGCATTGGCCTGACTATGTCACGGCAGCCAGGGCCGTGCTCGACGCGCGCGTGTGATTCGCGCTACTTCGCCACCGCTCGGCGCACCTGCTCGCCGATCTGCGAGAGCACGAGCTGCGCCTGCGGCAGGATCGCGCCCATGGCGTGGAAATTGTGAACCATGCCGTCGTGGCAGACATGCTCGACGGCGACGCCGGCAGTGAGCAGCTTGCGGGCATAGGCATTGCCCTCGTCGCGCATCGGGTCGTACTCGGCCGTGTGGATGATCGCGGTCGGCAGGCCCGTGAGCCGTGTGGCGCGCAGGGGCGACACGCGCGGGTCGGCCGTGTCGATACCGTCAGGCAGGTAGTCGGACAGATCGGCTTCGATCGTGACCCGATCGATCAGATGGCCCTCGGCGAAGGCCTCACGTGAGGGCGAGGTCTCCTCGAAGTCCAGCACCGGGCAGATCAGGCATTGCGCGGCGATGGCAAGGCCGGCGGTCTGCGCCGCCTCCTGGCATACGATCGCAGCGAGCGTTGCACCGGCGGAATCGCCGCCGACCACCAGGCGGTCCGCATCGATGCCGAGCGATGCCGCCTCGCGCGCGATCCATTCGGTGGCGGCGATGGCGTCGTCGACCGCGGCAGGAAATCGGTGCTCCGGCGCGAGCCGGTAATCGACGGAAACCAGGCGGCAGCCGGTGGCATGCGCCAGCGCGGCCGCGATGCGATCATGCGTGGCGATGCTGCCGGCGACGAGGCCGCCGCCATGGAAGAATACGAAGCCGGGTGCAAGCTCGCCGGCATTTGCTGGCGTGTAGAGACGATAGGGCAGCTCGCCGGCGCGGCCGGGCAGCACGCCGTCGCGTGTCGTCACGTCAGGCGCATCAGCGCGCGCGAACTGCATCAGCTTGGCCAGCGATTGCCGCCGCGCCTCCACGCTCGGCCGGCTTCGCGCCGGCGGCGCAGCCGCAGCCATCATGGTCAACAAGCGCTTTGCGAGCGGATCGAGCGGCATGGCGAACTCCGTATCATTGCCCGCATTATAGCCTGTTTGGCTTGTCTGCCCTCCAGCAGAGGGTGCCAATCGGGCAGCAAATCGTTTAGAAATTGGGACAATAGTGGCCGGATATTCCAAGGGAGGCCGGATATGGCCGAAATCAAGAAGCCGATCGAATATTCGCCGAGCTGGACCTTCTTCGAGGGCAAATGGCACGACGGCAACGTGCCGATCATGGGCCCGCGCACGCATGCGGCCTGGCTCGGGTCGGTGGTGTTCGACGGTGCCCGCGCCTTCGAGGGCGTCGCGCCCGATCTCGACCGTCACGTCGCGCGCGCCAATCAATCTGCGATCAATTTCGGCCTGAAGCCGGTGGTCGATACCGGCACCTGGCTGACGCTGGCAAATGAAGGCATTGCTCGCTTTGCGGCGAATGCCGAGCTCTATGTCCGTCCGATGTATTGGGCGCAGAACGGCGCGGGCGGCGGCGTGCTGTTCGACCCCGAGACCACCAATTGGTGCCTGTGCATCTACGAGGCGCCGATGCCAAAGCCGGTCGGCAACGCCATCACCCTGTCGCCGTTCCGCAGGCCGACTGCCGAATGCGCGCCGGTCGAGGCGAAAGCGGCCTGCCTCTATCCGAACAATTCGCGCGCGCTCGCGGAAGCTGCCTCGCGCGGCTTCCAGAACGCGCTGATGCTCGACATGCTCGGCAACGTCGCGGAATTCGGCAATTCAAACGTGTTCATGGCGAGGGACGGCGTGGTCTATACGCCGGTGCCCAACGGCACCTTCCTCAACGGCATCACGCGCCAGCGCGTCATCAGCCTGCTGCGCGGCGACGGCGTCAATGTGGTCGAGAAGACGTTGCGCTATGCCGACTTCCTGGCCGCGGACGAGATCTTCTCCACCGGCAATTTCGCCAAGGTCGCCCCGGTGATCCGCATCGACGAGCGCGAGCTGAAGCCGGGCCCGTTCTACACAAGAGCGCGAAAGCTCTATTGGGACTTTGCTCATGCAGTGAAGCTGGCGGCGTGATCGGGGCTTCTCAGTCGTCATGCCCGGGCTTGTCCCGGGCATCCACGTTCTTCCTCGCACGCCGTCACGCATGGATGGCCGGGACAAGCCCGGCCATGACGGGATCTATCCGCGTCGCCGAAACCGGCTGAACTGAAACGCCTGCGTCGAATCCCAGGGCGTATGATGCGTCTCGCGGCGCGTCTCGATCAGCGCGAAGTCCGGCCCGAGCTCTGCGAGAAGGCTGGCGCTGTCATGGCGCTGCACCGGCAGGCCGCTGCACTTCTCCGGACCATCGGGTGCGAACGTCGCGATGATGACATGGCCGCCGGGGGCAACCGCGGACCGCAGGCGCTCGACATAAGCCGTCCTGTCCTGCGGATCGGTCAGAAAGTGAAATGCGGCGCGGTCGTGCCAGATCTGGTAGGTCTTCGGCGGCCGCCACGTCGTGGCGTCGGCGACGATCCAATCGACACGTGATGCGGTGTCGCCGAGCCGTTTCTTGGCTGCGTCAAGCGCGTGGGCAGAGAGATCCAGGACGGCGACGTCGCGATATCCGTCCTGCAATAGCGCATCGACCAGACGCGAGGCGCCGCCGCCGATATCGATGATGGCAGTCTCGCGATCGGGATCGGCTGCCCTTATCATCGCGAGCGAGGTCGAGGGGCTGGTCTGAAACCAGCTGACCTCGGTCTCGCCCTTGGTGGCGTAGCCGTTGTCCCAATGGGAGCTTCGGTCGGACATGGCGCATCCTCCGGCTCACCTGGGGCGCCGGGGCATAGAAAGGATTATTCGTCCTTCTTCGACATCCGCTCCAGGCGTTCCTGCATTTCCTTCATCTGCTGGCGCAAATCGTCGATATTGCTGTCCTTCGGCGCTTCTGCGGTCGCATCGGTCTCCGTCTCTGCAGTGGCCCCCGGGCGCGGCGGGACGAAGGGCTTGAACATCGAGAAGGTCTGCTGGAACAGCTCCATGTTGCGACGGACTTGTTCCTCCAAAGGAGCAAAAGGAGTGCCGGACAGGGTATTGGCGATCTGCTTGCGGAACTTCTCCTGCTCCTGGGTCAAGGTCGCGATCGACTGCTCCAGATATTTCGGCACCACCATCTGCATGCTGTCGCCGTAGAAGCGGATCAGCTGGCGCAGGAAGGTGGTCGGGAGCAGGTTCTGGCCGGCCTTGTTCTCCTGCTCGAAGATGATCTGGGCGAGCACGGAGCGGGTGATGTCGTCGCCGGTCTTGGCGTCATAGACCAGGAAATCCTCACCATCCTTGACCATCGCGGCGAGGTCTTCCAGCGTCACATAGGTGCTCGTTCCGGTGTTATAGAGCCGGCGGTTCGCGTATTTTTTGATGGTGGTGGGTTGGTCTGATTTCGCCATGGGCTCTCACTTGCAAGCGCGGAGAACGGGAACCCGACGGGCCATGCCGCAGGGCGGGAAGAGTACGCAACGCAACAAAATAAGCATTTTCAAAGGGGTCACGCTACCGTTTTGTGCGGCACGGTTAATCGCGGAGCAAAATCTTGCTTGCGAAAGCGCCAAGAACGCTATTTTGAATGCGCTGCGGCATGAATTCGGTCGCCGGCCGATTGACATGCCTCAACGACGTTAACAGGATGGCTGACGAGACTGGCGAGCCGTTTCCCTAAAGCCCCGCCTGCCCCTTTCAAAGAAACCTCAAGCCTCAGGAGATGCCCATGTCAGACGATGTCGTCATCGTCAGCGCCGCCCGCACCCCGGTCGGAAGCTTCAACGGCGCGTTCGCGACCCTTCCCGCCCACGATCTCGGCGCTATCGCCATCAAGGCCGCGCTGGAGCGCGGTGGCATCGAGCCCGGCCGGGTCTCCGAGGTCATCATGGGACAGATCCTGACCGCCGCCCAGGGCCAGAACCCGGCCCGTCAGGCCTCGATCGGCGCCGGCATCCCGGTGGAGAGCCCGGCCTGGGGCGTGAACCAGCTTTGCGGCTCGGGCCTGCGCACGGTCGCACTCGGCTACCAGGCGCTGCTCAACGGCGATTCCGAAATCGTGGTTGCTGGCGGCCAGGAGTCCATGAGCATGGCCCCGCACGCCCAATATCTGCGTGGCGGCGTCAAGATGGGACCCGTCGAGTTCGTCGACACCATGATCAAGGACGGTCTGTGGGATGCCTTCAACGGCTACCACATGGGCAACACCGCCGAGAACGTCGCGCGGCAGTGGCAGATCACCCGCGCCCAGCAGGACGAGTTTGCGGTCGCCTCGCAGCAGAAGGCCGAGGCGGCGCAGAAGGCCGGCAAGTTCAACGACGAGATCGTTCCCGTCACCATCAAGACCCGCAAGGGCGACGTCGTCGTCAGCGCCGATGAATATCCGCGTCATGGCGCAACGCTCGAGGCGATGGCCAAGCTCCGTCCCGCTTTCGAGAAGGAAGGCACTGTTACCGCGGGATCTGCATCCGGCATCAATGACGGCGCCGCCGCCGTGGTGCTGATGACCGCCAAGCAGGCGGCCAAGGAAGGCAAGAAGCCGCTCGCGCGTATCGTGTCCTGGGCGCAGGCCGGTGTCGATCCGAAGATCATGGGCTCGGGCCCGATCCCGGCGTCGCGCGCCGCGCTGAAGAAGGCCGGCTGGAATGTCGGCGATCTCGATCTGATCGAGGCCAACGAAGCCTTCGCGGCCCAGGCCTGTGCCGTCAACAAGGACCTCGGCTGGGACACCTCCAAGGTCAACGTCAATGGCGGCGCGATCGCGATCGGCCATCCGGTCGGCGCGTCCGGCGCGCGCGTGCTGGTGACGCTGCTGCACGAAATGCAGAAGCGCGATTCCAAGAAGGGTCTCGCCACGCTGTGCATCGGCGGCGGCATGGGCATCGCGATGTGCATCGCGCGCGACTGACGATAGCTGACGTGCAGCTGACGCGCGGTGTGCGCGTGCGCTGCACACGTCGGTGAGTGCGTTGCACGCGACTAAAAAGGCAGCGGTTGCAAATCAAATATTCTTCGCAATCGCGCAGGCCTCGACTAAATCAAACGCCCGGCTCAACGCCGGGCGTTTTGTTCTTGATGTCCGTCAAACCAACCGCATAATCCCACGTTAAAAAACGATCACTCCAGAAACGTCCGAAGAGTCCAAGGGAAGGAATACGACATGGCACGTGTTGCATTGGTCACGGGTGGTACGCGGGGCATTGGTGCTGCGATCAGCAAGGCACTGAAGGCGGCTGGCTACAAGGTCGCGGCGAGCTACGCCGGCAACGACGCGGCGGCGGAGAAGTTCAAGGCCGAGACCGGCATCGCCGTCTACAAATGGGACGTCAGCAGCTTCGACGCCTGTGCCGAAGGCGTGAAGAAGGTCGAGGCCGATCTCGGGCCGATCGAGGTGCTCGTCAACAATGCCGGCATCACCCGCGACACCGCCTTCCACAAGATGACGCTCGAGCAGTGGAACGCCGTCATCAACACCAATCTCGGTTCGCTGTTCAACATGACGCGCCAGGTCATCGAGGGCATGCGTGCGCGCAAGTTCGGCCGCATCATCTCGATCTCGTCGATCAACGGACAGAAGGGGCAGTTCGGTCAGGTCAACTATTCCGCGGCGAAGGCCGGCGATATCGGTTTCACCAAGGCGCTCGCGCTGGAGAATGCCAAGGGTGGCATCACCGTGAACGCGATCTGCCCCGGCTACATCAACACCGAAATGGTGCAGGCGGTGCCGAAGGACGTTCTGGAGAAGAACGTGATCCCGCAGATCCCGGCCAACCGGCTCGGCGAACCCGAAGAGATCGCGCGCGCGGTCGTGTTCCTCGCGGCCGACGAGTCCGGTTTCATCACCGGCTCGACGCTCACCGTCAACGGCGGCCAATACATGGTGTGATGCGATCGCATCACGCCGGCTGATATTTTGCACATCGGCGTGCCCGGGCTTGTCCCGGGCATCATGCCCTGTCATTCCGGGGCGCCGCGAGAGCGGCGAACCCGGAAACTCGAGATTCCGGGTCTGGCGCTACGCGCCATCCCGGAATGACGAGGCCTTCCAAGATGACTCCCCGCACCGCCACGCTGATCGGATTGACCGCGATCCTGATGTGGTCGCTGCTCTCGGTGATGACGGTGGCGACCGGAACGATCCCGGCGTTTCAGCTCGCGGCCATGACCTTCGCGATCGGCGGCCTCGTCGGCCTGCTCACCTGGATCGGCCGCGGCGATGCCGCGAAAAGCCTGCGTCAGCCGCTCGTCGTCTGGGTCGTCGGCGTCGGCGGCCTGTTCGGCTATCACGCGCTGTATTTCCTCGCGCTCCGCTTCGCGCCGCCGGCCGAAGCCGGTCTTCTGAACTACATGTGGCCGCTCTTGATCGTGCTGTTCTCCTCGTTCCTGCCCGGCGAGCGGCTCGCTTTGCATCACATCGTCGGCGCCGTGCTCGGCCTCGTCGGCACCGTGCTGCTGTTCGCCGGCAACACCAGCGGATTTGCACCGGGGGCGGTGCCGGGACTGATCGCAGCCTTCATTGCCGCGTTCGTCTGGGCGGCCTATTCGGTGCTGTCGCGCCGGCTGAAAGCGGTGCCGACGGATGCCGTCGCGGGCTTCTGCCTTGCCACCGCAGCGCTGGCCGCGCTGATGCACGGTTTGCTTGAAACCACGGTGTGGCCGGAGACCATTTTGCAATGGCTTTCGGTTCTCGCCCTCGGCATCGGTCCCGTCGGGGCGGCCTTCTACGCCTGGGACATCGGCATGAAGCGTGGCGACATCCGCGTGCTCGGCGCCGCCTCCTACGCGACGCCGCTGCTCTCGACCGGCTTCCTCATCGCCGCCGGCTTTGCCAAGGCCAGCGCCAACATCGCCATCGCCGCGATTCTGATTGCCGGCGGCGGCCTGATCGCGGCGAAGGACATGGTGCTGAGGAAGAGGTGATCGTCATTCCGGGCGCGCCGCTTGCGCGCGGCGTCCCGGAATGACGGTGTAGGCGCTACGGCTCCCAGCCCTTCGGTGCGAGCTCGAAGCCTGCGAACTCGAAGGCGGGCGCCACGGTGCAGCCGACCAGGGTCCACTCGCCCGTGGTCTCAGCCATCTGCCAGGCCTGCTCCGGCACGATCGCCTGCGGCCGCTCGCCGCCGGCGAGATCGGTGCCGAGCCGCACTTCGTGCCGCGAGCAGCCGTCATGGGCGATGCGCAGCATCAGGGGGCTGCCCGCATAATAATGCCAGGTCTCGACCGCATCGACGCGATGCCAGTGCGAGCGTTCGCCGCGTGCGAGCAGGAAGTAGATCAGGGTCGAGCGCGACCGGCCGTTGGCGTCCGTGGCCTGGTCACGAAACGTCTCGCGATAATGGCCGCCCTCGGGATGCGGCCGCAGTTCAAGGCGAGCGATGATCTCGGCTGCGGTCGGCATCGATCCCCGTCAGGTCTATGCTTCAGGACTTGCGCGTCAGGATTTATGCGTCAGGATTTGTTCTTGCGCTCGCGCAGCTCGCCGAACACTGCGGCGGCATCCGCGCCCTTCATGTGCAGCCTGGCTGCGACCGACGGTTCGTCGGCGCGCAGGAACACATTGGCCCGCTTCTCCTCGCCAAGCAGTGTCGGAATGGTCGGCCTGTTCTCGGCGCGGAGCTTCGTCACCTCCGCCGCGCGCGCCTGCAGCGCCGCATTGTCGGGATCGACGGTGAGCGCGAACTTGACGTTGGAGGCCGTGTATTCGTGGCCGCAATAGAGCTTGAAGTCGTCGGGCAGGGCGCGCAGCTTCAGGAGGGAATCCCACATCATGGGGTAGGTGCCCTCGAACACGCGTCCGCAGCCGATCGAGAACAGCGTGTCGGCGGCGAACACCGTCTTCTCGGTGTCGAACACGTAGGAGATGTGGTCGAGCGTGTGGCCGGGCGTCTCCAGAACGCGCGCCAGCAGATTGCCGATCTTGACCACGTCGGCATTGGCGACGCGCAGGTCGACATTGGCGATGGCGGTGGTCTTGTCGTGCGGCGCGACGACGCGGCAATTGTATTTCCGCTTGAGTTCGGCGACTCCGCCGACATGATCGCCGTGATGATGGGTGATCAGGATGTCGGTGAGCTGCCAACCCTCGCGCTCCAGCGCCTGGACGATCGGGCCAGCCTCGGGCGCGTCGATCGACGCCGTTGCCTTGGTTTCCACATCGTGGATCAGATAACCGAAATTGTCGTTTAAACAGGTGAAAGTACGAATTTCGGCGGCCATGTCATCTCCATCGCGCTCAGCCCCGCCAGACAAATATGGCGTTAACGTTGCACAGGCAATGCAATATTCCGCGCGCAGGCGCGGCCTTACGCATGTTACATTGCCGTCATGACCATCGACGTCGTCGACCTCCGCGAGTTCTATTCCCGTCGCCTCGGCATTGTGGCGCGTCAAATGATCAATCGCGGCATCAGGGAGCGCTGGCCGGGCGCGGAGGGCCAGCGCGTGCTCGGCCTCGGCTATCCCACGCCCTATCTGGGGTTGTTCCGCGAAGACGCCGAGCGCTGCATCGCCTTCATGCCGGCGGCCCAGGGCGTCCTGAAATGGCCGACGGGGCGGCCGGCGCTGGCCTCGCTGGTCGACGAATTCTCGCTGCCGCTGCCCGACGCCGCGGTCGACCGCATCCTGCTGATCCATGCGCTGGAAATGTCGGACGATCCGGCCGCGCTGCTGCGCGAGGTGTGGCGCGTGCTGTCGCCCTCGGGCCGCGTGATCGCGGTGATCCCGAACCGGCGTGGGGTGTGGACCCGCACCGACAGCACGCCGTTCGGTCACGGCCGGCCCTATTCGCGCTCGCAGATCACCGACCTGTTGCGCCAGACCTGGTTCACGCCGACCGCCTGGGGCGAGGCGTTGTTCATGCCGCCCTATGCCGGTGGCTGGGTGCTGAAATCCGCACAGATGTGGGAGCGCGCCGGTGCGGCGCTGTCGCTGCCCTTTGCCGGCGTGCACATCGTCGAGGCCACCAAGCAGGTCTATCGTGCGATCCCCGCCAAACGCGAGCGGGCGCGGCTGATTCCCTCGCTCGCCAAGCCCGTGCTGGTGCCGTCCTCGACGGTGACGCGCAGCTGAAAAAAATCGTCCCGGCGAGGCCGGGACGATTGCAGTTCACAAACTCAGAACAGGCTTATTCGCCGGGCGCGACTTCGTCGCTCGAGGCGGCAGGTGCTGCCTCGCGCTCGGGGCGCGGGCCATGCGGCCGGCGCCGCCGGCGCGGAAAGCGTTCGCCACCGCCGCCACCTTCGAAGCCGGGTTGGCCGCCATTGGCGCCGACATTCACTTGCGGCTGCGGACCGGTGATGAAGGACGGCAGGCGATCGACGCTGCCGGCATCGGCGATGACGGGCTGCGGCTGGTTCGCGGGCAGCGGCTGCGGCTGATATTGCGGCTGCGGGCGATGATCGCGTTCGCGGTGCTCGCGCGGCTGCTGGTCGCGCTGATAAGGCTGCTGCTGGTCGCGTTGCTGATGATCACGCTGGTGATGATCGCGCTGGCCGTCGCGGTCGCGCGCGAAAGGCTGCTGCTGCGGCTGCGGGACGAAGCCCGGCTCCTGGCCGAAATTCGAGAAATTCTCGCCGTCGTCCTCGCCGTCGTCGCTGTGGCTGCTGACGGGCTCGTCACCGCGCGGCTGCTGGTTCTGGCGGAACTGCTCCTGGGCCGCCGCGATCAGGCGGAAATAATGCTCGGCATGCTGGTAGTAGTTCTCCGCCGCAACGGGATCGCCGGACGAGCGCGCGTCGCGCGCAAGCTGGAGATACTTTTCGGCGATGTGCGAAGCGGTGCCGCGGATCTTGATGTCGGGTCCGTTGGACTCGTAGACCCGGGTCATCGGGTTCTGGCTGCGCCGGTTGTTGTTGTTGTTATTGTTGTTGCGGTTGCGCATCCGCTGCTTGTTCTGACCGTTTCTCATGTCCTGCCTTTAATTCCAGCCCTAAAGGTTGCACGCATTACTGATTGCTAGGAGTGACCTGGCGACAGCGGTTCACATTGCCCGTGCGCACCGCGCGCAAGAGCGGATTGATCCCTGCCGATGTTCGTCGACCGTCGCGTTCAACAAGGACGCGTTCCCCACCCGCCAGCATTGATCGCCAGCGAACCCATTCATTTTGCCTGCCGAAACAAGCCCAGCTTTGTTGCGTAAGTCTTCAAGCGCAATATCAGGCTTTCGTTCACGTTGCGGTCGGAGAGCAGCGCAGCTCCACTGGCTATCGCGCTTCACAGGACCTGCGGCTTGGAACCTTTATCAGTAAAGCTCTCGCCCGAGAGCCCGGCTTTCGCCCGTAGGTCTACGGGGCCGGCACCGATGTGTTGATCGGAACGTAGTCGTTCCCAAGGGATATTCCAAGAGCTTTTTGCAGGCCAATCCGGCTTTTATGGGGGCATTTTTCGGGCCGAAACGGCCCGCGGAATGCCCGCCAGGTCGGCCTTGGCCGGCCTGTCCAACGTTAACCCCGCCGCTGCCATCAGGGTTTCAATGTTTCTCGCCTGGCCCTGTCCGGCCTCGACGATCAGGGCGCCGCCGGGCGCGAGGCGCTCGGCCGCCTGCGGGATAAGGGCGCGGTAAGCATCATATCCGTCGTTGCCGCCATCGAGCGCCAGATGCGGATCGTGCTCGCGCACCTCGACGCTCAATGTCGGAATTTCGGCCGAGGGGATATAGGGCGGATTCGACACGATGAGGTCGAACGGGCCGCGCAGCGCCGACGCATAGGAGCAAGCGACGAAGGCCGCCCGGTCGCCGAGGCCGAGAGCGGCGGCATTGTCGCGCGCCGTGTCGAGCGCCGCCAGGCTGACATCGGTGCCGATGCCAAACGCATCGGGAATTTCGTGCAACAGCGCCAGCAGGATCGCGCCCGATCCGACGCCGATATCGGCGATGCGCGGGCGCCGTCCCGATATCGTCAGCCCGCGAAAAATCTCGAGCGCCAGTTCGACAACGGTCTCGGTGTCCGGCCGCGGCACCAGCGTCGCCTCGGACAGCCGGAACGGCATGCCCCAGAATTCCCGCGCGCCGAGAATGCGAGCGACCGGCTCGTGCGCCAGCCGGCGTTGCGCATATCGTTCGAGGCGTGCGGTTTCTTCAGGCGTGAGCGTTCGCGCCGCCTGCGTCACCATTCCGGTCAGATCGAGCTCCAGGGCCGCGCCGACGAGCAGGCGAGCATCGAGGGCGGACTCCTCGATGCCGGCCGATCGCAATCGCGCGGCGAGGGCGCGGCGCGCACTCTCGATGCTGTGTCCGGGATCGAAGCTTGTCGTCAATGGAACCATCCTGCCTGGCATCGTGGATAGATCGGCAGGCTTGCTTGCGTCAACGGAAAGGAGCGCGTTTGATCACGCCTCGCAAGCGTGGAGGGGTCCATGACGGCCTATGACGATCAGAACGTCTTCGCAAAGATCCTGCGCGGCGAGATTCCCTGCTTCGAGGTGTTCAGGGACGATCGCAGCTTCGCCTTCCTCGATATCATGCCGCGCTCGCCCGGGCACACGCTGGTGATTCCGCGCGCGCCGGCGCGCGGCATCCTCGACATCGCCGATGACGATCTCGCCGCGGTGACGAGAACCGCCAAGCGGATCGCGATTGCGGCGATGAGGGCGTTCGACGCCGAGGGCATCATCCTGCAGCAATTCAGCGAGCCGGCCAGCGGGCAGGTGGTTCTTCACCTGCACATGCACGTCATGCCGGTCAGGTCCGGGATCGAGCTGTTGCCGGCGCAGACGCGGAAAGAGGACATGGCCGTGCTCGCCGATCACGCCAAGCGGATGGTCGCGGCGCTCGGCGGTTAATCAAACGCCGAGATAGCGCTGCAGCAGTTCCGGCTGGGCCTTCAGCTCCTGCGCCGGTCCCTCATGCACGATATGGCCGTTGTTGATGATGTAGATCCGGCTCGCCAGGGCCAGCGTGGCCGCCAGATTCTGCTCGACCAGCACGATGGTCTGGCCGGCGGCCGCCAGATCGCGGCACGCCTTGACGAGATCGTGGACGATGACGGGCGCGAGGCCCTCGAACGGCTCGTCCAGCAGCACGATCTTGGGATCGCGCACCAGCGCCCGCGCGATCGCGAGCATCTGCTGCTCGCCGCCGGAGAGCTCGGTGCCGCGATTGTTGCGCCGCTCCTTCAGCCGGGGAAACATCTCGTAGATGCGCCCGAGCGGCCAGCGTTTCGGCGCGGTGATCCCGGCGAGAAGGATGTTCTCCTCCACCGACAGGCTGCCGAAGATCCGGCGTTCCTCGTGCACGAGCTGCATGCCGGCCTGCGCGATCTTGTGGCTTCGGCGTCCGGCGATGTCGATGCCGTCGAATTTCACGCTGCCGCTGCGCGGCGTCACCACGCCCATCAGGCTCTTCAGCGTGGTGCTCTTGCCGGCGCCGTTGCGGCCGAGCAATGCCACCACCTCGTGACGCTCGACATGCATGGCGACGTCGAACAGGATGTGGGAATCCCCGTAATAGCTGTTCAGGCCGTTGACCTCGATCAGGCTCATGCGGCGATCTCTCCGTGAACGCCGCCGAGATAGGCTTCCTGCACCGCGGCGTTGGACTTGATTTCTTCCGGTGTGCCCGAGACCAGCACGCGGCCTTCCTGCAGCACGGTGACGCGCTCGACCAGCTCGAACAGGGAATCCATGTCGTGGTCGATGATGATCATGGTGCGGCCGCGCGCGATCGACTTCAGAAGCCTCACCGTCTCGACCCGTTCGCGCGGGCTCATGCCGGCGAGCGGCTCGTCGAGCAGCAGCAGGCGCGGCGAGGTCGCGAGCGCAAGCCCGATCTCCAGCCGGCGTTTCTCGCCATAGGCGAGCTCGGAGACGGGCGTGTCGGCGCGGCGGGTGAGATTGACCAGTGCCAGCGTGTGCTCGACCTGCTCGGTCAGGCCCTTGACGCTCGAGAGCTTGCGGAACAAATCAAGCCGGAATTTTCCGCGCAGCTCTGCGAGCGCGGCGATCGTCAGGTTCTGGCGCACGGTGAGGCCGGTGAAGAGCTGGTTGACCTGGTAACTCTTGGTGAGCCCGAGCTGGCAAACCTCGGTGACCTTCAATCCCGTGATGTCGCGCCCCTCGAACACGATCCGGCCCGACGTCGGCGCGATCTCGCAGGTCAGCATCTTGAAGAAGGTCGACTTGCCGGCACCGTTGGGGCCGATGATGCCGCGCAGCTCGCCCTGATTGACGCTGAAATCGATGTCGCTGTTGGCGACGAGGCCGCCATAGCGCTTGGTGAGACCGGTGGCCTTCAGGATCGGCCCGGAATAAGCGGGGTGCTCGACCTCCTTGGCCTGCATCGGCGCCGGCGCGGCTTGCGGTGTCGCCTCGGCGTCCGCAGCTTCCTGTTCAGTCTCGGCTTCCGTTCGCTGACGCTTGCCGGAGACGAGGCGGTAGAGATCGGCAAGTCCGCCAATGATGCCGCCGCGCAGGAAGCAGACCAGCAGCACGAACACGACGCCGAGCACCAGTTTCCAGGCCGCACCCAAGCCCAGCGCTGACTGCAGGAAATCCTGCAGGAACAGCCAGACGGTTGCGCCGACCAGAGGTCCGAACAGCGTGCCGCGGCCGCCGATGGCGGTCTGCATCACCAGCTGGCCCGAGGTGTCGAAGGTGAAGGCGTCGGGCGGCATGAAGGCCTGGAGCACGCCGAGCAGGCCGCCGGCGAAGCCCGCATAGGCCGCTGCGATCACGAAAGCCGTCAGCTTGTAGCCGTGGATGTTGTGGCCGACGGCGGTGGCGCGCAGCGGATTGTCCCGGATCGCGCTGAAAATGGCGCCGACCGGCGAGCGCACGATCCTGAGCGCGATGATGACGCCGATGAAGTAGCACAGCGCGATAAACTGATAGAGCGACCAGCCATTGGTGAAGTGAATGGTGGTGAGGCCGAGATCGAAGCTCGGCGTCGGCACGCCGGGCAGGCCGTTCTCGCCGCCGGTGAAGTCGGAGAGCGGATTGAACTCGACGAAGAAGAACACCTCCGCGATCGCCACGGTGATCATGGCGAAATAGATGCCGGTGCGGCGCAGGGCGATCAGGCCGATCAGATAGCCGGTCGCGGCCGCCGCGATCATGCCGATGATCAGCGCGCCGAGCACGTTGCCGAAGCCGGCACGGGTCAGAAGGTAGGCCGCGACGAAGCCGCCGGTGCCGTAGAAGGCGGACTGGCCGAACGACAACAGGCCGGTGAAGCCGAACAGGATGTCGAAGCCGAGGCCGAACAGGCCCCAGACCAGGATCCGGTTCACGGTGTTGGGCGCGAAGCCGAGATGAGGCAGCACGAAGGGAGCTGCGATCAATCCGATCGCGGTCAGGGTCTCGATCAGGAACGGGCGTTGCTTGAGCATCGGGAAATCGCTTACTCGCGGCCCTGGACGCCGAGCAGGCCATGCGGTCGCACCACGAGCACGAGCGTCATCGCCGCAAACAGCATCACATAGGCATAGCCGGGGTTGAACATGGAGGTGACGCTGATGATCTCGCCGGCGATCAGGCCGCCGAGGATCGCGCCGGGGAACGAGCCGACGCCGCCGATCACCACCACCACGAAGGTCTGGACCAGGATGTCGTCGCCGATGCCCGGTGTCAGCGACACCACCGGCGCGTTGACGATGCCGGCAAAGCCGGCGGCCATCGCGCCGATGCCGAACACCACCATGAAGACGCGGTAGACGTTGATGCCGAGCGAATCGACCATCACCGAATCCTCGATGCCGGCCCGCACGATCATGCCGAGCCGGGTCCGGTAGAGCACGATGAACAGCGCGCCGAGCGCGACCGCGACGATGCCGACCACGGCGAGGCGGTAGGTCGGATAGAACATGAAGCCGAGATTGGTGATGCCCTGGAACAGCGCCGGGGGCGGCACCAGCTGCGACTGGCTCGAGAAGGCCAGGCGCACGAGCTCGACGAAGCAGATGCCGAGCCCGAAGGTCACCAGCAACTGATCCTCGTGCGGGCGATGATAGAAGTGGCGGATGATGACGCGCTCCATGAGCACGCCCAGCAGCATCACGAACAGCGAGCCCGCGATGACGGCAAGGATGAACGATTCCGTGTACTGGTAGGCGACGAAGCCGGCATAGCCGCCGATCATGAACATCGCGCCGTGCGCGAGATTGAGCACGCCGAGCGTGCCGTAGATGATGGTCAGGCCGGAGCTGATCAATGCGAGCAAGGCGCCGAGCGCCAGCCCGTTGAAAAGCTGCGAGACGAGGTTGGGCCAACTGATCATGAACTGGTCACTGTGCGGGGCGCGACGGAGAGTCAAAAAAGGTGACGCCGCAGGTGCTGGAAGCGACCTACGGCGTCAGAGGAGTAGCGCGGGCTCAGCTATAGTCGCCGGGATGGCAGCCGAACGCGTCGGGCTTCTGCATCAGGCCTTCGCCGGGGACGATCTCGACCACGTCGTACCAGTCTTCCTTGTTCTTCATGTCCTTCTGCTGCTTGCCCTTCACGATCAGGACGGGACGGATGCACTGATGGTCCTCGGGACGGTAATGCACGTCGCCGACGAGCGAGGGGATCGTCTCGCCCTTCTCATAGGCCTTGATCACGTCGGGCGGGTTGAAGCTGCCGGCCTGCTCGCACATGCGGGCCCAGTGCGCGAAGCTGACATAGGCGTTCTCGGCGCCCCATTCCGGTTTGTAGCCGTACTTCTTCTCGAAGGCCTCGTTGAACATCTTCGCCAGCGGGAACTTGTCCTCGATCGTCCACCAATAGTCGGTGGCGGCGTAGACGCCCTGCATCAGGCCGCCGGTCTCGCGCGCGATGAACGGCACCTGATACGGGACCACCAGCTTCATCTTGTCGAGCACGCCGAACTGCTTGGCTTGCTGGGTCGACAGCACCGCGTCGTGACCCCAATTGACGTTGATCAAGACGTCCGCGCCGGAATTGGCGACGTTCAACAGGTAGGAGGAGTAATCCGGCGCGCCGAGCGGCGCGACCTGGTTGGTCACGGTGGTCCAGCCGGCGGTCGCAAGGAAGTCCTGCATCGACTTGGTGACGGTGTGGCCGTAGGTGTAGTCGGGCGTGAGGTACGCGGCCTTCTTGCCCTTGCCGAATTCCTTGACCATGACCGGACCGATCGCCGCGGCGGCGGTCTGGCCGAAGAAGTTCTGGCGGAAGCCGTAGCGGACGCAGTCCTTGCCGGTGGTGTCGTTCGAGCCGGAGATGCCGCAGACGAAGATCACCTTCTCGCGTTGCGCGAGCTTGTTGAGCGCGACCGCGACGGCACTTGACGTGCCGCCGGTAATCATGATCGCCTTGTTCTCGCTGATGAAGCGCTGCTGCGCCTGCACCGCCTCGTTCGGCTTGGCGGCGGAATCCGCAACGCCGAACTTCAGTTCCTTGCCGAGCACGCCCTTGCTGGTCTTCGGCGAGATCTTCTTGATTAGCTCGTGACCGCTGTTGATGTGCTCGATCGCGAGTTGATAACCCTTGAGCTCGTCTTCACCTTGCACGGCGTAGGTGCCGGTGCGCGGCACCGAGATTCCGATGAAGGCGGTGGAGCCCGAGACGCCCGCGGGATAGGAGCCGATCGGCTTGTCCTCGGCGAAGGCCGGCATCGCGGGCAGCACCGAGCCGCCGATGAGGCCCGCCGTGGTCTGGAGCAGGCCGCGGCGCGACAGGCCGCGGCGGATGAGATCGTCAGTCATGATCGTTTCCTCCGAACGTCGTTCTTGTTTGCAGGCAAACACAACCCGTCCGGCGGCAACCGACCTCGATGGGTCTGCTCGCGCCGGGCACGTCACATCCGCGTGTAGCTCTTGGACCTAAACATTGCTTGTGAAGACCTTCTGTCAATTTCGCCTTTGGTCGAACGACCGAAATTATCACGTGAAAACATATCGGATCACGATATATATTAGTCTTTGTGAGTACGAAGCAGACGGGTTCGGCGAGGGACATGACGCGGCGGACGGTAGCAGCGGGCACGCGAAAGCGGCGGTCCTGGCCTCTGGAGACGGAGCCGCAGGAGCCGGCGTGGCCGGCGGCGGAGGGCAACGAACAACGCGCGGCACCGCCGTCCGGCGAAGCGGTTCGCGTCTCCGAACCTCGTCACAGGCCGATCGGCGAGCGGGGTCCGGCGGTCGGCTCCGTTCAGGCGAAGCGCCTGCCAGCTCCGATGAAGAAGCTGAGCGTACGCGCCCAGAACGTCCTCAAGGAGCTCGCGGTCGAACTGACGGGCGAGCAGCCGCCGAAAGGAGCATGGTCGCCCTCGCGTGAACTGCTGCTGGCGCTGACAGCCGAGCGCCTCGCGACCGCGCGCAATTGCGGCCCTCATACCATGCGGGAGATCGTCGACTGGGCGCAGGGCTGTGGCGTGACCATCAGTCCGGTGATCCCGGCCGGCGGCTCGCTGTCGCAGATGTGGGGTGAGCTGATCGCCAGCGCGTCGGCCGGTAGCCTGACCAGCGCCGAGATCGCTGGTGCTCTGCAGCGCTCGATCCGGCGGAAGAGCGTCCGCATCCCGCTCGCATTTCAGGTCATCCTGGTGAAGATCCTGCTGTCCGGGTTCGAATAGGCATTCGGTTAATTGTGCATGTGCGGTACCGGCCCGGTTGGTTCCGAGGCTGCATCTTGCTACTTTGGACTAAGTCGCTCGCGTCCCCGGCTTGACAGTGTCGAGGCAGGGCGGCCAGGCACGGTCCAGGCGATGCAGGCGCGGCGATCCAAGACGACGAAAACCACCCCGGGCTCGAACAGCCGTACGATGCGTGACGCCGATTACGCGGCGCTGGCGCAGTTTCGCTATCAGATCCGAAGCTTTCTGGCCTTCAGCGAGCAGGCGGCGGCGAACGAAGGATTGACGCCGACGCAGCACCAGGCACTGCTCGGCATCAAGGGCTTTGTCCGTCCGGGACCTGCGACGGTCGGCGATGTCGCGCGCTTCCTGCTGATCCGGCATCATTCCGCAGTCGAACTGGTCGACCGTCTGGCCAAGCTCGGGTTGGTCAGCAGGCTTGCCGATCCCAATGACGCCCGGCGCGTGCACCTCAATCTGACCAAGAAGGGTGAGCAGAAGCTCCGGGCACTCTCGCGGAAGAACCTCGAAGAGCTTCGCCATGCCGCGAGCCCGGCCTTGGGGCGTCTGCTGAAGTCGTTCCAGGATTCCGGCGAGACCTGATTCGCGGTGATCGCGCCTGTCAGGCCGCGACGCCTTGGGCGGCGAGCTGCGCGGCCTGGTGCTCGGTGGTCAATGCGTCGGTCAATTCGCCGAGCGCTTCGCCCGCGATCACCTGCGGCAGCTTGTAGAGCGTCAGGTTGATGCGGTGGTCGGTGACGCGTCCTTGCGGGAAATTATAGGTGCGGATGCGCTCTGAGCGGTCGCCGGAGCCGACCTTCTCCTTGCGCTCGGCCGAGCGCGCGGCGTCGACGCGCTGCCGCTCGGCGTCGTAGATGCGCGAGCGCAGGATGTTCATGGCGGAGGCGCGGTTCTTATGCTGCGAGCGCGAGTCCTGCATCATCACGACGATGCCGGTCGGAATGTGGGTGATGCGGATCGCCGATTCGGTCTTGTTGACGTGCTGGCCGCCCGCGCCTTGCGCGCGCATGGTCTCGATGCGGAGGTCGTCGTTCTTGATCTCGACGTCGACATCCTCGACCTCGGGCAGCACGGCAACGGTCGCCGCAGAGGTGTGAATGCGCCCCTGCGTCTCGGTGTCAGGCACGCGCTGCACGCGATGCACGCCGGATTCGAACTTCAGCTTGGAGAACGCGCCGCGGCCCTGCACCTCTGCGATGATTTCCTTGTAGCCGCCCACGGTGCCTTCGCTGGCCGAGATCACCTCGACCTTCCAGCCCTGCAGGGCAGCGAAGCGCTCGTACATCCGGAACAGGTCTCCGGCGAATAGCGAGGCCTCGTCGCCGCCGGTGCCGGCGCGGATTTCCAGCACCACGTTGCGATCGTCCATGGCGTCCTTGGGCAGCAGCGCCACGCGGATCTTCTGGACCAGCTCCTGGATCTTCGGTGCGAGCTCGTCGCGTTCGGCTTCCGCCATGCCGCGCATCTCGGCATCGGTTGCGGGATCGGCGATCAGCGCCTCGGTATCGGCGAGCTCCTTCACGGCGGAACGGTAGGCCTTCACCGCTTCGATCAGCGGCGTGATCTCGGCCAGCTCGCGCGTGACCTGCACGTAACGTTCGGAGGAGAGCTGCCCCAGCGATTCGGCCTCGAGAGAGGCATGATGTGCAAGGAGCACGTCCAGTTTGGCTTCGGGGAGTGACGACATCGGTTCAGTCTCAAATGGCGGAAAGAGGCGAGGCGGCGGGAGGCGGCGACAGGCCCGCTACAAGGCCAGGCCTTCGGCCTCGGCAAACTCCGTCAACTTCTGCCGGATCGAGACGCTGCCCGCCGGCGCGTCCAGGAGCGGGCCGAGCATGGCTTCGGCCTTCTTCGCATCGAGGTCGATCACCATGGCCTTGACCGGGCCGAGCGCGGTCGCCGACAGCGACAGCGAGCGATAGCCCAGCCCGATCAGCGCCAGCGCGCCGATCGGCTTGGAGGCCATCTCGCCGCAGAGCGAGAGCGACTTATTCGCCGCATGGCACTTGCGCGCGATCTCGCGCAGGGCGCGCAGGATCGGCGCCGACATGGTGTCGAAGCGCTCGGACACTTTCGCGTTGCCGCGATCGACGGCGAACAGGAACTGGAACAGGTCGTTGGAGCCGACCGAGATGAAGTCGACTTTCCGCAAGAGCTCGTCGAGCTGGTAGAGCAGCGCGGGCACCTCGACCATGGTGCCGATGTCGATCCGTTCAGGCAGCGTGTGGCCGTGCTGGCGTAAGTAAGTGAGCTCGCGCTCGACCAGCGCCTTCGCCGAATCGAATTCGGCGACCTCCGAGATCATCGGGAACATGATGCGCAAGGCGCGGCCGCCGCCGGCGCGCAGCAGCGCGCGAATCTGGCCGCGCAACAGGCCGGGGCGATCGAGCCCGAGCCGGATCGCGCGCCAGCCGAGCGCGGGATTCTCCTCGATCACGGCTTCCATATAGGGCAGCGCCTTGTCGCCGCCGATGTCGAGGGTGCGGAAGGTGACGGGCTTGGGGCCGGCGGCATCCAGCACGGTGCGATAGAGCGCCAGCTGGTCGCTGGTGCGCGGCAGGCTCTGGCCCACCATGAATTGCAGCTCGGTGCGGAACAGGCCGATGCCGGCGCTGCCGGTGTCCTCGATATGCGGCAGGTCGATGGCAAGGCCTGCGTTGATCATCAGCTCGACCTTCTGGCCGTCCCTGGTGACGCAGGGCCGGTCGCGCAGCGCCAGATATTGCGCCTGGCGGCGGGCGCGGAAGCGCACGCGCTCGGCGAAGGCGGCTTCGACCTCCTGTGACGGGCGCACATAGATCGAGCCCGAGGTGCCGTCGACGATGATGGCGTCGCCGGGGTCGGCGATGCCGGGCGCGTTCGGCACTTCGCCGACCGCGGGAATTCCGAGCGCGCGCGCCACGATCGAGACGTGGGAGTTGGCGGTGCCCTCCTCCAGCACGATGCCGCGCAGGCGCTTGCGATCGTAGTCGAGCAGCGCCGCCGGGCCCATCGCGCGCGCGATGACGATCGCGTTGTCGGGCAGTTGCTCGCGCGAGGGCGCGTGGTCCTGGCCGACCAGCTGCCGCATCAGGCGGTAGCCGAGATCCTCGAGATCGTGCAGCCGGTCGCGCAAATAAGGGTCGGTCGAGCGCAGCATGCGCGCGCGGGTGTCGGACTGCACGCGCTCGACCGCGGCTTCCGCGGTGAGGCCCGTGGCGACCGCCTCGTGCAGCTTGTGCGACCAGCCCTGGTCGTTGGCGAACATGCGATAGGCTTCCAGCACCTCGCGATGCTCGCCGCCCTCGGCGACGTCGCCGCGCTCCAGCATGCGGTCGAGATCGGCGCGCAGCTTGGCGAGCGCGGTGTCGAGCCGCTTGATTTCCTTCGGCAGGTCCTCGGCGATGTAGTCCTTGATGACGACGCGCGGCTCGTGCAGCACGACGTGGCCGAGCGCGATGCCCTCCGACAGGATGGCGCCGACCTTCTGCGCGGAATGGCGCGCCGCCGGCTCCTGGCCCGGCTGGGCCAGCGCGGAGAGCTCGCCCGAGGCGATCAGCTCCGCCAGCACCATCGCGGTGGTCTGCAGCGCCTCGAGCTCTTCCTCGACGTAATTGCGCTTGGCGCGGTTCTGCACCACCAGCACGCCGAGCGTGTTGCCGGCCCGCAGGATCGGCACGCCGAGGAAGGAGTGATAGATTTCTTCGCCGGTCTCGGGGCGGAACGAGAAGGCCGGATGGCTCTGCGCATCGTTTAAGTTGAGCGGCGTCGCCTCGCTGGCGACGAGGCCGACCAGGCCCTCATGGGCGCTCAGCACCGTGTGGTGCACCGCCTCGCGGTTGAGGCCTTCTGTGGCGTAGAGCTCCAGCGTGTTGTCGATGCGCAGCACATAGACCGAGCACACCTCGGCCACCATGTTGGCGGCGATCAGCACCACGATCTTGTCCAGCCGCTCCTGGGCCGAGACCTGCTCCGCCATGGTTTCGCGGAGCCGTCTCAACAAGACGCGGGGACCTCCCGACGCGCTCCGCATGAACCGTCAATCTCCTCCGTCTGCCGGGCCCGGCGGTATCGGCCGGCGGCTGGCCCAAAATTCCAGAAAAACAACCAAATTGTTTGTCCGGCGCAGGCGCAAACCTTCGCTTGCACCGAATCAGCGGCCTGAACTGGGACACAGTTTGCGGCAGCCCACCCTGTTCGCCGTATAGCGAATTGGGGCTTGTTTTGCCAAGCAAAACGCCTGCCAAACGCGAAAGTGTGGACACCTCGGCGTTTGCTGCGACCGCTAAGAGAAAATTAGCCTAAGCGCGGTCTGGAACGTAAGAAGCGGTTTTCCGGAAAGACCATGCTCAGACAATAACGGGAAGCGCGACCGTGGTCGCGCTTCAGGCCTGATCGAGACCGTAGAGCGTGTGCAGGGTGCGCACCGCGAGCTCGGTATAGGCGGTGTCGATCAATACCGAGAATTTGATCTCGGAGGTTGTAATGGCCCGGATGTTGATATTCCGCCCGGCGAGGGCCGAGAACGCCTGGGCCGCGACGCCCGCGTGGCTGCGCATGCCGCTGCCGATCACCGAGATCTTGGCGACGTCCGTGGCGGTATCGAGCCTGGCGTAACCGATCTTGGCCTTGGCGGCGGTAATCGTGTCCTTGGCGCGGGTATAATCGGCCGCCGGCACCGTGAAAGTGAGATCGGTGGTCTTGCCGTCCTCGGAGACGTTCTGCACGATCATGTCGACGTTGATGTTGGCATCCGCGAGCGGGCCGAAGATCGAGGCCGCAACGCCCGGCTTGTCCTCGATCTGGCGCACCGAGATCTGGGCCTCGTCCTTGGAGAAGGCGATACCGGTGACGACGTGGCTTTCCATGATCTCCTCCTCGCTGCAGATCAGCGTGCCGGGCGGCTGGTTGGCATGCGGGTCGATATCCTCGGGCTTGTCGAAGCTCGAGCGGACGAAGATCGGCATGTTGTGGACCATGCCGAGTTCCACTGAGCGGACCTGGAGCACCTTGGCGCCCTGGGAGGCCAGTTCCAGCATGTCTTCGAACGCGATCTTGTCGAGCCTCTTGGCCTTCGGCACGATTCGCGGGTCAGTGGTGTAGACGCCGTCGACGTCGGTATAGATGTCGCAGCGGTCGGCCTTGACGGCCGCGGCAACGGCCACGGCCGAGGTATCGGAGCCGCCGCGGCCGAGCGTGGTGATGCGGTTGGTCTTGGGCTCGATGCCCTGGAAGCCGGCGATGACCGCGACCTCCTTGCGCTCTTTGAAGCGCTTGATGATCTCGCTGCCGTCGATGTCCTCGATCCGGGCCGAGGCATGGGCGTCGCTGGTCTTGATCGGGATCTGCCAGCCCTGCCAGGAACGGGCCTGGATGCCCATGCCCTGGAGCGTGATGGCCAGCAGGCCGGAGGTCACCTGCTCGCCCGAGGCGACCACGGCGTCGTATTCGCGCGCGTCGTGCATCGGCGAGGCCTCGGTGCACCAGGCCACCAATTCGTTGGTCTTGCCGGACATCGCCGAGACGACCACGGCCACCTCGTGGCCGGCGTCGACCTCACGCTTCACATGGCGTGCGACGTTGCGGATACGTTCGATATTGGCGACGGATGTGCCGCCGAATTTCATCACGAGGCGGCTCATGACGACGCGTGCATTCCTTCAAAGGGATCAGTATGGTGGCCCGCACCGGACGGTCCTGGCGGACACCGACCGCGCGTATACATAGCGGCGAGGCCGGGGGCAAGCGGGTTCCTGCGGGGCCGGGTGCGGGCAATGGGTTAGCTGAGGTCATGGCGCGTTATATCGACGAGATTCTGCAGCCCGGCGAGAAGGTGCTGTATTCGACCAATGCGCACTGGATCTTCTATTTTCCGGCGATCCTGGCCTGGATCGTGACGCTGGTCCTGCTGATCCTGTCGCGCCAGGTTGTTATCGACTGGCTCGTTCTGCTCTGCCTGGCGGCCGCAGCCGTCGCGGCGCTGGCGGCCCTGTACTGGACCATCAAGGGCTGGTTCCACCGCTTCACCACCGAGACCGACGTCACCAATCTCAGGGTCGTGCACAAGACCGGCTTCATCAAGCGTCGTACCTTCGAGATGGCGCTGGACAAGGTCGAGAGCGTCGACGTCGACCAGACCATTCTTGGACGTATTCTCAACTACGGCGACGTGACGATTCGCGGCGTCGGTGAGGGGATCGAGACGATCAAGACCATCGCCTCGCCGCTCGCCTTCCGTAGTTCGATCACCACGCGGTAGGACCGCGCGTAACCATGAGCATGCAGCAAAATACTTCCGTTTCCGCCCAGCCCGGCTCGACCGTCGACGCCGCCGAGATCGCCAAATTCTCAAAACTCTCCGCGGAGTGGTGGGACCCCAACGGCAAGATGGCGCCGCTGCACCGGATCAATCCGCTGCGGCTCGGCTATATCCGCGATGCCGCCTGCCGCAAGTTCGAGCGCAACGTGCGCAGCCTCAACTGCCTCGCCGGCTTGCGCGTGCTCGACATCGGCTGCGGCGCCGGCCTTCTGTGCGAGCCGCTGTCACGCTTGGGAGCGCAGGTCATCGGCGTCGATCCCTCGCAGAGCAACATCGCCGCGGCGAAGCTGCATGCCGACAAGGGCCATCTTGCGATCGACTACCGCTGCACCACGGTCGAGGAGATCGACCCGCGCGAGCGCTTCGACATCGTGCTGGCGATGGAAGTGGTCGAGCATGTCGTCGATGTCGGCGTCTTCCTGAAGCGCTGCGCCGCGATGCTGAAGCCGAACGGCCTCATGGTGGTCTCGACGCTGAACCGCAACTGGAAGAGCTTTGCGCTCGCCATCGTCGGCGCCGAATATGTCCTGCGCTGGCTGCCGCGCGGCACCCACGAGTGGAACAAGTTCGTCACCCCCGACGAGCTGACGAAATACCTGCTCGACAACCGCCTCGTCATCACCGAGCAGACCGGCGTGGTCTACTCGCCCTTCGCCGACAAATGGTCGCTCTCGTCGGACATGGACGTGAACTACATGATGGTGGCGGAAGCGATGGTGTGAGGGCGTATGAGTGAGATGCGATCTCTAACTCCCCGGGCGGTGTCGTCCCTGCGAACGCAGGGACCCATAACCACAGGCCCATCGAGTTAGCCAAGACGGGCGCCCCGAGCATGTACTACGTCTACATCCTCGCCAGTCGCCATCACGGAACGCTCTACATCGGCGTCACCAACTCACTGCAGAAGCGGATGGAGCAGCACCGCGCCGGCAAGGGCTCCGAGTTCGTCAAGCGCTACGGCGTGCATCGGCTGGTCTACACCGAAGCCTATGAACGCGTCGAGGAGGCGATTGCCCGGGAAAAGCAGCTCAAGCGCTGGAAGCGCGACTGGAAGATCGAGCTGATCGAGCGAGACAATCCGGACTGGCGAGATCTGAGTGATCTGTTGGTTTGACAGTGTGATGCCGCCCAGCAAATGTCGTCGTCCCTGCGAACGCAGGGACCCATACCGCGTGATCTCTCGTGGGGTTCGGTGTGATATGCGCGGGTTGGCAGCCTTCGCCAAACTGCTCCCTGGGGTTATGGGTCCCTGCGTTCGCAGGGACGACAGTGTGCTTGTTGCAAGAGCATCGCACCCATGACGCTCGTGTGGTTGACCAGCGAGGATGTTCCCGTCACGCTAATAAACCCACCTTCCTAAGCACTTTAGCCCCCTCCCATGCTCACCGTCGCCAGCCTCTGGATTCCCTTCACCATCGTCGCCGCGCTGGGCCAGGTCGCGCGGAACGCGATGCAGCGGTCGCTCACGAAGCCGCTGGGGACTTGGGGCGCGACCAATATTCGCTTCCTGTTTGGCTTCCCGTTCTCACTGGTGTTCCTCGGCGTGGTGCTGATCGCGACCGGCGATCATCTCGGTATGCCGCCGACCGCGTTCTGGCCATGGCTGCTGCTCGGGGCGCTGAGCCAGATCGTCGCGACAGGCCTGATGCTGCTCGCTATGAACGATCGCTCCTTCGTGGTGACGACGGCGTACCTCAAGACCGAGGCGATCCAGACCGCGATCTTCGGCTTCGTCTTCCTCGGCGATCACCTCACCTTTCTGAAAGTGCTGGCGATCGTGATCGCGACCGTCGGTGTCGTCATCACCGCGCTGCGCCCTGGCGGGGAAAAGAGCTTTGCCGAATTGAAGCCGACCATCACCGGCCTCGTCGCGGCAGCGGCTTTCGCGCTTTCCGCGGTCGGCTTTCGCGGCGCCATCATCAACGTGCCTGGCGTCTCCTTCGTGACGGCGGCCTCGTTCACGCTGGTGCTCGGATTGTTCGTGCAGACGCTGGTGCTGACGATCTATCTGCTCTGGCGCGCGCCAGCGATATTGCAGGCGATCCTCGGCCTGTGGAAGCCGTCGATGCTGGCGGGCTTCATGGGCGCCTTCGCCTCACAGTTCTGGTTCCTAGCCTTCGCGCTGACGGCCGCCGCCAATGTCCGCACGCTCGCTCTGATCGAGGTGCTGTTCGCACAAGCCGTGGCCTATTACTCGTTCAAGCAGCCGATCGCGCCGCGCGAGATTTTTGGCATCGCGCTGATCGTCGTCGGCGTGGCGGTGCTGGTGGGGGCTTAGTTCCGGTCTTCCGGCAGCGTCGGCAGCGGCGAGACCTCGATGCCTTCGTCGATCAGCGACTTCGCCTCTTCCGGCGAGGCCTCGCCATAGATCGGGCGATGTTCCTTGTCGCCGTAATGCATCGCGCGGGCTTCGTTCGCAAAGCGCTCGCCGACGTTGTCGGCGTTCTTGACGATGTGGTCGCGCAGCTCCTTGAGCTTGTTGCGCAGCTCTTTCTCCTGCGCCATCAGCAGCGAGGTCGGCCCTGACGGCGCGGCCTCGGGCGCGGCGGCAGTCGTGACCGGCTCCGGCGGCGGCGTCGCACGGCCGCGGCCCTTCTTGCCGACAATGCGCGGGGCCATGATCGCTTTGTCGACCTTGGCCGAGCCGCAGATCGGGCAGGCCACCAGCTTGCGCTTGACCTGCTGGTCATAGGCCGTCGAACTTTGAAACCAGCTCTCGAATTCGTGGTCCCGGTCGCAGCGAAGTGCGTAGCGGATCATGCCGATCCCCGCACGAGGTGCAGATGGTCCGGTCCGGCCTTGGGATCGGACACGCCGAAGCGGCGGCCGTGCTGGAGCGAGGGAATCGCGCGGCGCGCGGTCTCGACCTTGGCCGGATCGATCTTGGCCATGATGATGCCGGGCTCGACGTCGCCCTCGGCGAGGATCTCGCCCCAGGGGTCGATGATCAGCGAATGGCCATAGGTCTCGCGCTTGTTCTCGTGGGTGCCGGCCTGGGCCGCTGCGAAGATGAAGCAGCCGGTCTCGATCGCGCGCGCACGCAGCAGCACGTGCCAATGCGCTTCGCCGGTCTTGCGGGTGAAGGCCGAGGGCACGGTGATGAAGTAGGCGCCACTCTCGGCGAGTGCGCGATAGAGCGCGGGGAAGCGCACGTCGTAGCAGATCGTCAGGCCCATCCGGCCCCAGGGCAGGTCGGAGATCACCGCGGTCTCGCCCGGCTGGTAATTGGCGGATTCGCGATAGCTCTCGCCGTCCGGCAGCTCGATGTCGAACATGTGGATCTTGTCGTAGCTCGCGAGCACATTGCCCTCGGGCCCGATCAGGAAGGAGCGGTTGACCGCCTTTTCGGCGGAGAAGCGCAGCGCCAGCGAGCCGACATGGAGATGGATCTTCAATTCGGCCGCGAGCGCCCGGTAGGCTTTCAGCGAGGTGTCGTTCTCTTCGCTCTGCAGATGCTCGAACAGCGCCTTGCGGTTCAGCTGCATCATGTTGCTGACTTCGGGCGTCTGCACGTAGTCGGCGCCGTTGGCGGCCGCCTGCCGGATCAGCTTGGTGGCTTGTTCAAGGCTGGGCCCCGGCATCAGGCCGGTGCGCATCTGCACCATCGCGGCGGTGAACGTGCGGTCTTCGCTCATGAGGTTGCCTTCACGCTTTCGAGCATGCCGTCGAGCTTGCCTTCGCGGTCGAGCGCGTAGAGATTGTCACAGCCGCCGACATGCGTTCCGCCGATCCAGATCTGCGGGAAGGTCGAGCCCTCGCCGGCGCGGTCGTACATCTCGTTGCGCCAGGACGGGTTCTTGGCGACGTCGAATTCCGTGAACGCCGCCTTCTTGCGGCTCAGCAGCGACTTGGCGGCGGAACAATAGCCGCAGCCCGGCCTGGTGTAGATCTCGACAGCAGCAGTCATCTCGTCTGGCGCTCTCTTGTCATGAATCCATTGAATTATATGGGACTTTACCGGGGATCCACAACCCGGGCGAAGACCAGGACGTCGACCTGGGCGGCCTTGGCGCGGAGCAGGGCCCGTGCGCAGGCATCCAGCGTCGCACCCGAGGTCAGGACATCGTCGATCAGGACAATGCGGCGGCCCTGGATTTCAGCCTGGCGGTCCGGGGATACTTGAAATGCGCCCTGCACATTCGTGGCGCGCTGGGCCCGCGACAGGCCGATCTGCTGCTCGGTGGCCCGCACCCGGCGCAGCACCTCGGCCTTCGTCCTGACCCCGCTCTGCCGCTCGATGATCTGCGCCAGCGCCCCGGACTGGTTGTAGCGGCGCCGCCAGGCCCGCCGCCAGTGTAGCGGCACCGGCACCAGCATGTCGGCCCCGGCCAGCAGCTCGCCGCCCGCCCGCGCCATCCAGCGCCCCATGGCGGGCGCGAGATCCGTGCGGTCCTGGTATTTCAGCGCATGCACCAACGTGCGCGCGACGTCGTCATAGCGTACTGCCGCGCGGGCCCGCTGGTAGGCCGGCGGGTTCGCGATCGCCTCCATCGACAGCATGTCCGGGCCCGGGTCGTAGACGAAGGGGATGCCGAGCCGCGGGCAATAGGGCCGTTCGATGAACGACAGCCGCGCCCAGCACGAGGCGCAAACGCCCTCGCCATCGACCGGCTCGCGGCAGGACACGCACAGCGTCGGCAGCGCGATGTCGAGCGCGAGCCGCGCCGCCCGCGCCAGCACGTGGCGGCCGGCCGTCCACGCGGCACGCAGCGGTGAGGCAATAGAACGGGTGGGGGCGGCGTCGGCGTCCATGGGGGGAGGCTAGCGTTCCACGCTTCCGGGCTCAAGCCACGCTCTCGTGCCCCGGTCGCAGCGCAGCAGCGCTAAGAGCGCTGCAGCGCGTCCGGGACAAGAGAGAGGAGATTGCATTGGCCAGCGTGATCGGCGTAACCAGCGGCATGGCCCAGCCCCCGCAAACTCCGCCCGCTTTGTTCGATCGCGCCTTGCTGCACGCGCGGCAGCGGCGTGCGCAGGCGCAGGGTGCGGTAAGCTTCCTGCTCGATCGTGTCGCCGAGGACATGGTGGAGCGGCTCGCCGCGGTGATGCGCGAGTTTCACGCCCCGGTCGATCTCTGGACGCCGGGCGATGGTCTGGCGCCCCTCCGCACGCGCCTTCCCTCCATCTCGCACATCGCGCTTGATGCGGCCGGCGCGGAAAAACTTCCCTTCTCGCCGGACAGTCTCGACCTCGTCGCCTCGGCCCTGGCGCTGCAATTCGTCAACGATCTGCCGGGCGTGTTCGCACAAATTCGTCGGGCGCTGAAGCCGGACGGGCTGCTGCTGGCCGCGATGATCGGCGGCGACAGCCTGACCGAGCTGCGTCAGGCCTTTGCGGCGGCCGAGGCCGAATGCGAGGGCGGCGTGTCGCCGCGCGTGGCGCCGTTTGCGGATTTGCGCGATGTCGGTGCGCTGCTGCAGCGGGCGGGCTTCGCGCTGCCAGTGACCGACGTCGACCGCGTCGTCGTGCGCTACGGCAATGCGTTCGCCTTGATGCAGGATCTGCGCCGCATGGGCGCGGCCAATGTGCTGATCGAACGCCGCCGCACGCCGAGCCGGCGCGCGACGCTGCTGCGGATGGCCGAGATCTATGCCGAGCGATTTGCCGATGCCGACGGCCGCATCCGCGCGACGTTCGACATCATCTGGCTCTCCGGCTGGGCCCCGCATGCGAGCCAGCAGCAGCCGCTGAAGCCGGGATCGGCGAAGGCGAGCCTGGCGGAGGCGGTGAGGAAGGCGGGGAAAGAGTGAGCCGTGTCCCGGACGCGCTGCAGCTTTCTTACGCTGCTGCGCAGAGCCGGACCCAGTCTGCGGTAAGTATGGGCCCCGGCTCAGCAGCGCACCGCAAGGGCGCTGCGCTGCGTCCGGGGCACGGCAACTCACATCAGCAGATCAATCAAATGCGGGATCAGCGGAATATCCGCGGGCGGCATCGGGTAGTCGCGCAGCTTGTTGGCGCGCACCCAGGCCAAGGCCTGGCCCTCGCGCGAGGCCACCTGTCCTTCCCAGCGCCGGCAGATGTAGAGCGGCATCAACAGGTGGAAGCTCTCATAGCCGTAGCTCGCGAAGGTCAGCGGCGCGAGGCATGGTTCGGCGACGGTGATGCCGAGTTCCTCGTGAAGTTCGCGGATCAGGCTCTGCTCCGGCCGCTCGCCGGGCTCACACTTGCCGCCGGGAAATTCCCACAGGCCGGCGAGCGCCTTGCCCTCGGGGCGCTGCGCGATCAGGACGCGCTTGTCGGCATCGACCAGCGCGCAGGCCACCACCAGGGTCAGTTTGAGATCGGCCATGTCCGGAATGTCGCTCGCTGGGGTCGTTCGCAAGGATTCGTTAACCGTACTGAGGGGCCACGATTCCAGGGGCCCCATAAGTCATATTTAATCAAGGGTTCCTAGAGTGGGAACATATTTAAACCATTCCGGGCTCCATCCATGCGCGCCGTGCTTTGCTCCCTTATCGGCCGGTTCGCAACCGACCGGCGCGGCAATGTCGCGGTGATTTTCGCACTCGCCTGCGTCCCCCTTGTCACGGTGGTTGGCTGCGCGGTCGATTACTCCCGCGCCACTCAGATGCGGGCCAAGCTGCAGGCTGCGGCCGACGCGGCCAGCGTCGGCGCGGTCGCCAAGGCATCGCCGGCCTTTGCGGCCGCGGGCACGATGACCTCGGACGGTTCGATTCCCGTGGGCGTCACCGACGCCAGGAACATCTTCAATGCCAACGTCGCCAATCTGACCGGCTATACGCTCGACAGTCTCACGCCGACGGTGGTCAAGAACGGCTCGACGGTCACCTCGACCGTTGCGTTCAAAGGCACCATCAACACCATGTTCCTCGGCGTGATCGGCAAGACCTCGCTGACGACGAGCGGCACGTCGACGGCGACGGCGAGCATGCCGCTCTATGTCGACTTCTACCTCCTGCTGGACAATTCGCCGTCGATGGGCGTGGCGGCAACGCCGGCGGACGTCACCAAGCTGGTCAACGCGACCACCGGCAACAGCTTCAAGCCGAACGACCAGTGCGCGTTCGCCTGTCACGACTACAACGACCCCGACAATTACTACAATCTCGCCAAGTCCATCGGCGTGACCACGCGGATCGACGTGCTGCGCAGCGCGACGCAATCGCTGATGGATACGGCTGCCGCGAGCCAGACCTATTCGAACCAGTTCCGCATGGCGATCTACGATTTCGGCGCGGCGTCAAAGACCATCGGCTTGCGGGCGCTTTTTCCGTTGTCCTCGAATTTGTCGAGCGCGAAGACGGCGGCCGGCAACATCGACCTGATGGGCGTCTACGGCAACAACGACAGCTATACCAAGGATCAGGACACGCAGTTCAGCACCATCTTTCCGGCGATCAACAACGAGATCCCCAACCCCGGAAGCGGTAAATCCAACGCTCCCCTGAAATATCTGTTCTTCGTCTCCGACGGTGTCGCCGACGAAAGCAATCCGGGCTGCCTGAAGCCGCTCTCGGGGTCCTCACGTTGCCAATCGCCGCTCAATGCGTCGCTCTGCAAGACGATGAAGGATCGGGGCGTCAAGGTCGCGGTGCTGTACACGACCTATCTCGCGCTGCCCACCAACGCCTGGTACATGAAATGGGTCGATCCGTTCAATGCCGGCCCCTATGGTCCCTCGCCGAACAGCGAGATCGCGCAGAACATGCAGAGCTGCGCTTCGCCGGGGCTGTATTTCGAGGTGAGCCCGACCCAGGGCATCTCGGACGCGATGAATGCGCTGTTCAAGAAAGCGGTCGCGGACGCCCGGATCTCGGGGTGACTGTTCCCGTCTCCCCGTAAGAACGCGGCGAGGGTGAAGACTCAGGACCTGTAATCCCCGTTGATCGCCACATATTCCTTGGTGAGGTCGCAAGTCAGCACGCGGTCGCGGCCCTTGCCGAGACCGAGCGAGACCTTGATTGCGATCTCCGGCGCCTTCATCGCTTCCGACACCTGGGCCTCGTCATAATCGGGATCGCGCGCGCCGCTCTTGGCGACGCGGATGCCGTTGAAGGAGATCGAGAGCTTGTCGCGATCGGCCGGCTCGCCGGCCTTGCCGACCGCCATCACCACGCGGCCCCAATTGGCGTCCTCGCCGGCGATCGCGGTCTTGACCAGCGGCGAATTGGCGATCGACATCGCGATCTTGCGGGCCGAGGCCTTGGTCTTGGCGCCCTCGACCGTGATCTCGACCAGCTTTCGCGCGCCTTCGCCGTCGCGGGCGACCTGTTCGGAAAGATTTGCCAGGATCAGATTGAAGGCCTTGGTGAAAGCCTTCAGGCGCGGATCGCTGGCGCGGCTGATCTTGGGTGCGCCATGCGCGGCGGCAGCCCCGGTCG
This sequence comes from Bradyrhizobium sp. CCBAU 53351, assembly GCF_015291745.1. Taxonomy (NCBI): domain Bacteria; kingdom Pseudomonadati; phylum Pseudomonadota; class Alphaproteobacteria; order Hyphomicrobiales; family Nitrobacteraceae; genus Bradyrhizobium; species Bradyrhizobium sp. CCBAU 53351. The sequence goes on from NZ_CP030059.1 coordinate 615,600, forward strand.
CGAAGGCCAGCAGCGTGTCCGAGGTCGAGGTGTCGCCGTCGATCGTCACGGCGTTGAAGGTGTCCTCGACGCCGGCCTTGAGCAGCGCCTGCAGCGCAGCGGGCGCGATCGGCGCGTCGGTGAAGATGAAGGACAGCATCGTCGCCATGTCGGGCGCGATCATGCCGGCGCCCTTGGCCATGCCGTTGATGGTGACCTTGGCCTTGCCGAGCTTGACGGTCGCGGTCGCGACCTTCGGGAAGGTGTCGGTGGTCATGATCGCCTTGGCCGCGGCGAGATAGTCGCCCGCTTCCGCGGTCTCGGCGAGGCGGCCGAGCACGCCGTCGAACTTGGTCGCGTCCAGCGGCTCGCCGATCACGCCGGTCGAGGCCAGGAAGATCTCGCTTTCGCTGCACCCGACCGCCTTGGCCGCGATCTTGGCGGTCAGCGCGGTGGAGGCGCGACCGGTCTTGCCGGTGAAGGCATTGGCATTGCCGGAATTGACGACGAGCGCGCGCGCCAATCCTTTTTTAGAAGATCCGCCGCCCTTCAGCTTGGCGCGGCACCATTCCACCGGCGCGGAGGGACATTTGGACTTAGTGAAGACGCCGGCCACCGCCGTGCCCTTGTCCATCACCGCCAGCAGCACGTCGGTGCGGTTCTTGTAGCGGATGCCGGCCTCGGCCGTCGCAAGGCGGACGCCCGCGATCACGGGCATATCGGGAACGTGCTTGGGGGCGAGCGGGGAGACGGTTGAGGACATCGCGGGGCGCCTTGGTGGGATCTGGATATGCAGATGCCCGGCACGGGGGCCGGGCATCACGAAGGCTTAGATACTCTTGGCGTCAGCGAAGTGACAGCAAATTCTTACTTCTTGGCGGGCGGCGCCATCTTGCTGTCGGAGGGCTTTGCGTCAGAAGGCTTGGCCGCATCCGCCGGCTTCGCATCGGGCTTGGCATCCGCGGCCGGCTGGTCGAGCCGCTCGACCTTGGCCTCGGCGCGCAGCTTGGCGACGTATTCGGCCTGGGCCTTGCGGGTGACATAACTCTCGATCTGGGTCTTGACCTGCTCGAAATCGGGCGCCTTGCGGCTGCGCTTTTCCTCGACCTTGATGATGTGCCAGCCGAACTGCGACTTCACGGGGTCGGAGATCTTGCCCGGCTCCAGGGTGAAGGCGACCGTGGAGAATTCCGGCACCATCTGTTCCTTGGTGAAGAAGCCGAGGTCGCCGCCATCGGCCGAGCCCGGATCCTTGGACTTCTTCTTGGCGAGCTCGGCGAAATCGGCGCCCTTGTCGAGCTCGGCCTTCACCGCCTTGGCCTCGTCCTCGGTCTCCACCAGGATGTGGCGGGCGCGCACCTCCTGCTCGCCGGTGATCTGCTTGGAGGCCTCCTCATAGACCTTCTTCATGGCATCCGGGGTGGTGGCGGCCTTGCCCTCATTGGCGAGCAGGCTGTCCATCAGCAGCCGGTTGCGGGCGAACGCCAGGCGCTTCTTGAACTCCTCGCTGTCGGCAATCTTCTTGTCCTCGGCAGCCTTGCTGACGATTTTCATGTCGATCAGGAACGACAGGACGTTCTCGTCCTTGCTCGCCGGGTCCATCTGGGCGAGGCTCGGTCCGAGCTCCTCTTCGGCCATGGCGACGTCGCTCTTCTTGATTTCCGCGCCATTGACCTTCGCCAGCACCGGATCGTCGGCGGCCCGGAGCGGGCCCGCGAACGCCAGGGACAGCGCCAAAGCGAGGCTGCCAGCCAGGGCGGACGCATGGCGGAAACGCTGGCCGGTGGTTACCGGGAACGAGGTGGTCATGGAAAATCCTTATGTTGAAGCAGGGGGCTGCTCGAAGCGCGGCGGACACTCGCCCAATTCAGGGGGGCTTGGCAACGCGAAAAGTCTGTCAAAATGATGAATTAGCCGCAATGCGCCCGCCGTTGACAAGGCCCTGACCGGGCCATATCTCTGCCCGGTCGCGACCATGGCGATGGCGTTTATTTTGCTGCGTTTTTGGCCGTTGAACCCAGACTAGCCCAATTCCCACCCATATGGCGGACGACCCCCGCAGTCCGGGCTCTGACGCCGCCAGGCGTCACGGTGAGTTGATAGGCAGGCGGGGGACAACTTCTTAGGCCAACGCGGTTAAATCGCGAACACAGGAACCAGGCATGATCGGCGCGCTCGCCCGCAAGTTTTTCGGCTCCGCCAACGACCGGCGGGTGAAGGGATATCAGTCCCGCGTCAACGCGATCAACGCGCTGGAGCCCGAAGTTTCCAAACTTTCCGACGAGGCGCTCAAGGCCCGCACCGCCGAGTTCAAGAAGCAGCTTGCCGAGGGCAAGACGCTGGACGATCTCCTGGTGCCCGCCTTCGCCACCGTGCGCGAGGCGGCCAAGCGCACGCTCGGCCAGCGCCATTTCGACGTCCAGCTGATCGGCGGCATGGTGCTGCACGAGGGCGACATCGCCGAGATGAAGACCGGCGAAGGCAAGACGCTGGTCGCGACGCTGGCGGTCTATCTCAACGCGCTCGCCGGCAAGGGCGTCCATGTCGTCACCGTCAACGACTACCTCGCCCGCCGCGACTCCGGCTGGATGGGCCAGATCTACGGCTTCCTTGGCCTGACCACCGGCGTGATCGTGCACGGCCTCGACGATGCCGAGCGCAAGGCGGCCTATGCCTGCGACATCACCTACGGCACCAACAACGAATACGGCTTCGACTATCTGCGCGACAACATGAAGTACCGGCTCGAGGACATGGTCCAGCGGCCGCACTTCTACGCCATCGTCGACGAGGTCGACTCCATCCTGATCGACGAAGCGCGGACGCCGCTGATCATCTCCGGCCCGCTCGACGACCGCTCCGACTTCTACAACACCATCGACAGCTTCCTGCCCAAGCTCGACAAGTCCGACTACGACGTCGACGAGAAGCAGCGTACGGTGACCCTCACCGAAGCGGGCATGGAGAAGATCGAGGGGCTGCTGCGCGATGCCGGCCAGCTCAAGGGCGAGTCGCTCTACGACGTCGAGAACGTCTCCGTCGTGCACCATATTAACCAGGCCCTGCGCGCCCACACGCTGTTCACCCGCGACAAGGACTACATCGTCCGCGACGACGAGGTCGTGATCATCGACGAGTTCACCGGCCGCATGATGGCCGGTCGGCGCTATTCCGAAGGCCTGCACCAGGCGCTGGAGGCGAAGGAGCACGTTACGGTCCAGCCCGAGAACCAGACGCTGGCCTCGATCACCTTCCAGAATTACTTCCGCATGTACGAAAAGCTCGCCGGCATGACCGGCACGGCGCTGACGGAAGCTGACGAGCTGTTCGACATCTACAAGCTCGAAGTCGTGGAAATCCCGACCAACCTCCCGGTCGCCCGTCTCGACGAGGACGACGAGGTCTACCGCACCCAGAACGAGAAGTACGCCGCGATCCTGGCCGAGATCGAGCGCGCCAATGCGCGGCTCCAGCCCGTGCTGGTCGGCACCGCCTCGATCGAGAAGTCGGAAGTGATCGCCGAATACCTCAAGAAGCACGGCTACCGGCAGATCGATTTCGGAAACGAAAATTCGATGCAGAAGCTGTACGCGGCGGCCCGCGCCGGCAAGCCGGCAAAGCTGTTCGCCGTGCTGAACGCACGTTTCCACGAGCAGGAAGCCTACATCGTGGCGGAAGCCGGCGTGCCCGGCGCGATCACGATCGCGACCAACATGGCCGGCCGCGGTACCGACATCAAGCTCGGCGGCTCGCTCGAGATGCGCATCCAGCAGGAGACCGCGGGCATCGAGGACGAGGCCGAGAAGGCCAGGAAGATCGAGCAGATCAAGGCCGACATTGCCCATTTCCGCGACATCGTGCTGAAGGCCGAGGAGACGGTCGAGATCGAGCCGGCGAAGGGCTCCAAGCCCGCCAAGACCGTGAAGAAGCCCGGCGGCCTCTACATCATCGGCTCCGAGCGCCACGAATCCCGCCGCATCGACAACCAGCTGCGCGGCCGCTCCGGTCGTCAGGGCGACCCCGGTCGCTCGAAGTTCTTCCTGTCGCTGGAAGACGATCTGATGCGCATCTTCGGCTCGGATCGCCTCGACAGCATGTTGCAGCGTCTCGGCCTGCAAGAGGGCGAGGCCATCATCCATCCCTGGATCAACAAGGCGCTCGAGAAGGCGCAGCAGAAGGTCGAGGCGCGCAACTTCGACATCCGCAAGAACCTGCTCAAGTTCGACAACGTCCAGAACGACCAGCGCAAGGTGATCTTCGACCAGCGCGTCGACCTGATGAAGGACGATAGCGTCGCCGAAACCGTCACCGACATGCGCCACGCCTTCATCGACGATCTCGTCGCCAAGCACGTGCCCGAGCATGCCTATGCCGAGCAGTGGGACGTCGCCGGCCTGAAGGACGAGCTGAAGCGCGTGCTCGATCTCGACCTGCCGGTCGACGAATGGGCCAAGGAAGAGGGCATCGCGGACGAGGAGCTGCTCAACCGCATCGAGACCAAGGCCGACGAGCACATGGCGGCCAAGGTCGCGCAATGGGGTCCCGACGTGATGCGTTACGTCGAGAAGACCATTCTCCTGCAGACGCTCGACCATCTCTGGCGCGAGCATCTGATCATGCTCGACCATCTGCGCCAGGTCATCGGCCTGCGCGGGTACGGCCAGCGCGATCCCTTGCAGGAGTACAAGACCGAGGCCTTCAATCTCTTCCAGGAGATGAGCGCTCACTTGCGCGAGGCCGTCACGGCGCAGCTGATGCGCGTCGAGATCGTTCCGCCGGAGCAGGAAGCTCCCGTCCTGCCGCCGATGGAGGCGCATAAGTTCGACCCGAACACCGGCGAGGACGAGATGGCGCTCGCCAGCGTCACGCTCGGTGCGCAGGCCACCGACGCCGCGCTGCGCGATCCGAAGAACCCCACCAGCTGGGGCAAGGTCGGCCGCAACGAGGATTGCCCCTGCGGCAGCGGCAAGAAGTACAAGCACTGCCACGGGCGGTATGCCTGATCGGAGAACCCGCCGGCCCGCGCCGGCCGGTTCGATCAAGTCCCTGTCCGTGCTCGGCACGGATGGAACCCTCTTTCACAAATGTTGTTATCCCGGCACGACCTTGCGGGCGTGCGCTCGCTTCGCAAGGGGACAACGCTGTCCGCGCGCCTGACCTCGTGACCATAGGAATGCAAGTCGGGACGGCTTAACGTGGAGGCGCCATCATGCCGGGCGGCATCGCTCGATGACGGCGCAGGCACCGGGGTTAAGGCCGTTTGATGAGTTCCACAGACTATTTCCCGCCATCCAGAACCGAAATCCTCGACGCGCTCGAGCTCGAAGGCCTTGCCGATGAAGCGGGCTTCGGCGAGCTGACGCGCTTCACCGCGGCGCTGTGCGAAGCTCCGATATGTCTTGTCAGTGTGGTCGGCGAAACGATGCAGCGCTTCGTGGCCAAGCACGGCCTCGACGTGTCCGAGACGCCGCGCGAATCCTCCTTCTGCGCGCACGCCATGCTGGGGTCGGACCTGATGGTCGTGCCCGATGCCACCCGGGATCCGAGGTTCGCGGGCAATCCCCTGGTCACAGGCGACCCGTTCATCCGGTTTTACGCCGGTGCGCCGCTCCAGACGCAGGACGGTTTTCCGCTCGGCTCGCTCTGCGTCATCGATCGCGTGCCCAGACCTGGCCTGACGCCGCTGCAGGAGCAGGGCCTGCGTGTTATGGCCGCCCAGGTGGTGGGTGCGATGGGGTATCGCAAGACCACGAAAAGGCAGCAGGCCAGCGAAGCGATCGCGAAGCAGGCGCTTTCTGAAACCGAGCAGAAGTTTCGCATTCTGGCCGACACCATGCCCCAGATGGTGTGGTCGACGCTGCCGGACGGTCACCACGACTACTACAATGCCAGATGGTACGAGTTTACGGGCGTGCCGGAAGGCTCGACCGACGGCGAGGGCTGGAACGGCATGTTTCATCCGGACGACCAGGACAAGGCTTGGGAGCGCTGGCGGCATTCGCTGCGGACCGGCGAGCCCTACGAGATCGAATATCGCTTGAGGAACGCCGAGGGCAATTATCGCTGGACTCTCGGACGCGCTTTGCCGATCCGCGATGCCGACGGCAATATCACCCGCTGGTTCGGAACCTGTACCGACATCCACGAGCAGAAGCTCCTGATGGAGCAGCGCGAGATGATCAGCCAGGAGCTGAGCCACCGCATCAAGAACATCTTCTCCGTGATCAATGGGCTGATCGGCCTTTCGACACGCACGCATCCGGAGCTGAAGGGTCTGGCGGACGAGTTGCGTTCGCGCATCATGTCGCTCGGCAAGGCGCATGATTTCGTGCGTCCGCACAGCGCCCGCTCTCAGCCGACCTCGAACCAGGCGACGCTCAAGGGGCTTCTGGAGCAGCTTCTGTCGGCCTATCAGTCGGAGGCGAAGCGGATCCTGATCACCGGCGATGACTTCCGCATCGACGATCGCTCCGCCACCCCCCTGGCGCTGTCGTTCCACGAGCTCGCGACCAACGCGGCGAAGTACGGCGCGCTCTCGACGCTGGACGGACGCGTCGCGGTGGACGTCAGCGAGGTGGGCGATGATGTCGTCGTCGCGTGGACGGAAAGCGGCGGTCCGCAGATCAAGTCGGCGCCTGCAGTGGAAGGCTTCGGCTCAAGGCTGATCACCTTGAGCATGTCCAGTCAGCTCGGCGGGAAGATGTCCTACGACTGGAATCCCAAAGGGCTCCGGGCCATAGCTATGATTCCAAAGACCTCGATGAGCCGTCCGGCGCCGCAAAGAACGTGACGTCCGGAGAACGTGGTTGAGGCGCCTCGCCGGCGGCGTGGTTTACCGCGGTCAGGATCGCATCGTCGCTGAAGGGCTTGCGGATGAAGCCGATCGCCGTCTCTGCACGGGGGGCAATCTGCGCGGGATTGGCGGTGACGTAAACGATCTTTGTGCCGTATTCGCGCGACAGGTCGAGCGCGATCTGCGGCCCAGTCGAGCCGTCGCGCAGATTGATATCGACTAGCGCGATTTGCGCCTGGGGGCCCGCTTCCAGGGCCTCCTTGCGATCCGCCGCGATCGCGGCAACGCGATAGCCCGCATCCTCCAGGATACGAGCGATGTCGCTGGCGACAAAGATTTCGTCTTCGACGATCAACACTGCGGGTGTCATTCGCGACCCATAATTGGCCTCAACAGACGGCGGCTCAGTGGACTGTTCCCCGCATGGACGGAGAACAGGCTTCAACCTGCTGTTCCGCCTTTTGTTCCACATGCCTGCCGCACCCGATCGGCCGATCGCCGGCCGCACGGGGAGCGTCAATTCGAGCTGTCGATCAGTCTCTCCAGCAGCCGCTTGAGCTCGCTCGTCGGCGGCGGTCGCGCGGATCCCAGGCGATAGAGCAACGTGTCGGAGACCACCCCATCTTTGCCGCTGCTCTTTGTGAACTGGATCACCGCAACAAAACTCGATCCGTGTTTTGATTGAGGCGCATCACGCGGCCCGACAGAATGGAGCCCAGACAATGTCCAAACGCGCCTTGCGATCGGCCATTTGTGTTCTCCCCCTGAGTTTTTACGCGTGCGGTCCCGCCCCTGCGAGCCAGGTGGGCGGGTGGTGGGGTGGAACATGGTCGTGCAACATCGACGGCCGCCCGGCGCGGATGAATTGGGCCGCCGTCGATGACAGTCAGACGACCTGCGACGGCGGCACTTGCACCAGCACGTCGGGAGCACGCTGGTCTGGCAGGTTCTCGGACAATGGCTCGCGATGGGTGAAGCTGACAAATGCACGCAGCGGAGCGCAGGGCGGCGTCTACTTCAACCATGCCGATGGCAATCAATGGTATTTAGCCAAGCCGGCGAGCAACAAAGCCGTAGGCTGGACGACATGGAACGGCCAACGCTACCGCCTCTCGTGCTGGCGATGATGCGCGAATGCTTTGCATTGAACGGCAGACGAGTGTTTGCGCTCGGCAAAGCGCCACGCATCAATTCACGAAGCTCAATTCGAACTATCGATCAAACTCTCCAGCAGTCAGGAAGATCGCCACGAATATCCAGCCCCCCCATTTGCGTCTGGGCTGGATTTCGATGGCTTCATTTGACGTCATTTCATTTGCCCCATTCGTTCACGAAGTTGATCTGCTCGCCGAGCGCGGGGTCCTGGCCTGCCGACGTTAGCGCCCACATCGCTCGATGCTGCCTCGCCAGCCCGGCGCGTCGATCCTCGGAAGCTGATAGCTCGCGGTCTTGCTCGAAATCGTCAGCGGCGACGCTCCCTCCATCAGGTCGAGCAGTTGTTTCTCCACGCGCTTCCAGCGCTTTCCGAACAGCTCGGGGTCCTGCCGCGAGAAGCCCAGATCCCATTGCACGAAATTGGTCAAATCATCGTCCTCCCCCGAGAGCCCCTCGAACTCGCCGACCAGCTTCATGGTCTTGCGGCGGTCCCCGATCATCAGAACGGCCTTGCCGGCGCGTGCTGCCTGGCCCGGATATTTTGCGTGCAGGCCGAAGGCGCGGCCGCATCCGAGGACGAAGGTCAGCTTTCCGTTTTCCGAGTAGCTCAGGGAGGGAAGCTCCCGGTTGTCGAATTCGAGCTTCCACGATCCCGCCGCAGCAGGAGCGGGGCCGGCAACGAGGCAAAGGACGATCGTCAGGATAGATGGTTTGGACATATGCCTCACCACTCCTCCTCCGTTACAGCTTGCTCGAGCGCCCGCGCGATCGTGAAGCGCCGGCTGTCCCTCGCTTCGATCTTGCCGCGATGGAAGGCCACGATGTCCGCGAAGGGGTACCCGAGGTCCTCGGCGGCCAGTTGCGATGCCAAACCCTCGGCGGCCTCCCAGCGTTGCGCCCGCCGGAGCACGTCGAGCAGCAGCAGACGCGTGTCGATCGACTTGATCGTGCGCCCTTCGAGATGCGCGGCCGCCCGCAGGCGCAACGTGAGTGCCTCGGACGCTTGCTCTTTGTTGTCATCGGCGACCCAGGCCGCGCAGAGCGTGTTCAGGAAGGCGGATCTCCTGTCGCCGTAATAGGCGTCCTGCGCCGCGCGAACCAGAAAGCGGCGCGAGGCCGGGTCGGCCAGGGGATCGAGGCAGGCGGCCCGGAATTCCGGTGTGGCGACGAAGCTGCGTGCCTTGGCGTCGCCCTTGTCGATGTTCGGAGCGACGTAACCGCAAAAGGGGCATTCCTGCAGCCAGTCCTCGACGGTGGCGCGGAACATTCCCGGCGGGCGCTGGTCGAGATCCGGTGAGCCCCAGGAGTTCGAGCTCATGAGCTCGCAATGCTCCGACTTCTTGCCGCAGCAATAGCATTTCCGAACTCGGGTGTCGTAGCTCGTCATGTGAGATCCGGCGCGACTACGCTCCCCATCGCTTGCTCAAATTGCGGCGAAACATCTCCGACGCCTGGACAAGTCTTTCCAGCACGCCTTCGCCATAGAGCACAGACTTGTTGCCTGCATAGTCCATGATCGCGTTGCGAAAGATCGGCTTCCTCGCGCCGAGGAAATTCTGCAGCAGTTCGAAGCCCCGCTCCAGCATGGGCTCGGTGGCCTCCGATCCCGCATCCGCATATCCCACGGCCAACTCGGCGAGAATCCAGAGCAGGGCAGCCGCATCCTCGCCATAGGCCAGCTCGCATATCGAAAGCAGACGTTTCAACAGAGGCTCGGCCGTCCGGAATTGCCGGCAGTCCACATAGGTCCGTATCATCTCTTCGAGGGCGACCTGCACCTCGACACTATCAGGTCCAAATCGCTTCTCCAGCATGCCCAGGCCGAGCTTGAAAGCGGCGACTGCCTCCTCGATGCTTCGTCGGCTGCTTCCAGGCCTTTGCCGCGTGCTGGCATTGGCGTGGACAATCGCGGAGGCGAGCAGGCACCTTGCGACTTCCTCGCTGCGCTTTCCGAAGACTTTCTGTTTGAGGCTGAGGCTGCGTTCGAGATCCGCCTTGGCGTCCGTCCACTTCTTCACGTGCGTGCTCGTCTCGGCCAGCAGTTCGACGGCGGCTGCGACCTCGGCGCTGTGCGCGCCATGAAGCTTTTCCTTGATGGAGATGCTTCGCTCCAGCAGCACCCTGGCCTTCGCATACCCCCCGCTCGATGCGTAGCCCCTGCCGAGCGCTTCGCATTCCTCGGCAACCGCTTCACTGTCTTCGCCGAAGATTTCGGTCTTGATCGCCAGCCGCCGCAGCTGAAACGGCTCGATATGCTCGAAGTCGGCGCCACTTGCGTGACCGATCCATTTATCGAGGTCGGGAAGGACTGACCTCGGCCCATGCAGGCTTTCGGCAATCGTGATGCAGCGCTCGAGAAAGGGAGCCGCGTCCACGGGATCCTCATAATCGCAGATCACGCGCACCAGCGATCTCAGGGCGGTTGCCACCTCGTCGCTGACCGGTCCGAAGCGTTTTTCGAGCCCGGCAATGTGCTCGAGATGACGGGGGGCGTAGAAAGACGTCATGGCCGGCCTCAATTTCCATCCCAATGAGGCGCCTTGGCCAACATGCCCAATGCCGCGCTCCCCCGGTCGCTGTTCGCTCCAGCATGGATGGCATGCGCCAAAACGCAAGAGCTGCGGGCGCGTTTGAGCGCAACTATGCGCCGGGCAGGGCGACAGGCGGTGAGGTCGCTCGGCGAAGCCGGCGCCTAATTCGAGCTGTCGATCAGGCTCTCCAGCAGCCGCTTGAGCTCGCTCGTCGGCTTGTCGCCGTAGCTCTCCAGGATGTGCTCCTCCTGGTCCACCGCGAGCGAGTTGAGCTTCTTGCTCAGCACCTTGCCGCGGTCGGAGATGAACATCAGCACCTTGCGGCGGTCGTTCGGATCCTGCACGCGATAGACCAGCGTGTCCGAGACCATGCGGTCGATCATCTTGGTCAGGGTCGGATGGTTGAGCAGCACGGCCTCCGCAAGCTCGCCCATCGAATGGCCGTTGCCATCCGACAGCACTTTCAGGATGCGCCATTGCTCGACGGGAACCCCTTCTTTGCTCAACCGCAGTTCGAGCTGCCGGTTGATCTCCCGGTTGGCTTGCGCGAGCAGGTAGGCGAGGTGTTCGGTGATCGGGATGTTTGCTTTGGTCGGTTTTGCCACGGCTAAGACTTCGTCTTGACCCAAATGAGTGAATGTCTTGCAATCAATGCTGCATCTATATGCACTTCAATTGTTGAAGTTTCAATATTTTCAAAATAGGATGATTGCCCAACAATAGGGCGGGTGCCGCGGCCGCCCGTAGAATGTGCTTTCAGGTCTGGTCCCAGACAGGAGTTGGCGTGCGCGCGACGGTGAACTTCCCGGCTCACGGCGGCCCGGCGTTGCCGCCGTCTTTGCTGTTCAGGAATCTGTCGTCGTCGGCAGCCGGCGGCGCGTTGTCGCCGAGCGACCACGCCTTGTTCAAACGGCGCGGCGCCAACAGGCTGCGCATCGGCGGCTTCATCTGCTGCACCGGCTCGCCCGGCGTCTGGGGGCCGTGCGCCACCAACAGCGCGCAGCTCGCCGTCGCCGAGATCAACAAGCGCGGCGGCATCCTTGGCCGCGAGATCGAGCTGTCGATCTACGACGCCGGCGGGCCGCTGGATGAGGTTCTGGACCGTGCCGAGCAGGCGATCGCGTTCGACGAGGTCGATCTGATCGTCGGCCTGCACACCAGCGCGGTCCGCGTGGCCTTGCGCGACGTCACCATGCGCCATCGCATCCCCTACATCTACACGCCTGTCTACGAGGGCGGCGAGCGCACGCCGGGCGTGATGGCGATCGGCGAGACGCCGCGCTGGCAGAGCCGCCCCGCCATCCACTGGCTTGCCGACGTCAAGAAGGCCCAGCGCTGGTATCTGATCGGCAGCGACTATGTCTGGCCGTGGCAATCGCACCGTGCGGTCAAGAACTACATCAGGGAAACCGGCGGCCACGTCGTCGGCGAAGAGTTCGTTCCCCTCGGCGAGGACAATCACGAGCCGCATCTGGCGCGCATCCGCGCCGCCAAGCCCGATGTCGTGCTGATCTCGCTGATCGGCACCGACAGCATCACCTTCAACCGGGCTTTCGGCGAATGGGGCCTCGGCGCCACGACGCTGCGCCTTGCCGGGGCGATGGACGATACCGTGCTGCTCGGCATCGGCGCCGACAACAGCGAGAACATGTTCTGCGCCTCGGGCTATTTCACCGGAACCGGCACGCGCGCCAATGACGACTTCCAGAGCCGTTATCGCGCGATGTTCGGGCCGAATGCGCCGCCGATCGGCTCGGTCGGACAGTCGAGCTACGAGGGCTTGCGCTTCCTCGAGGCCGTCGCGAACAAGGCCGGCTCGTTGTCGATGGGCCCGATGCTGGTGGCCGGCCGCAACATCGTCTACAGCGGCGCCCGCGGTCCGGTCACCGTCCGCGACGGACGCGCGCGAATGCCGATGCATCTTGCCGAGGCCGACGGTCTCGACTTCAAGCTGATCAAGCCGATCTGACCGCGCCGCGGCAATCGGCGGGGCCCGACTTGCAAAATAATACTTGAAAAGGAAAATATTTCCGTTTTGAATGTTTGCGCGAGGCCGCCGGTACGTGCATCGCGCCGGGGCGGCCACGCTCCAGTTCGCCAAAGAAAATTCAGGAGAGCGCCGTGACAGTTGCCCTTCCCACGCCAGCCCAACTTCGCAGTGTCGCCGAGCAATGCGGCCTATCGCTCACCGACGAGGACGTCACCTCGTTCCGCGGCCTGATGCAGGGCTCGATCGAGGCCTACAATCTCGTGGCCGCGATGCCGGACGAGCTGCCGGAGGTGAAGTACCCGCGCACGCCGGGCTATCGGCCCTCGACCGAGGAGAACCCGCGCAACGCCTGGTATCGCAAGTCGATCGTGAAGGGCGCCGCCAGCGGCAAGCTCAAGGGCAAGACCGTCGCGCTGAAGGACAACATCATGCTGGCCGGCGTGCCCATGACCAACGGCTCGTCGACGCTGGAAGGCTATGTGCCTGATTTCGACGCCACCATCGTCACGCGCATGCTGGATGCCGGCGCCGAGATCAAGGGCAAGGTGCATTGCGAGCACTTCTGCCTGTCCGGCGGCAGCCACACCGGCTCCTACGGGCCGGTGCATAATCCGCACAAGATGGGCTACTCGGCCGGCGGCTCGTCGTCGGGCTCCGGCGTCGTGGTCGCGCTCGGCGAGGTCGACATGGCGATCGGCGGCGATCAGGGCGGTTCGATCCGCATGCCGTCCTCGTTCTGCGGCATCTACGGCATGAAGCCGACCTGGGGCCTCGTCCCCTACACCGGCATCATGCCGATCGAGATCTACGTCGACCATACCGGCCCGATGACTGCGACGGTCGCCGACAACGCGCTGCTGCTCGAAGTGCTCGCCGGCGACGATGGCTACGATCCGCGCATCAAGGCGCCCAAGGTCGAGGAGTACACCAAGGCGCTTGGCCAGGGCGTCAAGGGCATGAAGATCGGCATCGTCAAGGAAGGCTTTGAGCAGCCGGTCGCGGAGGCCGCGGTGAACGAAAGCGTGCGCGAGGCCGCCAAGCGCTTCAAGGATTTGGGCGCCACCGTCGAGACCGTCTCGATCCCGATGCATCTCTTGGGCGGCGCGATCTGGACCCCGATCGGCACCGAGGGCCTGACCCAGACCATGATGTTCGGCGATGGCTACGGCCTGTCCCGCGGCGATCTCTATTCGACCTCGCTGATGGATTTCCATCGCGGCTGGCGCCGGCAGGCCGATTCGCTGTCCGAGACCACGAAGCTATTCATGATGCTCGGCACCTACATCAACAACAATTTCGGTCCGCGCTTCTACGGCAAGGCGCTCAACATCTCGCGCCGGCTGACCGCGGCCTACGACAAGGCGTTCGCGGACTACGACCTCCTGCTGATGCCGACCACGCCGATGAAGGCGACCAAGCTGCCGGAGCCCAATGCCAGCCGCGAGGATTACGTCGCCCGCGCGCTGGAGATGATCTCCAACACCGCGCCGTTCGACATCACCCATCATCCCGCGATGTCGCTGCCTTGCGGCATGGTCGACGGCTTGCCGGTCGGCCTGATGCTCGTCGGCCGCATGTTCGAGGAATCAACCATCTACCGCGCCGCCCACGCCTTCGAGCAGATCGGCGACTGGAAGAAGATGTGAGCAAGGCTTCGATGCCGACGGACGGGACAGCAACGCATGGCTAACGCGTTCGTCGCAGCGTTCGAGATCCTGAGCTTCGGCGCGATCATCGTCCTGATCGTGCTAGGGCTCGGGATCATCGCCAGCATGATGGGCATCTTCAACTTCGCGCAGGGCGAGTTCGTTCTGCTCGGGGCCTACGTCACCTATCTCGCCTACGCCAAGGGCCTGCCGATCTGGGCCGGCATGGTCGCCGCACCGTTCCTGGTCGGCGGGCTCGGCTTCGTGCTGGAGGCGCTGATCATCCGCCGCTTCTATGCCGCGCCGATCGTCGCCATGCTCGGCACCTATGCGCTCGGCCTGATCATCCGCGAATCCGTTCGCGGGCTGATCGGCGGCTTCTACCTGACCGTCCCGGAGCCGATCGGCGGCTCGATCGACATCGGCGCCATGCACATCTCGGCCTGGCGCTTCACCATCATCGTCATCACGCTCCTGGTGATGGGGGGCTGCTATTTGCTGCTGTCGCGCACCAGCTTCGGCTTGCGCGTGCGGGCCACGCTGGAGAATCCGTCGCTGGCGCGCGCCTCCGGCATCTCCACGCCGCTGATCTACGGCGCCACCTTTGCCTTTGGTGCGGCGCTGGCCGGACTTGCCGGCGCGCTGATCGTGCCTGTGTTCAGCCTGTTCGCCGATCTCGGCCTGCGCTTCCTGATCCAGGGCTTTGTCGCGGTCATGGTCGGCGGCGTCGGCTCCTTCATCGGCCCTGTCGCGGGCGCCGGCGTCATCGGCACGCTCAGCGCGGCGCTGCCCTGGGTGATGGCGCCCGTCGTCGCCGACGTCCTCGTCTTCGTGCTCGCCATTGTCTTCATCAAATTCCGCCCGCAGGGCCTCATCGCTGGAAAAGGGGTTTAGTCATGTTCGATCGCACGCAGCTCTCTCGGCGCCGCTTTCTCTCCAATTTCGCCTTTGCGTCCGGTGCGGTTGCGACCGGCGTCGGCAGCTGGATGATCCCCGCGCCCTGGGCCAATGCGGCCGAGGCGCCGATCAAGGTCGGCATCGCCACCGACCTCACCGGTCCGATCGCCTATGCCGGCAATGCCGACGCCAATGTCGCCAAGATGGTGATCAAGGAGATCAACGCCGCCGGCGGCCTGCTCGGCCGTCCGCTCGAGCTCTATATCGAGGACACCGCCTCCAACGAATCCGTCGCCGTCGGCAACGTGCGAAAACTGATCCAGCGCGACAAGGTCGACATGGTCTTGGGCGGCATCACCTCCTCGATGCGCAACGCGATCAAGGATCCGATCGTGGCGCGTGGCAAGACGCTCTACATCTATCCGCAGCTCTACGAGGGCAAGGAGTGCACGCCCTATCTGTTCTGCACCGGGCCCACACCGGCGCAGCAATGCGACGAGTTCATCCCCTGGCTGATCAAGAACGGCGGCAAGAAGTTCGCGCTGCCGAGCGCCAATTACGTCTGGCCGCACACGCTCAACGTCTATGCCCGCAAGGTGATCGAAGCGAACGGCGGCGAGGTCGTGTTCGAGGAATACTACCCGCTCGACCAGGTCGACTTTTCCGCGACCGTCAACCGCATCGTCTCCAACAAGGTCGACGTCGTCTTCAACACCGTCATTCCGCCGGGTGTCGGCCCGTTCTTCAAGCAGCTCTATGAAGCCGGCTTCCTCAAGAACGGCGGACGGCTCGCCTGCGTCTACTATGACGAGAACACGCTCAACATCAATCAGGCCGCGGAGATCGAGGGGCTCGCCAGCTGCCTCGACTATTTCAAGGTGCTGACCAAGGAGAACCCGTTCGACGCAAAAATCCAGGCGGCCTATGAAAAGGATTTTCCGGGCAACTTCCTGTTCGCCGCCGGCAGCGCCGCGACCGGCACCTATCGCGGCCTGAAGCTGTGGGAAGCGGCGGTGAAGGAAGCCGGCAAGATCGACCGCGAGTCGGTTGCCGCCGCGCTCGACCACGCCAAGATCGCCGAAGGTCCGGGCGGGCCTGCCGAGATGGTCCCCGGCAAGCGCCACTGCAAGATGAAGATGTACACCGCGGTCGCCAAGGCCGGCAATTACGAGATCGTCGCCCGCAGCGAAGGCCTCGTCGATCCCAAAGAATGCTAAGGCGGAATGCTGAGGTGGAATGCTGAAGCCGATGAGTGTGGTAAGACAGGCCATCGCCGACGACGGAGCGGGCGACGGGATGGCTGAACGCGTGGCGGCGGGACAGGCCGGGGACCGAGTCAAAGTAGGACGAAAAGTCCTGCCGATCGTGGAGGGCGTCGTGCTGGTCGCGGCGCTGCTCGCGCCGCTGGTGCTGCAGGACTATCTCACGGTGTTCGCGACGCGCGTGATCATCCTCGCGCTGTTCGCGCTGTCGTTCGACCTGGTCTGGGGCTATGCCGGCATCATGAGTTTCGGCCAGGCCCTGTTCTTCGGCTCGGCCGGCTATGGCGTCGCACTGCTCGCGCGCGACCTCGACATCACCAACATCCTGCTGGTGCTGCCGGCGGGAACGCTGATCGGCCTCACCTTCGCGCTGCTGCTCGGCGGCTTCCTGCTGCTGGGCCGGCATCCCTCCAGCGTGATCTTCGTTTCGCTGGGCACGCTGACCGGCTCCTACGCCGCCGATCGGCTCGCGCGCGGCTGGTATTATCTCGGCGGCCAGAACGGCATCCCCTCGATCGCGCCAATGACGCTCGGCGGCTACGAGTTCACGGAAGGGCCGGCGTTCTATTATCTCGTGCTCGGCATTCTCGTCGCCGTCTATCTGCTCTGCCGCTTCCTGGTGCGCTCGCAATTCGGCCTCGCGCTCGCGGGGCTCCGGGAGAACGAACAGCGCATCGCCTTCTTCGGCTACAAGGCGCAGCACCTGAAGGCGATCATCTTCACCATCGGCGGCGGCGTCGCGGGGCTCGCCGGCAGCCTCTATGCCTTCCACGAAGGCTTCGTCTGGCCCAACATGGTCGGCGTCGTCGTCTCGACGCAGGTGGTGCTCTACGTGCTGTTCGGCGGCTCCGGCACGCTGATCGGCGCCGTCATCGGTGCCGTGATCGTCGAAGGCGTCAGCTTCTGGCTGTCGGACAATTATCGCGACGTCTGGCCGATCATTCTGGGCTTGTTGCTGCTGCTCGTGATCCTGTTCCGTCCCCTCGGCCTGATCAGCTTTGTCCTCGGCGAGCGCGAGCGCGTCGGCAGCTTCGGCGCCAAAGCAAAAGAGAAGCGCCATGCTCCTTGAAGCCGCCGGCATCAAGAAGATCTTCGGCAAGCTCACCGCGCTCGACGACGCGGCGCTTAGCGTCGGCGAGAACGAATTCCACGGCCTGATCGGCCCGAACGGCTCCGGCAAGAGCACCTTGATGAAGTGCATCGCCGGCGCAGAAGTGCCGACCACAGGCAAGGTCTCCTTCGTCAACACCGACATCACCGCGTTCACGCCGACCGAGCGCGCGCGGGCCGGCATGAGCCTGAAGTTCCAGATCACATCCGTGCTGCCCTCGCTGACGCTGTACGACAACATCCTGCTCGCGTTGCAGGCGCATTGCTCGCTGTTCGACCTGGTGTTCTCGCGCACGCGCGGCGCGCTGCACGACCAAGTCATGTCCATGCTGACGCAGTTCCGCCTGGCCGATCGCGCCTTCGATGCGGCGGCGGCGCTGTCGCACGGCCAGCAGCAATGGCTGGAGATCGCGATGGCGCTCGCGGGCAAGCCAAAACTGCTGCTGCTCGACGAGCCGACCGGCGGCATGAGCCTGGAGGAGCGCCGCGTCACCGGCGAGCTGCTCCAGCCGATCAAGCAGCATTGCTCCCTCGTCATCGTCGAGCACGACCTCGATTTCATTCGCGACATCTGCGATCGCCTCACCGTGCTCGACCAGGGCAGGGTGCTGGCGTCGGGCACCGTGTCCGAGATCCAGGCCAACACATCCGTCCAGGAGATTTATCTGCGCCGTGCCTGAGCAACAATTTCTCAACATCAGCCATCTCGACGCCGGCTACGGCCGGAGCCAGGTGCTGTTCGACGTCAACCTCGGCATTCCCTGGCGCGGCGGCGTCGCCGTGCTCGGGCGCAACGGCGCCGGCAAGACCACGCTGATGAAGACCATCGTCGGCGAGCTGCCGGCGTGGAACGGCGAGGTCGCCTTCGACGGCCGCGACATCAGCCGCCGTGCCACCCAGGAACGCGTGCGCGCCGGCATCGGCTATGTGCCGCAGGAGCATTCGGTGTTCGCGCGCCTGTCGGTGCGCGACAATCTCGCGGTCGGCTCGCTCGCGAACAAGGACGCCTCCGCCGTCGACCGCGTGCTGGCGATCTTCCCAAAACTCGGCCAGCGCCTCGATCAGCCCGCCGGCACGCTGTCGGGCGGCGAGCGCAAGATGCTCGCGATCGGCCGCGCCATGTTGGGGGATCCCAAGCTGCTGCTGTTGGACGAGCCGACCGAAGGCGTCTGGATCGGCGTCATCGAGGAGATCACCGAGCGCCTGATCGAGCTGGCGAAGACGATCGCCGTCATCATCGTCGAGCAGCACCTCGATTTGGCGCTCCGCGTCGCCGATTATGCTTACGTGCTCGACCGCGGCAGGGTCGCGTTGCAAGGCGAGGCCGGCGAGGTGAGGGGCAATCCGGAGCTGATGCGGTATCTGGCGCCGTAGCTCGAACCGCCGGGACCTGGGATCATCTGCTCGTCTTCTGAAGAGCCGCGATGCGTTTTTGCACGTGGGCCGCCAGGTCTGAAAAGGGCAGGCATGAATTCGGGTACGGAGTCATCGCGCCCGACGTCTTGTCCTCATTCTCCCCGATAAGTTCCTTGAGCTGATTGATGTCGGTGGAGTTGAGCCGATCCATGCAGGCCGAGGCCTTTATCGCGCGTGTGACGATCTCGATATCGTTCGTCAGGCGAAGGATCTGGTACTTGACGATCGACCGTTCGAATACCTCGAGAGCCTTCTTGTAGTCTCCGGCCTTGTAGAGCTCGTTGCCTTCTCTCCATATGGCGGCTCCGTCATTGTGGATCTGCTTTTGCTTCGCAGGGTCGGTCACGGGTGCGTAATTCTTCGGCTCCCAGTAATCGCCCGCCCAGGCGGCCGGCAGGATCGAAACCGCGGCGAGAAAAAGGGTGCCGACCGAAACCGAAAGGCGGATGGTGCGAGAGGACCGAATCAAGGGGAGCTCCTTTTGGATACGCGAATCAATTCAACGGAAAGCGGCTTTCATGGTCACGTCTTCCGCGGGCTCGGAATGATCTGGATGTGCCGTGCGATGGCTTTGATCAGCTCGGGGTCCGCGACCGAGGTCGCGACCGGCGGCGCAGGCTTCCCCTCGAGCGCCTGGCCGATCGTGTATCGCGCGTCATCCCTGGCCGCGATCTTGTCGCGATGGAAGGCGACGATTTCGGCGAAGGGATATTCCAGCTCTTCGGCCGTCAAATCGGCGATCAGTGCCTCGGCGGCCTCCCAGCTCGATGCGCGCCGCAGGACGTCGAGCAGGAGCAGCCTGGTGTCGAGCGAGGTGATACGCGGGCCTTCCAGATGACGTGCGGCTTTGAGGCGGAGTGCCGCCGCCTCGGACGGCCTGCTGGCGTCGTCGCAGACCCAGGCCGCGGACAGCGTGCTCAGGAACGCCGATCTCCGTTCGCCGTCATGGGCATGCTGCGCGGCGCGCACCAGGAAGCGGCGCGATGCCGGGTCGGACGATGGGTCGCGTGAGGCGGTGAGGAATTCGGCCGTATCGAGGAAGCTGCGCGCCTTCGCGTCGCCCTTGTCGATGCTCGGGGCCACGTAGCCGCAATAGGGACACTCCTGCAGCCAGCTTCCAATGGTCCAGCGGTACATTTTCGGCGGCCGCTGGTCGAGGTCGGGTGAGCCGCGCGTGTTCGAGCTCATGAGCACGGAATGCTCGGAGGACTTGCCGCAGCAATGGCATTGCAGTTTCTCGGTTCTGTAATCTGTCATCGGAGGTCGGGCCCTACGCTCCCCATCGCTTTCGAAGGTTGCGGCGATGCATCTCCGAGGCCTCGACCAGCGTCTCCAGCACGCCGCCGTGGGGCGCCGCCTTGTTGCCTGCCAGATCTGCCGTTCTGTACCGAGAGGCCGGCTTTGCGGGGTCGAGGAATGCCCGCAGCACCGAGAAGCCCCGCTCCAGGGTCGGCTCGGCGTCTTGCGAGCCTTCGCGCGCATAGCCGGCGGCGAGCTCGGCGAGAATCCAGAGCAGGGCCGCAGCGTCCTTTCCATAGGTCTGCTCGCTCATTGCGAGGAGCCGCTTGAGCAGAGGTTCGGCCTCCCAGAACTCTCCACAATCCACATAGGCCGAAATCATCGCGGCGAGAGCTTTCCGGACCTCGAAGCTGTCTGATCCAAACCGCTCCTCCATGATGCCGAGGCCCTGCGCGAAGGCGGTCACGGCCTTGCGCGCACGCTCGCTCCTGAGCCTGCGGTCCTGCAGATTGCTGGAATTTGCGTGGGTGATGGCGACGGTCAGCAATGTCCGTGCCGCTTCCTCGCTGCGCTCGCCGAATATCTTTTGCTTCAGATGCAAGCTGCGTTGCAGGTTCGCCTCAGTGGCCTCCCATTTCTTCAGCCGCGCCCCGATCTCGGCGAGCGTGTCGACGGCGGCTGCCATCTCGACGCTGACGGCGCCGTGGATCGTCTCGAGGATCGAGATGCTTCGCTCCAGAAGAGCTGCGGCGCGCGCGTAGTCACCAAGAAGGGCCCATCTTCGCGCGATGGCCTCGCATTCCCCGGCGGTCTGCCGGCTGTTCTCACCAAAGAGCGCGGACTTGATCGCCAGCCGCTTCAACTGAAATGGCTCGACGAGCTTGAAGTCGACGCCGCCTGCCTTGCTGATCCAGGAGTTGAGGTCGCCCAGGATGGACTGCGGCCCGTGCAGGCTTTCCTGGATCGAGGTGCAACGGTCGAGAAAGGGTATGGCTTCGACGGGATCCTCACTCCGGCAGATCAGTCCGATCAGCGTTCGCAGGGCCGTG